>CALMYE010000204.1 GCA_937873425.1 uncultured Sphingopyxis sp. | reverse complement strand
CGGTGCTGTGCGCGCATTCATCGCAGCAAGTCTCCAACCGGTGTCGGGAGAGCGGATCGCCCGTGGCAACTCCCTCTCCCATAACCCGTCATCGAGCGGATCATGCCAGCAAGCGGGACCACTGACCCCACACATTTAACCATGCCGATCCACACATCGCGCCTTGCCTCAATGACATTATGTAAACGTCACCGTAGCGTTATATCAGGTCGCTTGCAAGGAGTATGCTGCGCACAAATCGGCCGACAGATCGTTTGAACAAGCACAGGATACTCTTGCTAAGGTTAGATAAAATTGTCAGTTGAAATCCCTATGAGATTCTTTCTGAACCGATATCGCACCTTAGAGTTCATATTAACGACACTCGTAGGTGACATTAAATCTTTGCTTGCACTTGCCATCCCAGGCCGAGTGATTTTTGCAGGGCGATCCATGACAGCGTGAGCGCCGCCTTTCCCCGGACGAGGTCGGTTGCCGCCTGCTGCTGTTTGCGAAGCGTGCGATTTAGGTCGGCGCGCGAGATCACTCCGCCGGCAAATCGTTGTCGATCAAGATCGGCTGCGCCATCTGCCTGGGACTTGATCTGCGCGAACGCCACCAGGGCAGAGCGCTGCTGGCTAAAGCGCGACAACGCGCGCTCGGCGTCCTGAAGTGCAGAAAGCACCGTCTTTCGATAGTTGGCAACTGCCTCGGCACGGACGGCGCTCGCCTGATCGACCGAGGCATCGACCCTTCCGAAATCGAGGAAGTTCCACTGCAACTGTGGAATGGCGAGAATTGACGGATTGCTCACATCAAAGAGATCGTCTGGCGACGTTCCGCCAAGTCCCAAGATTCCCATGAATGACAGCTTCGGAAATCGTGCAGCCTCCGCAACACCGATCCGAGCCGTTGCTGCCGCCAGGCTGCGTTCGGCCGCGCGGATGTCGGGCCGACGTGCGACAAGGTTGGAGGGGTCGCCCACGGCGACCTGTTCCGGCGGGAGGGGAACATCGAAGATCTGTTTCAGCGCTTCGTCCGTTGTCCCTGGGATCTGTCCAGCTAGAATGGCAAGCGCATCGAGCAATACCGCCGTGTCAGCTTCGGCCTCGGCGAGCTGAGACTTGAGCAGCTCGAGCTCGGCATTTGCATTGCCGAGAGGGAACAGGGGCAACACGCCTTGCTGATACCGTTGATAGGTTAGCGAGAGGGTTTGCTGCTGCAACTCGCACTCGGTTCGGTACGCTTTGGCTCGAAACTGGGCCTCGCGCAGGTTGACATAGGCATTGGCAACTTCGGCGGTCAGCTGGACCTTGGCATCCTCCACATTGGCAACCGCTGCCGCGGCCTGAGCGTTGCCGGCCTCGATCCGTCGCTGCGTTCCTCCTGCGAAATCCAGCTCCCAGTTAGCGTTGAGCCCGAGATTGTAGACACTGAGGCTATCATCCGCCTGTCCCTGCGGACTAACAGGCGCGCTCGCCGAAGGCGGGGCACTGTTCTGAATATCAAGGCCCGGCAAGCGGCCCTGAATAGCCGTCGCCTGGGTTCCAAGCGTCGGAAATCTTCCGGCCTTCTCCTGTCTCACGGATGCCCGCGCCTGCGCAATCCGCGCTTGCGCAGCCTGAAGCGAAGGATTGTCCGATAACGCAGCCTCGATAAGCCTGGTCAATTCCGGATCGTTCAAAAGGAGCCACCACTCTGCCAGCTCGGGCTCGGTATCGATGATGTTACCGCCGGCACGGACAAAGCCGTCATTTCGGTTCGCCGAGAATACTTCTGGAGGCCCGGCGTAGTCTGGGCCCGCAACACAACCGGCCAGCAGAAACGAGGCGAGAAGCGATATTACAGATTTTCTTATCATGTCAGGCTCAGTGCATCGAAAGGGAAACATTCTTGGGAAGCGGCTTCAAAAAGATGACCAAAGGAACGGTCATCAAGGTCAGGACGCCCATCACCAAGAATACATCATTGTAGGTCATTACGAACGCGTCCCGCTGGATGGTCCGGCCTAGCATCGACATGGCACCCTCCATCCCGCCGAAGCTTTTCGCGAGTTCATCAAGATAAATCTGGAGTGAAGCACTGTTGGCATTCAGCGTCTCTTCCATGCGCCGGCTATGGTGCCAGATCCGCTGGTCCTGAAACGAAGCCAGTCCGGCCAAAGCGAAAGATCCTCCGAGATTTCGAGCGGCGTTAAAAATACCGGAGGCATCGCCAGCATCTGTCTTTGCCACCGAGGCTACGGTAGCCTGGTTCAGGAACATCATGGCCAGAATCATGCCAACACCCCGAATAAGCTGGCTTTCGATGAATACGGCGCCCCCAGATTCCGCGGTGAGGCTTATGCTGACGAAACAGCTGGCCGCCATCAGAAGCATTCCGACACCGACGGCAATGCGAATGTGGAGTCTGCGGATCATGAAGGGCAGGATCGGCATAAGCACAAAAGCCGGAATACCCATCCAAAATATAACGAGCCCGGTTTGAAAAGCGTTATAATCGGATATGATCGCAAGAAATTGGGGAATGACGTAGGTCGAACCATACATGACCATTCCCAGGGCGAGAGCCATCACCGCAACGCTTCCGAATTGGCGATTGAGAAGGAGGCGGAGTTTCAGGACGGGCTTCGACGCGTTCAGCTGCCCGTATATGAGTGAAGCGAAACCGATAACGGCAATGAGTGCCAGCCAGCGAATAAGAGCGGATTCAAACCATTCCTCGCGATGCCCCTCCTCAAGCAACACAGTCAAAGCGCCCAACCCCAGAATCAGGCCGGCAATGCCCGCCCAATCAGCATCGGTCAGATACTCCCACTTCGGCTCTTCGTGAGGAAGCCCGACGAATAGCAGCAGCAGCAGTACGGCGCAGATTGGAACATTGACAAAGAAGGCATAGTGCCAGCTCAAATTTTCGGTCAGCCAGCCACCGATCAGCGGCCCCATGACCGGACCCAGAATCACTGTCATGCCGAACAGCGCCATGCCGATCGGCTGTTGATGGGGCGGCAATCTTTTCGCCACGATGGTCATCGCAGTTGGTATCAGCGCACCACCCATGAAACCCTGACCCGTGCGACCGATGATCATGGTCGTGAGGTCGGTCGCCATACCGCAAAGAATTGAGAAGCCGGTGAACGCGGAAACCGCAATGATGAGCAGGTTTCGCAGTCCAAAAAGGCGTTCAAGCCAGGCGCTAAGCGGAATTACCACAATTTCGGCAACGAGAAATGCGGTGGCAATCCAAGTGCCCTCGGTGCCGCTGGCTCCGATTTCGCCCTGGATCACCGGAAGCGCGGAATTGACGATAGAGATATCGAGTGTTGCGAGCATGGCGCCAAGTGCACCCGCTGCGACCGCTATCCACGCGGTGATATCGGCATTCCGCCTTTCTGCAGTCGGAGTACCAGAGGCGCTGTTCGATGCCAACTCGGCGGTCATTTGTCGGTACTCGAGATCTCTTTCAGCTCTCCGGCAGCGTTTCGCGTGTCGACAACTGCCACAACCGACATGCCCGGGACGAGCAGACGACGCACTTTGGGCGAGGCTATTATCGCGATACGAACCGTTATCCGCTGAACAATCTTGGTGAAATTCCCTGTGGCGTTTTCGGGCGGCAGGATCGAAAATTCTGCTCCGGTTCCGGGCGAGATGCTCTCAACGCGTCCAGCAATCTCAAAGTCGGGAAGAGCATCGACCTCGAGCCTGACCGGTTGCCCCGCCCGCAAAAGGCCGACCTGCGTCTCCTTGAAATTAGCGATGACGTAGATTTCGTTTACCGGAACCACCGTCATCAATCGCTGACCGGGCTGAACGAATTGGCCGACCCTTACTGTTAGATCGCCAACGCGACCTCCCTTGCTGGCTCGCAGCAGAGTCGATGTGACATCTAGGTCGGCCGCTTCCAGCTGCGCGCGGGCCGCGTCAGCTTGGGCTTCGGTCTGGTCGATCTGTTTGAACAAGGTGGCCCTCCGACCGTTGGCAGCAGAGACTGCTGCCTGGGCAGCAACAAAGTCGGCGTGCGCTTGCTGCGCCTGTGTCTCATATTGTTGAAGCTTTTCTCGCGGCTCCGCACCGGTCGCGGCAAGGGGGCGATACCTCGCTACCTGCTCATTGGCGAGGTCGAGCGCCGCGCGCTTGGCGGCGAGTTGGGCCCGCGCCTGCCGAATCGCTGAGTCCTGTTCGGTTACTTGCGAGCGGATTGTGTCGGCGCCGGCCAGCGTCGCCGCAATTTGCGCACGCGCCTGTTGCGCCTGGGCTCTATAATCTCGCACATCCAGTTGCACGAGCGCCTCGCCGGGACTGACCCGCCCGTTCTCAGAGACGAGCACCGCGTCCACGTATCCGGCCACTTTTGATGAAACCACAACGCTGTCGGCCGCGACATAGGCGTTGTCGGTCGACTGCATGTACTGCCCATAGGTGACATGCCTGTAATACCACCAACCACCTGCAATCAGCGCAGCAGTGATGGCTATGATGAGGATGAGGCGAAATTTGGGTTGCGATTTCAGGCTGGATGCGGGCGCGCGATCCTGTTCCCGCTCATTTGGTTCGTCGGTCATCTGCCTCTTTCGAAGGATTTTGGACATGTGCTAAGTCGCTTCATGGCGTGGCGTAGACCGTTCCATCCGGTTAGTAAAATCGTTTAGTAATTTGCGTTTTGGCATTCCCACGAAACGGACTAGGCAGCGGTATGAACGCAAATCTCGACACAATGCCGCCACGGCTTCGCGAAGGCGCCCTCACCGACGACGACCGTATGCTATATTTGATGGACGAGATTAGTCGGGGGGCGAGGCGCGCTTATGACGCACGGATTGCCAAGATTGGCCTCAATCAGACGCAGTGGCGCATCATCGGACAACTTCTCCGCGAACCATCGTTGACGCAGGCCGGAATTGCCAAGCGACTAGAGTTGGAATCCGCCACGATCGGTCAAGCCGTCGCTGGCCTTTGTGGGAAAGGATTGATGGAAAGGCGACGAGCCAAAACGGACGGCCGGGCATGGCAGCTCATCCTGACCCAGGAGCTCGACAGGTTGTTGCCCCAACTGAGAGAATCCGCGGACGGGCTGCATAGGGTCCTATGGCGGAACGCCACGCGCGACGAAAAACGGACGTTGCTGGACATTCTTGTGCGGATTGCGTCGAATCTCGATCAGAGCCGGACCGATGCGGAATAGGACATATGCCTGGGTTCCGAGATAAACCGATAGGAGACATCGCACGCGCCGCCGAGATAGGACAGATTCTTGTCCGGCACGGCGCCAAAAGCCTGGCGGGCGCTCTCGGAGTCATTCCGCATCCGGCCAAGTCAATCGATCCAGGTGAATTGCGGCCGGCGGCGGTCGTCGCACTCCTGCGCGACATTGGTCCGGTCGGAATAAAGCTTGGACAGCTGCTGGCGACGCGCAGCGATCTGTTTTCCAGGTCCTGGATTGCTGCCTTCGCGACGCTCCACGATCAGGTTTCTCCGGTGCCATTCGAAGAAATCGAGCCCATCCTTGCCGCAAGCTGGGGAGCTGACTGGCGAGGGGAATTCACCCAATTCGATGAACAACCACTGGCTTCGGCTTCGGTAGCGCAGACCTACTCTGCTTCGCTGCTCGACGGCGCCGACGTTATCATAAAGGTGCGGCGTCCGGGCACTGCTGCGCGAATGGAGGCCGATGTGCGGCTCCTGACGCGCCTCGCCGCCGTTGCCGAGGATCGATCCCCTGAAATCGCCCGCTATCGCCCCGTAGAGTTCCTGCGAACCTTTGGCAGAAATCTTGCCTGGGAAATGGATCTGGCAGCAGAAGCTCGTGCATGCGAGCGTATCGGTGGCTATCTTGATACGCTTGGGATCAAGACTCCAACAATTCATTGGGAACTGACGGGGATACGGGTCAACGTCCAGGAGCGGCTGTATGGAACGCCCGCGTCTGCGATCGAGGCCGAATCGACCGACCCACGCGTGGCGGCGTTCGCGAGACAATATGCGAATGCAGTCCTGCGCATGATCATTCTGAATGGCGAATTTCATGGCGATCCGCATCCAGGCAATGTTTTCCTTATCGGGGAACAGGATGTGGGCTTTATCGACTTCGGATCGGTCGGCACTCTCACAAAGGCGAGGCGCGAGGAACTGGTACGACTTGTCATGGCTATAGCCGACGAAGACACAGCAGACGTCGCGAACGTGTTGCTCGAATGGGCTGGAGATCCGAAAGTTGACCGTGATGGGCTCACCCAGAATTTGGACCAGCTGATCGGTGAGTTCAGGGGAACGGTCCTTTCGGGGATTGAGTTCTCGCATATTTTCAGCCGCGTGTTCGATCTCCTGCGAGACTATCAGCTCGCACTTCCGCCTGATCTGGCGATCCTTCTTCGAACATTGCTCACGGCGGAAGGGTTTGCGCGTTCCTTTGCGCCTGACTATAATATCGGGGAGGAAACACGCCCCATCATGTTGGAGCTGTTCGCAGAAAGATTCTCCCTTGGCAGGAATCGCGCCAATTTAAAAAAAGTTCGCCGACAACTCCTCGCCCTAGCGGCGATCATGCCTGACCTTCTCGATAACGCCGCCGCTATAGCCAAGTCCGGGCATGTGCCTGTCCAGATTGATCCGGCAAGTTTTGAGAAGCTCGCAGCCATTCGCCGCGCGAGCCAGCCTGTCAAAGGTCCTGTGGCGGCCGCACTTATCGTCTCCGCGGCGCTGCTTGCGAATCAATCCTGGGTGCTTGCAAGTGTTGCAGTGGCTCTTGCCGGGTTGGTTCTTCTGCGCAAATGGCGATAAGATCGTTGCTCAGCTTGAACGGGCCAGCGTCCAATATCAGGCCAACTGAGAACTGGAGTTTATGATGACACTGCAGAAGCCAGTCGATCCGGTCCCCGCAGCCACCATGCTGTTGCTTCGCGACGAGCCGGAGTTCCAGGTGCTGATGGTCAAGCGGCATCACCAGATCGATTTTGCATCCGGCGCGCTGGTCTTTCCCGGTGGAAAGCCTTCTGCTGCCGATGAAGCGCCTGAATGGGCCGATTATTGCAGGGGCTGGAAAACGCTAGATCCTACGCAGCGCACCCTTCGGATTGCCGCGATTCGTGAAGCCTTTGAGGAAGCAGGCATCCTGCTGGCCGATCATCGCGACGGTAGCGAGTTCGAGGATATTTGCGATCTTGAAAGCCGCAAAGCCGTCGAGCGAGGCGAGCGCGAATTTTTCGACATTGTGCGCGAGGCCGATGTGCAACTGCGCCTTGATCGCCTGAGCGAGTTCGCGCGGTGGATCACGCCCAGCTTTATGCAAAAGCGCTTCGACACTCATTTCTTCGTCGTTCGCGCCCCAGAGCGCCAGATCGCAGCATGTGATGGATATGAAACCGTTGATGCGGAATGGCTTTCGCCAAGCAAAGCCCTGAAACTGGGTGTCAGCGGTGAACGAACGATCATCTTTCCCACGCGATTGAACCTGCAACTGCTAGCCGAAGCTGCGAGCGCAGACGATTGCGTCGCGCGGGCCAAGGCTCGCGAAATCGTGCCGGTCCTTCCAGAAGTCATCCAGCGAGACGGCA
>CALMYE010000203.1 GCA_937873425.1 uncultured Sphingopyxis sp. | reverse complement strand
GGCGGCGAGGACGGCCTGATCCTCGTCGCGGATCTTGTCGCTCTCGACCGCGCTCTCATAATAGGCGGCGATCAGGATCGGGGGCTTTTCCGGCGGGGTGACGGCAGCGATGTCGTTATATTTGCTTGCCATTCCGGGCGCCATACCGGTGCCGGTCTTGTTGCTGACGCGCCAGCCGGCGGGCAGGCCCGCGCGCAGCCGCCTGGCGCCGGTGCTCGTCGCCGCGCCCCAGTCGATCAGGTGCGCGCGCGAGGCCGGGGACAGCGCGTCGCCGAACAATATGGTGCGCAGCAGCGCCGTCATCGCGGCGGGGGTGGTGGTGTCGCGCGGATCGTCCTTTGCGACGAGGTTCATCTCGGGCTCGAACCGGTCGAGCCGCGTGACCGGGTCGCCCCAGGCGCGCAGCCGCTCGGTCATGCCCGCCGGCCCGCCGATCAGCGGCAGCAGCAGGTTCGCTGCGGCATTGTCGCTGGTGGTGATCGTCGCCGCCATCAGCTCGGCGACGGTCATCGCGCCTTTGGCGACATTCTCCTCGGTGACCGGCGAATGGTGGATGAGATCGGCGGCGGTGTAGGGGACGCGCCGGTCGAGCGTCAGCTTTCCGGCCTCGACGGCGTGCAATACCACCGCCGACAGCGGCCATTTGAAGGTCGAGCAGAGCGCGAAGCGCTCGTCCGCGCGGTGGCCGCTCGTGCGGCCGGTCGCCGAATCGAGCAAGGCGACGCCGAGCCGCCCACCGGCCGACGCCTCCAGCGCGGCGAGTGCCGCTGCTGCCGCATCGGCGGCCGGCGCGTCGGGGCTTTCGGGCTTGCAGCCCGCGAGCAGCGCCCCGGCGGCCAGACCGGCGGGGACGAGCGCGAGCATGTGGCGGCGCGAGATATTTCCTGCATCCATATCAGAAATCCTCATTGCAAGAGCGGAACGCAGCCTGTTTTCCCGAAAATTTCGCGACCTCCAAAGGATGATAGCTAGCGAAAGCCATTAGATTATCTATGATGGGTAGCATGGCGGTGACCGATATCTCGCTCAACCTGATCCGCGCCTTCGACGCGGCGGCGCGCCATGCGAGCTTCACCGAGGCGGCGAAGGAATTGTTCGTCACCCAGGCCGCGGTCAGCCACCAGATCAAGGCGCTCGAAGCCTGGCTGGGCAAGGGGTTGTTCCACCGCACCTCGCGCGGGCTGGTGCTGACCGACGAGGGGGCGATGCTCGCGCCGACGGTCGCCGAGGCGCTGGCGCGGATCGAGCAGGGGCTCGACATGGTGCGGAGCGGCGCGGTGCGCGAGCTGCTGACCATCGGGGTCGTCGGCACCTTCGCGGTCGGTTTCCTGATGCGCCACCTGCCCGATTTCCGCCGCCGCTTTCCGCATGTAGAACTGCGCGTGCTGACCAACAACAACAAGCCCGATCCCTCGACCGACAGCCTCGACATGTCGATCCGCTTCGGCGACGGCGCGTGGCGGAGCGTCGAGGCGGTGCGGATCATGGACGCGCCGATGGCGCCGCTCTGCCCGCCGCAGATCGCCGAAACGCTGAGCCACCCCGCTGACCTTGCGCGCTGGCCGCTGCTGCGATCCTATCGCGCGCAGGACTGGCCCGCGTGGTTCGCGGCGGCGGGCTGCGAGGCGGTGCCGGCGCGCGGCGCGCA
>CALMYE010000202.1 GCA_937873425.1 uncultured Sphingopyxis sp. | reverse complement strand
TCACCGTCGCGAGGTTGATGTGCGGATGCGGCCGCACGTCCATCCCCTGTCCGATATCGAAATGCGCCGGCCCGAACTGATCGACGAAGATGAAGGGACCGACCATCGTGCGCGCCTTGTTGGGCAAGGTCCGCCGCACCTCGAAGGCGCCGATGTCGTGGGTCGAGGGGGTGATGATCTGCATCGTCATTCTCCCGGCGCCGTCGCCCTGATCGCCAGCGCGTGGACGCGTTCGCCCGGCAGGTCGCCAAGCGCCTTGTTCACCGCGCGCTGGCGGGCGACGCGATTCTGGCCGGCGAAGCCCGCCCATTCGATGCTCAGGCTGAAATGCGATTCGCCGCTGCCGTCGTCGCCGGCATGGCCGCGATGCTTCGCGCTGTCGTTGCTGAGCAGGATATTCGCGCCCGGAAAGGCGGCGGCGAGCAGCGCTTCCATCTCGGCTTGCACTGGACCTTTTTGCGTCATGCCCCCATGTTGGGCGCGGACGTTCCGCATGACAAGCCCCCGCCCCAACCGATTCCACGGCCGCGTCCCGCGCGAGGCCGAATGCGCCGTTCCCGGCTGCCGCGAGGCCGGGGAATTTCGCGCGCCGGTGTCGCAGCACCGCTCGCCCGACGGCCCGCCGCCATACCGCTGGCTGTGCCTCGACCATGTCCGCGAATTCAACACGGGCTATAATTATTTCGACGGGATGAGCGCCGACCAGATCATGGCGGCGCAGTCGCCGACCGCGGGCTGGGAGACCGAAAGCCGCGCCTTCCGCCCCGCGGGCAGCGCAGACCTGCCGCCGCGCTGGGCCGATTTCAAGGACCCGATCGACGCGCTCGGCGCGCGCTTCCGCCAGCGGATGGACGAAGCGCGGCGCGAGGCGGCCGACCCGCGCTTCACCCGCGAGGAGCATCGCGCGCTGCAGACGATGGGCCTGCCCGCCGACGCCGACCGCGCGGCGCTGCGCCGCCGCTACAGCGAGCTGGTGCGCAAATATCACCCCGACCGCAACGGCGGCGACCGCGGTTTCGAGGCGCGGCTCGGCGAGGTGGTCGCGGCCTATCAGCTGCTGCGGAAGACAAGCGCGTTCGCTTGAGGAGAGGGACATGACCGATCTGGACCAAAGGCGGATCGAGGTCGTCCGCCGCCATATGGCGCTGGAGATCACGCACGAGTGGGATGCGGTCATCGCCACCTTCGAGCATCCGCGATACGAACTGATGGGACCGGGCACCATCTTCGACGGCGAGGCGGCGGTGCGCAGCTATTTCACCCAGTCGCGCATCCCCTTTCCCGATCAGGCGAACGAGGTGATCGCGATCGCCGCCGATGCGGAGACCGATACGGTGCTGGTCGAATTCTGGCTGACCGGCACGCATCTCGGCCCGCTCAAGCTGGGATTGCGCACCGTCGAGCCGACCGGCAAGGCGTTCCGCGTCCGCATGGCGGCGAGCTTCGAATTCGCGCCCGGCAGCGACCGGATCGTCTGCGAACGCCCCTATTACGACCAGTCGGCGGTGCTGAGGGCGCTCGACATCCTGTAGAATAGACGTTGCAAGGGGCAACCCGTAGCGATACCGCGACGGCGAAGCGCCCCGTGGCGACTCTCCCCATATCCCTCTCCCCTTGGGGGAGAGGGTTGCGAAGACTTGGCAGCTCGCTGCCTAGTCGAAGCTGGGTGAGGGGTATGCGAGCCTCCGGCCCGCGCGAAGCCTTGCTTCGCTCACCCTCATCCAACTTCGCCTAATCGCTTCGCGATAAGGCTGCGTATCCTTCTCCCTCGAAGGGAGAAGGATATGAGATTTGAAAGCGACGAAGACATGAGCGATATCCCGAACAGCCTTCCCGACCATCACGGCGCGACGCTCCTCGCGGCGCCCGATACCGAGGTCGATGCGCGCGAGGTCTTCGGGGTCGATATCGACATGCAGGTGCCGGCATTCAGCGAGGCCGACGAGCGCGTCCCCGACCTCGACCCAGCTTACGTCTTCGACGGCGACACGACGCTCGCCATCCTCGCGGGCTTCAAATACAACCGCCGCGTGATGGTGCAGGGCTATCACGGCACCGGCAAATCGACGCATATCGAACAGGTCGCGGCACGCCTCAAATGGCCGTGCATCCGCGTCAACCTCGACGCGCATATCAGCCGCATCGACCTCGTCGGGCGTGACGCGATCGTGCTGCGTGACGGCCAGCAGGTGACCGAGTTCCGTGAAGGCCTGCTCCCCTGGGCGCTGCAGACGCCGACCGCGCTGGTGTTCGACGAATATGACGCCGGGCGCCCCGACGTGATGTTCGTGATCCAGCGCGTGCTGGAGGCCGAGGGTAAGCTGACTTTGCTCGACCAGAACCGCGTGATCCGCCCCAACCCGCATTTCCGCCTGTTCGCGACCGCGAACACGGTGGGCCTCGGCGACACGAGCGGGCTTTATCATGGCACGCAGCAGATCAACCAGGGCCAGATGGACCGCTGGAACATCGTCGTGACGCTGAACTACCTCCCCGCCGCGACCGAGAGCGAGATCATCCTCAACAAGGTGCCGGGCACCGACGACACGACCGTCGCCAACATGGTCAAGGTGGCCGACCTGACGCGCCAGGGCTTCATCAACGGAGACATCTCGACCGTCATGTCGCCGCGCACGGTGATCAGCTGGGCTCAGAATGCCGCGATCTTCAACAATATCGGCTTCGCTTTCCGCCTGTCCTTCCTCAACAAGTGCGACGAGGCGGAACGGATGATCGTCGCCGAATATTATCAGCGCGTGTTCGGCGAGGATCTGCCCGAGGGGGT
>CALMYE010000201.1 GCA_937873425.1 uncultured Sphingopyxis sp. | reverse complement strand
ATGATCGTCGCCGGGTTGGAGTTGACGAGGACGATGCGATAGCCCTCCTCCTTCAGCGCCTTGATCGCCTGCGTCCCCGAATAGTCGAACTCGCACGCCTGACCGATAACGATCGGGCCCGCGCCGATGACGAGGATGGATTTTATGTCGGTTCTTTTGGGCATTATTTCTGTTCTTCTCTTGGATGCATTTCGTTGCCGACGAAGCCCATTTTGACGTGGTCTGCGAATTCCGGATTTTTCAGCCCGCGCGCCACGCAATCGATCTTCTCATATTTTTCGCCGGGCGAAGGCCGGAAGTTCACAAAACCGTCGGCTCCGACCGCCAAAGTTCCCTGAGCAACATCGCACTGCTTTTCCAGTTCAGCCAAGGCCGATCGCAATTTGTCCGTTTTGCTTTGGTCCGGATTGGCCGCGCAACCTCCCAATGCCGAGACGAGCAAAATCGCCGAGCTCACCCGCACCATCACTGCACATTCCGATCGACACCGATCTGCGGGTCGGTCCCGCCGACCTCGGCGATGAAGTCGAGCACCGGGCGCGCCGTTGCCGCGACCCACGCCGCGTCGGGCACGACATCCTCATATTCGAAGATCAGATGATGCCGCCCGACCCCGCGCACTTCTGCAAAACCGCGTGCCTCGGCAAGCTGCACCGCCTCATAGGGCAGCCGCCGCGCGCATGTGATATGCAGCCGCACGCCTTCGCCCCAACGCTCGGGGTGCGCCGCAGCGTCAGTCGCGAGCGTGTCGAGTTGGGAGCGGATGTTGATTCCTTCGGGCATCATCGCGTCACCAACAGGTCCTGTTCTGCCAATGCTCGATCAAGGCAGTCAAATTTCTCGGGATCGCCAAATTTCGTCTTTCGAGAGTCTATCGTCCATGCGTCGCCCGCTTTTCGAGGCTCAAGATCTGGCATGCCACAATGCTTTGCCGCCTTGATGATATCATTCTTGCTTGCCCAGACACTGCTGTCGGCCCGCCCTCGATAATTGTCCGGATCGATGACGGACGACACCATCTCGCAACCGCTCAACAAAATCACAGTCGACAGGATGGACAGATATTTCACTTCAGCCCGCCCACGAACTTCTCGAACAGATAAAAGCTGTCCTGCGGCCCCGGGCTCGCTTCGGGGTGATATTGCACGCTGAACGCATTCTTGCCCGTCACCGCGATGCCGCAGTTCGATCCGTCGAACAGGCTCTTGTGCGTCTCCACGACGCCCTTGGGCAGCGTCGCGGTATCGACCGCGAAGCCGTGGTTCATGCTGGTGATCTCGACCACGCCGTCTTCCGCGCGCTGCACCGGGTGGTTGGCGCCGCGGTGGCCCTGGTGCATCTTCACCGTCCTTGCGCCCGCCGCGATGGCAAGGAGCTGATGGCCGAGACAGATGCCGAAGATCGGGATATTGCGCTCGAGCAGGCCCCGGATCACCGGCACCGCATATTCCCCCGTCGCCGCGGGGTCGCCGGGACCGTTCGACAGGAACACGCCCGCCGGACGCAGCGCGACGATCTCGTCGAGCGAGGTTTTCGCCGGTACCACCGTCACCCGCGCGCCGGCCTTCACCAGGTTGCGGAAGATATTGTCCTTCGCGCCATAATCGACCGCGACGACGTGCGGCGCGGCATCGCCCGCGCGCTGAGGGTCCGATGCATCATAGCCCGAACCCAGATGCCAGACCCCCGCATCCCAGCTGCCCTGCCGCTCGCGCGTCACTTCCTTGGCAAGGTCCATGCCCTCCAACCCCGGCCAGCCCTGCGCCAGCATCAGCAACCGGTCGAGATCGAACTTGCCATCGGGGCTGTGCGCGACGACGCCGGTCGGCGCGCCGCCATCGCGGATGCGGCGGGTCAGCGCGCGCGTGTCGATGCCGGCGAGGCCGATCAGCCCCTGCCCCGCCATCCAGTCGGGCAGCGTCTGGACGCTGCGGAAATTGCTGGGCGCGGTCGGCAGTTCGCGCGTGATGCAGCCGATGGCGGCGCGGCGGTCGCGCTCCATATCCTCCGGGTTGGCGCCGACATTGCCGATGTGCGGAAAGGTGAAGGTGATGATCTGCCCGGCATAGCTTGGGTCGGTCAGTATCTCCTGATAACCCGTCATCGCGGTGTTGAAGCAGATCTCGCCGACGCCCGCGCCGGCGGCGCCATAGCCGATGCCCCACAGGATCGTGCCGTCGGCAAGGACGAGGACGCCGGTGGCGCCTTGCGGCTGCTTTTCGGGCGCGGCTGATGGGTTGGCTGGTGCCATTTAAATTGCTCCGGACGAGGGGCTAAACGGCCGACCAACTAGGGGCCAAAAAAGTGATTCACAAGCTATCGGATTATGAATCTTCCCGCTAGAGAGGCCCTTTCCGACATTTGCAGCGCAAGAGGACACGTGATGATTCGCGACGACATCAAGGCTGCGCAGGTCGCCGCGATGAAGGCCGGCGACAAGGCGCGTCTGGGCACCATCCGGCTGATGCTGGCGAAGATCAAGGACCGCGACATCGAGCTTCGCACCGGCACGGCGCCGGCCGACGACGATGCGACGGTGACCGACGTGCTGCAGAAGATGGTCAAGCAGCGCCGCGAATCGATCGCCCTGTACGAACAGGGCGGGCGGCAGGAACTGGCCGACATCGAGGCGGCCGAGGTCGCGGTGATCGAGGATTTCCTGCCCGCGCAGCTGTCCGAAGCGGACGCAACCGCGGCGATTGCGGCGATCGTCGCCGAACTCGGCGCATCGAGCCTGAAGGACATGGGGCGGGTGATGGCGGCGGTGAAGGAACGCCACGGCAGCCAGCTCGACATGAGCAAGGCGAGCGGGTGGGTGAAGGCGGCGCTCTCCTGAGACAGGCCCTCCCCCGACCCCTCCCGCAAGCGGGAGGGGGACGGACGGTTGCGATCTTAATTCTCCCCTCCCGCTTGCGGGAGGGGTCGGGGGAGGGCCTGTTGGACAAGGGCTACAAACGACCGACCGCGAGATCCCGCGAACTGAGACTGAACGCGACCGACGCCGAGCGGAAACTTTGGGCCCAATTGAGCGCTCGCAAGATTGCGGGGGTTCGCTTCAACCGCCAACTCCCCATCGGGCCGTTAATCTGCGATTTCGTCTCTCGCTCGGCCAAACTCGTCATCGAAGTCGATGGCGGGCAGCATGCCGTTGATGTAGCGAAAGACGAAGCGCGCACGGCCTATCTGGAAACACGGGGTTAACGGGTGATCCGTTTCTGGAACAATGATGTATTGGAACGGATCGAGGGTGTCGTGAACGAGATCGAGCGCGTGCTTGAAACATGCCCTCCCCCGACCCCTCCCGCAAGCGGGAGGGGAGGTTAATGACCCTCACCCCGCAATGGCTGGACGAACTGCGGTCGCGGATCACGCTGTCCACCCTCATCGGGCGGACAGTGAAGATCACGCGCGCGGGCCGCGAGTATAAGGCCTGCTGTCCCTTTCATAACGAGAAGACACCCAGCTTCACGATCAACGACGAAAAGGGCTTCTACCATTGCTTCGGCTGCTCGGCGCATGGCGATGCGATCCGGTGGATGACCGACCAGCGCGGGCTGTCGTTCATGGACGCGGTCAAGGAGCTCGCCGCCGAGGCGGGGATGGAGGTGCCCGCGCCCGACCCGCGCGCCGCGAAGAAGGCCGAGGAACAGGCGAGCCTGCGCGACGTGGTGCAGGCGGCGGCCGACTGGTTCGCGCAGCAGCTGGACAGCAGCAACGGTGCTCCGGCGCGCGACTATCTCGCGAAGCGGGGGATTTCGGAGGCGACGCGGCGCACCTTCGGCTTCGGCCTTGCCCCCGACAGCCGGACGGCACTCAAGGAGGCGCTGAAGAAATTCCCGACCGCGATGCTGGTCGAATCGGGGATGCTGATCGCGGTCGAGGAGAAGGAACCCTACGACCGTTTCCGCGGCCGCCTGATGATCCCGATCCGCGACGCGCGCGGGCGGGCGATCGCGTTCGGCGGGCGCATTCTCGGCGACGGCGAGCCCAAATATCTGAACTCGCCCGACACGCCGCTGTTCGACAAGGGGCGCACGCTCTACAATCTCGACAAGGCTTCGCCCGCTTCGCGCCAGACGAACCGGATCATCGTCGTCGAGGGCTATATGGATGTCATCGCGCTCGCCGAGGCGGGGATCGCCGATGCGGTCGCGCCGCTCGGCACTGCGCTGACCGAGAATCAGCTGGGGATGTTGTGGCGGATGGTGCCGGTGCCCCTGCTCTGCTTCGACGGCGACGCGGCGGGGCAGAAGGCGGCGATGCGCGCGGCGGCGCGCGCGCTGCCGCTGCTCCGTCCCGGCTTCAGCCTGGCCTTTGCGACGCTGCCCGCGGGGCAGGACCCCGACGATATCGTCCGCGCGCGCGGCGCCGAGGGGTTCGCGGCGATCCTGGGCGAGGCGCAGCCGCTCGTCGAGCGATTGTGGGCGCATGAGGTCGCCGCCGGACCGCTCGCGACGCCCGAGGAGCGCGCGGCGCTGAAGACCCGCCTGCTCGCCCATGCCGACGCGATCCAGGACGCCGATGTGCGTCATCATTATCGCGAGGCGTTCCGCGAGCGGCTCGACGCCTTGTTCGCGCGGCAAAGACCCGAGCGCGGCCCGCGCGTTCCCTGGGCGCCGCAACCGCCGCGCGGCGGCCGCCGCTTCGCGCCCGACCCGCGATTGCAGCCACCGGCCGACGAGACACGCTCGATCGGACAGGCCGGAATCGCGGCCCCGCTCGCCGCGGCGCTGATCGGCGGATTGTTGCGCCATCCGGAGGCGCTGCGGCGCAACGAGGAGGCGCTGATCCGCCTCGCCGTCCCCGATTCCGCCGAAGCCGAACTGCTTTCGGCGATGCTTGACAGCGCGGGTGCGCAAGAAGGGCTTGATACCGAGGGGTTGCTTGCCATATTGGAGCCCTTGAAAGTGTATAATAGGGCGACGACATTGCTCAGAGCCGATGGAATGCACTTCTCGTTCAATCGACCGCTGGACAAGGGCGACGGGGCCGATGCGGCGCGGGCGGCCGCGCTTCGCGACCTCGATGAATTTATCGGCGTGCTCGTGACGCAACCCGAAATCCGCGCCCGGCTCGCCGAAGCCACCGCGGACTTCCAGCGCACGATGGATGAGGAAGGACTGGCGCGGCAGCAGAAGCTGCGCGCGATGGACGAGGAACTGACCCGCCGCCTGGCCGCGCTGTCCGACAGCAGCCAGAGCTGACTTACGCATTGCCCCGAAGGCAGGAACGAATATGGCCACCAAGAACGAAGCCGACACCGACGCGCCGCTGATCGACCTCAACGAGGCCGATGTGAAGAAGCTGATCGCGCGCGGCAAGAAGCGCGGTTACCTGACCTATGACGAGCTGAACGAGGCGCTGCCGCAGGACCAGATGTCGTCGGAGCAGATCGAGGACATCATGTCGGCGATCTCCGACATGGGCATCAACATCGTCGAGAGCGACGAGGATGTGCAGGAAGAGGCCGAGCAGGAAGCCGACGACGATATCGACGTTTCGGCCGGCACCGGCTCCGTTTCCAACCCCGCGATCGAGAAGAAGAAGGAAACGGTCGATCGCACCGACGACCCGGTGCGCATGTATCTGCGCGAGATGGGCGCGGTCGAGCTCCTGTCCCGCGAGGGCGAGATCGCGATCGCCAAGCGCATCGAGGCGGGCCGCGACACGATGATCCTGGGGCTGTGCGAAAGCCCGCTGACCTTCAACGCGATCATCGAATGGTCGAACGCGCTGAACAACGGCGACATGCAGCTGCGCGAGATCGTCGACCTGGAGGCGATGCTGTCGAAGGACCCGGCGCCCGAGAATCTCGACGAGGAGGCCGAGGGCGAGGACGACGGCGAGATCAGCGAGAAGACCGCGGGCGTCTCGTTCAAGGACGAGGACGAGGTCGAGGAAGAGCCCGAGGCCGATCCCGACGACGAAGAGGGCGGCACCGCCAAGAAGCGCGAAAGCTTCGACGACGACGATGAGGACAATACGCTGAGCCTCGCGGCGATGGAGGAATTGCTCAAGCCCGACGCGCTCGAGAAATTCGCGGCGATCACCAAGAGCTTCAAGGCGTTCCAGAAGCTGCAGGACGCGCGGCTCGAGGCGCTGTCGCTGGGCGGCGAGTTCCCGCCGGCGTCGGAGAAGAAATATCACAAGCTGCGCGAGGAGCTGACCGCGCAGGTCGAAAGCGTGCAGTTCCACGGCACCAAGATCGAATATCTGGTTGATCAGCTCTACAGCTACAACCGGCGCCTGACCGCGCTCGGTGGCCAGATGCTGCGCCTCGCCGAGCGCCACAAGGTGCCGCGCAAATCGTTCCTCGACCATTATGTCGGGCGCGAGCTCGAAGAAAATTGGCTCGACGAGGTCGGCGCGATCGACAAGAAATGGGCCGCCTTCGCCGAGAATGAGGCTGGCGCGGTCGACCGCATCCGCGTCGAGATTTCGGAGATCGCGCAGGCGGCGGGCATGAGCCTGACCGAATTCCGCCGCGTCGTGAACATGGTCCAGAAGGGCGAGCGCGAGGCGCGCATCGCCAAGAAGGAAATGGTCGAGGCGAACCTGCGCCTCGTCATCTCGATCGCCAAGAAATACACGAACCGCGGGCTGCAGTTCCTTGACCTGATCCAGGAAGGCAATATCGGCCTGATGAAGGCGGTCGACAAGTTCGAGTATCGCCGCGGCTACAAGTTCTCGACCTATGCGACCTGGTGGATCAGGCAGGCGATCACCCGCTCGATCGCCGACCAGGCGCGCACGATCCGCATCCCCGTCCACATGATCGAGACGATCAACAAGCTGGTCCGCTGCAGCCGCCAGTTCCTCCACGAAAGCGGCCGCGAGCCGACGCCCGAAGAAATGGCCGAGCGCCTGTCGATGCCGCTCGAAAAGGTCCGCAAGGTGATGAAGATCGCCAAGGAACCGATCTCCCTCGAAACGCCGATCGGCGACGAGGAAGACAGCCACCTCGGCGATTTCATCGAGGACAAGAATGCGGTGATCCCGGTCGACGCCGCGGTGCAGTCGAACCTCAAGGAAACGGTGACGCGCGTCCTGGCGTCGCTCACCCCGCGCGAGGAACGCGTGCTGCGCATGCGCTTCGGCATCGGCATGAACACCGACCATACGCTGGAGGAAGTCGGCCAGCAGTTCAGCGTGACCCGCGAACGCATCCGCCAGATCGAGGCGAAGGCGCTGAGGAAGCTGAAGCACCCGAGCCGGTCGCGCAAGATGCGGTCGTTCCTCGACCAGTAATCCTCTTTCAAAGCCCTGTGCTCCCGCGAAAGCGGGAGCCCATCTCCGGTCGGTGCAAGCTGGAACTCGCCGGAGATGGGTCCCCGCCTTCGCGGGGACACGGATTGCTTTTGTCCATGCCGATAAGCCTCTGGACACCTATCGGGGCGCCGGTTCAAAGAGGCACCGCATGACCTACGCCGAAACCGCCGCCGAAGCCTGGGCGCCCGTCGCGGGCTGGCGCGCGCGGGCGCGCGGAGCGGCGCGGGCGGCGCGCATCCGGTTGGAAGCGATGCGGCAACGCCCGGCGACCGCGCCCTTCGTCCGCTGCCTCTACGCCCACGCCGTCTTCCCTGACACCGTCCCGACCTTCCGCGCCTTCCTGCGCGCGGCGAAGCAGGAGGGGGAGTTTGTCGATACGCCGACGCTCCGCGCGATTATCAAGGACGGCAGGCCGTCCGACGGCCGCTTCTTCCACCTGAGCTTCGACGATGGTTTCGCCAGCGTTTACGAGGCCGGCGGGCCGGTCATGGAGGAAGAGCGCGTCCCTTACACAATGTTCGTCGCGACCGACCTGATCGACGCCGATCCTGACACGCTGAACGCCTATTTCGCGCATATGCCCGCCTATCGCGCCCGCGTCCGCACGCTCGACTGGGATCAGGCGAAAGCGGCCGCCGAAGGGATCGGCGAGATCGGCTGCCACACGCGAACCCATGCCCGCCTGTCGAAAATCTCGAACGACCCTGCGCGCCTCGCCGAGGAAATCGCGGGCGCGAAGGCGATCATCGAAGGGCATGTCGGCCGCCCCTGCGACAGCTTCGCCTGGCCCTATGGCACCGCGGCCGACATCGACGCCGCGGGCCGCGCGGCGATCGCCGATGCCGGCTTCACCAGCAATTTCAGCGCGGTGCGCGGCGCCGTCCACCCCGGCGAGACCGACGTCATGAATATCCCGCGCCACCAGATCGAATTCCACTGGCCGCTGCACGAACTGATGGTCTGGGCGCGGGGGTTCCGCGAGGCATGACGCTGCGCGTCGCATTGATGACCAGCGGCCCGGTCGGCGGCGCGGGCGTGGTGCTCGACCGGCTGGTGCGCGTGTCCGAGGTGGAGATCGCCTGCCTGATCGTCTCCGAAACGATCGTCGCGAAGCGCAGCCGCAAGAAGATGCTGCAAAAAATCTGGAAGATCGGCCTGCTCGGCGCCCTCAACGGCGTGCGCATCCGCAAATGGTTCGGCCACGACATGCGCACCGACGCGCGCGAGGTAGCGAAGGCGCACGACATCCCGATCATCACCGTCCCGCGCGTCAATTGCGACGAGACGGTCGCGGCGCTCCGGCACCATGCCCCCGACCTCGGCATCTCGGTCGGAAACTCATACATCGCCTCGCGCGTGTTCACCGTGCCGCGCGAGGGCTTCGTCAATTTCCACGGCGAGCTGCTGCCCGAATATCCGGGGGCGCAGAGCGTGATCTGGCCGATCTATTTCGGGCGGACGCAGACCGGCTATACGATCCACCGCATCGACAGAGGGATCGACACCGGCGCCATCCTCTACAAGCGCGCGGTCGATATCGATTTCCAGCCCCGGCTTGCCGACACGATCCGCCGCACCAACGACCGGGTGCGCGAGCAATTGCCCGAGGCGTTCGCCGCGCTGCTCGCCGACTGGGACGCGCATGCCGCGGCGGCGCAGCCGCAAAGGGCCGAGCGGCATTTCACCACCCCGACCTTCGGCCAATATCTGCGCATCGAGCGCAACAACAAAAGGCTGTGTCGCGAAAGGCGGGTGCGGGGGTGAAGGGGTGCGGCCAGTCGGCCCGTTACCAATCTTCGAGAATTTCGCAGCTCTCGTCATCTCCGGCATCGCAGGCCTTTTCATAGAGCTGAAGCGCCCGCGTCGTGTCGCGCGAGACGCCGTCGCCATCGTCATACATGGAGCCGAGAGAGGCGCAGCTCAACGCATATCCGCCATCGCACGCCTTGCCATAAAGCCGGGCCGCCCGCGTCTTGTCCTGCGCAACGCCGTCGCCCTTGTTATGCATCACGCCGAGATTGTAGCAGCTTTGGGCATTGCCACCATCGCAAGCCTTGCCAAGCAGTTGAAAAGCCCGCGCCGTGTCGCGCCCGACGCCGTCGCCTTTGACGTGCATGAAGCCCAGATTGGCGCATCCCCTGACATCCCCGCCATCGCAGGCCCGGCCATAAAGCCGAACCGCGCGCGCCTTGTCCTGCGCGACGCCGTCACCCCTCTCATGCATCACGCCAAAACTGTTGCAGCCCGCGGCATTGCCCCTGTCACAGGCTCCGCCATAAAGCCGGGCCGCGCGCGCCTTATCCTGCGCGACGCCGTCGCCGTTCTCATGCATCACGCCAAGATTGTAACAGCCGGAGCCTTCGCCACCATCGCAGGCCTGTGCGAAAAGACGTGCCGCTCGCGCCTTGTCCACCGGGCCCCCCTCGCCGAAATAATATTTCTCCGCTTCGGCGAGCAACGCCGCCGTATCGGGTCCAGGCGCGGCGACGGATGGCGCGCCGACCGGCAGCAGCAGACAGAACAGGACAAGGTAAAAGCGGTCGATCATCGGCATCCCCCTCCACAGGAAACATGTCGCCCTATTGCAGCCGTGCCGAGCACCCGCAAGCCGCGATGCGGCGTGCGCATCACTTTTTGCACCGCACAAAAATTTTCGCGATCCTCTTTAAATCTTCATATTTCCCGACCAGATAGCGGCCTGCCGGCGGGGACGCGCGCTTCAGCTTCGGTTCAGGCGGCCGCCACCAAATGGCAATCCTTCCCACTCGATGGGAAGGGATTCAACTTCCGGGGTGCCGGGATCGACAGGTCCGGCACGGAAAAGCCCGGAAATTCGGGAGAGAGCTGAATTGGCACGCCCGTTGCTTAGCAGCGGGCATGAACGCGGGGCGGTGCCCGCGGCCCAGACGAAAGACGAAAAAATGCAGCAGGAAACCACCAATCTCTTCCGCCGTCGCGACACGATCTTCGGGATTTGCGAGGCCGTGGGCCAGGACTTCGGCTTCAACCCGCTGTGGCTGCGGCTGGCGTTCATCGCGCCGCTCTTCTTCTTCCCGGTGCAGAGCTTCGCCGCCTATTTCGGGCTCGGCGCGCTGGTGCTCGTCTCGCGCTTGGCCTTCCCCGCCAAGTCTGCGGCCGCCGCGCCGGCCGAGGCCGCACCGCTCGTCGCCGTCGTGGCGCCCGAACCCACCGAAGCGGCGGACAAGGAACTCGCCCTCGCGGCTTGACCGGAGCGGCGGGCGGGCCTTCCCTCTCCCCCGCGCCCGCCCCGCCCTCCGGCCGCACGGACAGCACCCGAGCGTCCGTGCAGCACCCAAGGGACCGGCAAGCTCCCCGCTTGCCGGTCCTTTCTGTCTCTGGCTGACACAATTGCACGACGATTGGCGGCCAGCTCATAAACGCGCTGTTTACGACGTTGCGCTATGACCGGCGTCGGAACCGGGACCGTCATGGCCGCCCGGGAAGGATGATGCGTTGAGCCAGTCGCCCCAGCCCCTGCTGCAGCCGCGCAGCGCCGCCGAAATGCTCGATGCGCTGGTCGCCGGCGAAGGCACCGGCGCGCATCGCCACGTCCGATCGGGCGCGCTGTCGCACGGCGCCGACGCGATGCGCAACCTGGCCGACGCCGCCCATTTCATCTGCCTGCTCCACGGCCGCCATCCCGGCGTGATCGACAGCGCCGCGCGCAAGGCGGTCGATCCCGTCTCGCGCGAATGGATGGACGAGGCGGCAGAGGCCTTTGCCGACGAGCGCGCCTTCCTGTCGCGGATCACCGCCGCCGCCGGCCCGGTGCCGAGCACGCAGGGACAGGATCAGTGCGAAGCCGCGGTCGCGGCGCAGCGCAAGGCGCTCGACATGCTCGCCGAATCGGACCGCCACGGCTGCGCCGTCGGCGCGGCGATCGCGCTGACCATCGACTGGCGCACGATCCGCGTGCTGCTCGACATCAGCGCCCAGCGGCTCGAAATCAATGTGCCGCGCTGCACCCTGCCTGGCCTGCCGGACACCGCGCGGCTCGCGGTCGCGGTCGCCGACAGTCCCGCCGCCGAGCGCGCGCTGATGTTCGGCGCGCAGCAACTGATCGCGCAGCACAGCGGCCTGTGGGACCTACTCGACGCGCGCGCGGCCAGCCGGGCGCATCTTTAGCTTCGATCTTCCCTGAAATGAAAAGCCCTGTGCTCCCGCGAAGGCGGGAGCCCAGAGCGTGGCAGCGCAAGGCCGCTCTGGGTCCCCGCCTTCGCGGGGACACATCGGTGCTTTATCCAAAGCCGAGCGTGATTTAACCCGCCTGCCGTGCCAGCTTCCCTAGCCCCTTCGACAATTGCAGCGCACCGTTCAGCCGCGCGCCCGCGCTGCCCCACTCGCCGCTGATCGACAGCCTGTTGTCGGGGCGGATGCGCGCGCGGCCCTTCAGCCGTTCGACATAGGCGATCAGGCCGGGGACGTTCGCGAACTGGTCGCCGTGGAAGCTGACCAGCGCGCCCCTGGTCCCGACGTCGAGCTTGGCGATGCCCGCCAGCTTCGCATTGGCCTTGATCTCCATCAGCTGAATGAGGTTCGCGGTCTCGGGCGGCAGCGGGCCGAAGCGGTCGATCATCTCGGCCGCGAAACCGTCGAGCGCGGCGCGGTCCCCGGCCTCGTTGAGACGGCGGTAGAGCGCCATGCGCAGCGGCAGGTCGGGGACATAATCCTCGGGGATCAGGATCGGCGCATCGACGGTGATGACGGGCGACAGCGCCTCGCGCGGCGGCACGGCGCCCGCGCCCTCGGCCTTGGCGACGAGGATCGCTTCCTCCAGCATCGACTGATAGAGTTCGAAGCCGACTTCGCGGATATGCCCCGATTGCTCATCACCGACGAGATTGCCCGCGCCGCGGATGTCGAGGTCATGGCTCGCAAGCTGGAACCCAGCGCCCAGCGTGTCGAGATCGCCGAGCAGCTTCAGCCTTTTTTCGGCGGTGTCGGTGATGCCGCCCTGCTCGGGCGTGGTCAGATAGGCATAGGCGCGCGTCTTCGCCCGCCCGACGCGGCCGCGCAGCTGATAGAGCTGGGCAAGGCCGAAACGGTCGGCGCGGTGGACGATCAGCGTGTTGGCGCTCGGTATGTCTAGCCCGCTCTCGACGATGGTGGTCGAGACGAGCACGTCATATTTGCGATCGTAGAAGGCGCCCATGCGCTCCTCGACCTCGCCCGGCGCCATCTGGCCGTGCGCGACGACATATTTGACCTCGGGCACCCGCGCGCGCAGGAATTCCTCGATGTCGGGCAGGTCCTTGATGCGCGGGGTGACGAAGAAGCTCTGCCCGCCGCGGTCATGCTCGCGCAGCAGCGCCTCGCGGATCACCACCGGGTCCCACGGCGCCACGTAAGTGCGGACCGCGAGGCGATCGACCGGCGGCGTCTGGATGACGCTGAGCTCGCGCAGCCCCGACATCGCCATCTGCAGCGTGCGCGGGATCGGCGTCGCGGTCAGCGTCAGCACATGGACATCGGCCTTGAGCTGCTTCAACCGCTCCTTGTGGACGACACCGAAGCGTTGCTCCTCGTCGACGATGACGAGGCCGAGATTGCGGAACTCAACCGATTTCGCGATCACCGCATGCGTGCCGACGACGATGTCGATCTGTCCGCTCGCCAGCCCGTCGCGCGTCTTCTGCGCCTC
The DNA here is from genome assembly GCA_937873425.1 of uncultured Sphingopyxis sp. Taxonomy (GTDB): domain Bacteria; phylum Pseudomonadota; class Alphaproteobacteria; order Sphingomonadales; family Sphingomonadaceae; genus Sphingopyxis. Next base: position 13,965 of record CALMYE010000201.1, on the reverse strand, counting down.
GGCGGCGGGGACGAGGCGCGACAGGCGGCCGATGTTGACCGGAAAGCCCTTGAAGCGCTCGACGAAATTGGTGAAATGCTGGCGCGCGAGCAGGGTGGTCGGACAGACGAGCGCGACCTGCACCCCCGCCATCGCCGCGACGAAGGCGGCGCGCAGCGCGACCTCGGTCTTGCCGAAGCCGACGTCGCCGCACACCAGCCGGTCCATGGGGCGCCCCGACGCCATGTCGGCGAGCACGTCGCCGATCGCACGGTCCTGATCGTCGGTTTCCTGATAGGGGAAGCGGTCGGCGAAGGCGGGATAGGCGGCGTCCTGCGCGAGCACGTCGCCCGGCCGAAGCGCGCGCTGCGCCGCCGTGGCGAGCAGCTCGCCCGCGATCTCGCGGATGCGCTCCTTCATCCGCGCCTTGCGCCGCTGCCACGCCTCGCCGCCCAGCCGGTCGAGCGCCACCCCCTCGCTCTCGCCGCCGTAGCGCGAGAGGACGTCGAGATTCTCGACCGGGACATAGAGCTTGTCGCCGCCTGCATAGGTGAGCGCGACACAGTCGTGCGGGCTGCTGCCCACGGGAATCGAGGTCAGCCCCTCGTAGCGCCCGATGCCATGATCGAGATGGACGACGAGATCGCCGACGCTGAGCGTCGCGAGCTCGGCGAGGAAGGCGTCGGCGCTCTTGCGGCGCTTCTGGCGGCGGACGAGCCGTTCGCCGAGAATGTCCTGCTCGGTCAGCAGGCTGATCGCGTCGGAGGCGAAGCCGTGGTCGAGGGGGAGAACGATGAGGGCGACCTGAGTCCCCCTCCCGCTTGCGGGAGGGGTTAGGGGAGGGCTTGTTTCGGTAGCGGACTTCGCGACAGGCCCTCCCGTGACAGGAGGCACGTGACTCCTGTCACCCCCTCCCGCAAGCGGGAGGGGAGAAGAAGCGCCCAACGCCTCCTGCCACGTCTCGGCCTGAACCAGCCCCGTCACGCCATGGTCGCGGAGCAACCCCGCCAACCGCTCCCGCGCGCCCGCAGAATAGCTGGCGATGATCGTCCGCCGCCCCTTGCGCCGTTCGTCGGCCAGATGGTCGGCGACCTTGTCATACACGTTGAGGTCGGCGGCGCGCTCGGGCGTGAAATCGCGCGCCGCGAAGCTTTCGAGATCGACAACCGACGCCGCCGGCGGCACGTCGAACGGCGTCAGCACATGCACCGGCCGCGCCCGCTCGGCCGCGCCCCACTCGTCCGCCGTCAGATACAGCGCCTCGGGCGCGAGCGGGCGATAGCTGCCTGCCTGCTCCTGCGCCGCCGCGACGCGGTTGGCGTGATAGTCGGTGATCGCCTCGAAGCGCGTCTCGGCGGTCGCGTCGGTGCGGTGGCCGCGCAGCACCGGGGTCGCCGGGTCGATATGGTCGAACAGGGTCGCCAGCCGCTCCTCGAACAGCGGTAGCCAATGGTCCATCCCCGCCTGCCGCCGCCCTTCGCTAACCGCCTGATAGAGCGGGTCGCCGGTCGCCTGCGCACCGAATATTTCGCGATAGCTCGACCGGAAGCGCTTGATCGTGTCCTGATCGAGCAGCGTCTCCGCCGCGGGCAGCAGGGACAGTGCCTTCGCCGGCCCCAGGCTGCGCTGGTCGGCGGGGTCGAAGCGGCGGATGCTCTCGATCTCGTCGCCGAAGAAATCGATGCGCAGCCCAGCCTCCTCGCCCGCCGGGAAGAGGTCGACGAGGCCGCCGCGCACCGCGAACTCGCCCTGGTCGGCAACGGTATCGACGCGGCTGAACCCGTTGGCGACGAGCAACTCGGCTAGCGCGTCGCGGTCGATGCGCTGACCCGCCGCCAGCGTGGTCGCAAGCTGGCGGATGCGGAAGGGCGTCAGCGTGCGCTGGGTGATCGCCGCAACCGTGGTCAGGATCAGCTCGCCGCGCTTCGGCGCCGCCTGCAAGGCCGACAGCGTCGCCAGCCGGTCGGCGCTGACCCGCATCGACGGGCCGGCGCGGTCATAGGGCAGGCAATCCCACGCCGGAAAGCGATGAACGGTGAGGTCGGGCGCGAAGAAGGGCGCGGCATCGGCGACCGCCTGCATCGCCGCATCGTCGGTCGCGACATAGAGCAGGCGCGTATCGCTCGCCCGCGCCAGGTCGGCGAGCAGCAGCGGCAGGAAGCCGTCCGCCGCGCGCGCCAGCGTCAGCGGCGCCCGTGCCTGCGCGATGGCGGCAAAGATGTCGGCGGCAGCGCGCGTCATGGCAGCGGGATATAGTCCAGCCGGCGCATCGCGGCGATCAGCTCGGGCTTGTCGAGATGCGCGGGCGGCTCACCGGTGCTGAGCGCCCAGGCCATGATATCGACGTCGTCCTCCTCGACCACCGCCTCATACCAGGCGACCTCCGCCTCGCCCCATTCGGGCGAATAGCGGTCGAAGAAGCCGCCGATCATATAGTCGGCCTCGCGCGTGCCGCGATGCCATGCGCGGAATTTCAGGCGTTTCAGGCGGTCTTGCATGGCGGGCCTTTTAGAGCGGTTGCGGGATGTATCAAGAGAAGCGCCTTTGCCCCACCCCGTCATCCCGGCCTTCGCCGGGACGACGATCCAAGGGGGAGAGGAAGGGTGCAAGTTCGCGCCACCCGCGCTAGACAAGCATCACCGATGCGACCCGAAATCCTCAACCCGCTCTTTGCCGCGCTGACCGACCTCAAGGGCGTCGGGCCGCAGCTCGCCAAGCCGCTGACCCGGCTCGGGCTCGAACGGGTGGTCGATGTGCTGTTTCACCTGCCGAGCGGGCTCATCTCGCGCGTCCCCGTCGACCGGCTCGACGAGGCACAGGCCGGGCAGACGATCATCGTCGATCTGACTGCGCAGGATTATCGCCCCGGACGCAGCCCGCGCGCACCGTTCGGGGTCGAGGCGTTCGATCGCGCGGGCGATCATGTCCGCCTCGTCTATTTCGGCCGCACCTCGGGCCTCGCGCGCAAGCTGTTTCCGCTGGGGGAGGCGCGCCGCGTGTCCGGCCGGCTCGACCTTTATGGCGACATGCGCCAGATCGTGCATCCCGACCATGTCGCGGAACCGGGCGACGAAGCGGGAATCGCCGAGCATGAGCCCGTCTATCCGCTGACCGAGGGGCTGACCAACGCCCGCCTGTCGCAGCTTGTCCAGATCGCGCTCGAACGGCGGCCCGAGCTTGCCGAATGGATCGACGCGCCCTTGCTCGCGAGCCGCAACTGGCCCGCGTGGCGCGAAGCGCTGACCCGCGCCCACGCCAGCCCGCGCGACGAGGCGGCGCGCGACCGGCTTGCCTATGACGAGATTTTCGCGAGCCAGGTCGCGCTGATGCTGATCCGCCAGGGACTGCGCGCGCGCCGGGGCCGCGCGATCACCGGTGACGGGCGGCTGACGGACGCGCTCAGGCTGCCCTTCGGCCTCACCGGCGCGCAGGAGCGCGTCGGGCGCGAGATCGCTGCCGACATGGCGCAGGACGTGCCGATGCTGCGTATGCTGCAGGGCGACGTCGGGTCGGGCAAGACGCTGGTCGCGCTGCGCGCGATGCTGGCGGCGGTCGAGGCGGGGACGCAGGCGGCGCTGCTCGCGCCGACCGAAATCCTCGCGCGCCAGCATTATGCAACATTGCAATCGATGCTCGTCGGCCTGCCGGTCAACCTCGCGATCCTCACCGGCCGCGACAAGGGGAAGGCACGCGAATCGACGCTGATGGGCCTCGCCGACGGCAGTATCGACATATTGGTCGGCACCCACGCCATCTTTCAGGAAGCGGTCGCCTACCGCGACCTGTCGCTCGTCGTGGTAGACGAGCAGCATCGCTTCGGCGTCGCGCAGCGGCTGATGCTGACCAGCAAGGGCGCGCGGCCGCCGCACCTGCTGGTGATGACCGCGACGCCGATCCCGCGCACGCTCTTGCTGGCCAATCATGGCGAGATGGACGTGTCGCGGCTCGACGAGATGCCGCCCGGCCGCACCCCGGTCGATACGCGCGTCGTGTCGGTCGAGCGGTTGGATGAGGTGGTCGGCGGGCTCGCACGCCATCTCGCGACCGGGGCGCAAGCTTACTGGGTCTGCCCGCTCGTCGCCGAGAGCGAGACGAGCGAACTCGCCGCCGCCGAGGAGCGCGCCGCGCTGCTGCGCGAACGCTTCGGCGCCGACAAGGTCGGCCTCGTCCACGGCCGGATGAAGGGGCCGGACAAGGACGCGGTCATGGCGCGCTTTCAGGCGGGCGAGATCGGCGTGCTCGTCGCGACCACGGTGATCGAGGTCGGGGTCGACGTCCCCGCCGCCAGCCTGATGATCGTCGAGCATGCCGACCGCTTCGGCCTTGCCCAGCTCCACCAGCTGCGCGGCCGCGTCGGGCGCGGGACGGCGAAGTCGGTGTGCCTGCTGCTGCGCTCGCCGAATCTTTCCGAAACCGCGCGCGAACGCCTCGCGCTGATGCGCGAGACCAACGACGGCTTCGTCATCGCCGAGAAGGATCTGGAACTGCGCGGCGGCGGCGAGCTGCTGGGGCTCAAGCAGTCGGGCGACGCCGACTATCGCCTCGCGACGCCCGAGCAACTGGTGCGCCTGCTTCCGGTCGCGCACGACGACGCGCGGCTGTTCGTCGAGCGCGATGGCGGGATGGAGGGCGCAAGGGGCGAAGCGGTGCGCCTCTGCCTCTATCTGTTCGAGCGCGACGCGGCGGTGCCGCTGCTGCGGAGCGGCTAGTTCGCGTCGCCGCGGGCGCCCATGGCGCGGATCAGCGGCAGATAGTCCTCGACCGCGATCATCCGGTCGAACTGGACGCCGGTCTTGCCGCCCAGCGACCAGATCACCCGCGCGCCGGTGCGGCCGATGATCGGCATGCGGAAGACGAGGACGTCGCCGGCCTCCAGCGCGCCTTCATAGCGCATCAGCAGGCCGTCGGCGCTGATGTTGACGCAGGTGCACATCTCCTGCCGCCCGTCGGGCAGCACGAAGGGCAGGCGGCAATAGACGTCGCTGCGCGGCGAAAGCCGCTGGTCGAGCCCGACATAATGGGCCTTGCTGGTGTCGATCTTGCGCATAGTCATGGCCTTGCTGGTCAGGTCCGGCAGGATCGACCGCAATTCTCAAGAATCGGTAAACGCTGCGGCGAACCGTCAGCGCGTGACGAGCCCATGCTTCTTGGCGCCGAGGCTGACCGGGACCGGATCGGCGGCGGGCAATATGACGTGGTTCGGGTCACGGATGACCGCGCCGTCGACCTTCACCGCCCCCTCCTCCAGCTTGCGCCGCCCCTCCTTGTTCGACGCGGCGAAGCCGAGTTCGCGCAGCGCGTCGAGGATGCGAATTCCCTCCATCGGCGCCGCGACCTGCGGCAGATCGCCGCCGATCCGGCCCTTTTCAAAGGTTTGCGCGGCGGTCTCCGCGGCCGTGCGCGCGGCTTCCGCGCCCCGGCACATCGCGGTCGCGGCGTCGGCGAGGATCTTCTTCGCCGCGTTTATCTCCGCGCCTTCCAGCTTTTCGAGCCGCGCGATCTCGTCCATCGGCAGGTCGGTGAACAGCTTGAGGAAGCGGCCGACGTCGCGGTCGTCGGCGTTGCGCCAATATTGCCAATAGTCAAAATGGGACAGTTGATCGGCGTTGAGCCATACCGCGCCCGCGGCGGTCTTGCCCATTTTCGCGCCCGCGGCGGTGGTCAGCAGCGGAGTCGTAAGGCCATAGAGGTCGGCGCCGTCCATGCGGCGGCCAAGCTCCATGCCGTTGACGATATTGCCCCACTGGTCCGACCCGCCCATCTGGAGCCGCACGCCCATCGCCTTCGACAGGTGGCGGAAGTCGTAGCCCTGCAGGATCATGTAATTGAATTCGAGGAAGGTCATCGGCTGTTCGCGCTCGAGCCGCAGCCGCACCGAGTCGAAGGTCAGCATGCGGTTGATCGTGAAGTGGGTGCCGACCTCCTGCAGCAGCTCGATATAGCCGAGCTTGCCGAGCCAGTCGTGATTGTCGACCATCACCGCGTCGGTCGGCCCGTCACCGAAGGTCAAAAAGCGCTCGAAGATCGTGCGGATCGACGCGATATTCGCCGCGATCGTCGCGTCGTCGAGCATCTTGCGGCTCTCGTCGCGCCCGGTCGGGTCGCCGATCCGCGTCGTTCCGCCGCCCATCAGCACGATCGGCTTGTGTCCCGTCTGCTGAAGGCGGCGCAGCATCATGATCTGGACCAGGCTGCCGACATGCAGGCTCGGCGCGGTGGCGTCGAAGCCGATATAGCCGGGCACGACCTGCTGCGCGGCGAGCGCATCGAGCCCTTCCGCGTCGGTCATCTGGTGGATATAGCCGCGCTGGTCGAGCAGGCGGAGCAGGTCGGATTTGTAACTGGTCATGGCGCGCGGGCGCTTAGCATGGAGGACAGCGGTTGGAAACGCACTTGCAGACCTTGATGCTCCAGCCGCACCCGGACACGCCGCCGCGCGCCGTGGCGTCGGTGCTGTGCAGCCTGTCCTTCGCGCATGACGGCAGTTGGGTCGCCAACTATATCGTCGGCTGCCCCCCGTCGGCGCTGGCGCTTCCCGAGCCGACCGATGGCGACCGGGTCGACGGGCTGTGGCGATCGACCTGTTTCGAACTGTTCGTGCGAGCGGGCGAGCGGGCGCAATATCGCGAGTTCAATTTTGCCTCGTCGGGCCAGTGGGCGGCCTATGATTTCGACGACTACCGCGCCGGGATGCGGAATGCGCCGGTCGGCAACCCGCGCATATTCACGGCTGATCCCGACCAGTTCGACCGTTCGATGCGCGGACGGCTCTGCGATATGGGACTCGATCCGCAATCCATCGACGCGCTGATGTCGGCGAAGCCCGACCTGCCTGTGACGCCCAGCCAGTTCGCACTGTCCGCCCAACTCGACGACGGTCCGTCGCAGCCGGGGCCTTGGCGCCTCGCCCTCTCCGCCATCATCGAGGAAAAGGACGGCACCAAATCCTACTGGGCGCTCGCCCATCCGCCCGGCAAGCCCGACTTCCATCATCCCGATTGCTTTGCGCTGACGCTTGAGGCACCCGACGCGGCATGACCATCCAATTCGGCATCGACCGCCTGCTCGCCGACCCCGACCTGCGCAAGCCGCTGGAAGGCAAGCGCGTGGCGTTGCTCGCGCACCCCGCTTCGGTCACGGCCGAGCTGGCGCACAGCCTCGACGCGCTCGTCGCGGCGGGGGTCAACGTCACCGCGGTGTTCGGGCCGCAGCACGGCGTGCGCGGCGACCTTCAGGACAATATGATGGAGTCGCCCGACTTCACCGATCCGACCTACGGCATGCCGGTGTTCAGCCTCTATGGCGAGGTGCGCCGCCCGACCGGCCAGTCGATGCACATTTTCGACGTGATGCTGGTCGACCTGCAGGACCTGGGGTGCCGCATCTACACCTATGTGACGACGCTGCTCTACATCCTCGAAGCCGCGGCGCAGCACGGTAAGGCAGTGTGGGTGCTCGACCGTCCGAACCCGGCGGGGCGTCCGGTCGAGGGGACGCTGCTGCGCGCGGGCTGGGAGAGTTTCGTCGGCGCCGGGCCGATGGTCATGCGCCACGGCCTGACGATGGGCGAGATGGGGCATTGGTTCGTCCGCCACTTCGGGCTCGACGTCGAGTATCGCGTGATCGAAATGACCGGGTGGGAGCCCGAAGGGCCGGGTTTCGGCTGGCCGGTGGACCGCGTGTGGATCAACCCCAGCCCCAATGCCGCAAACCTCAACATGGCGCGCGCCTATGCGGGCACGGTGATGGTCGAGGGCGCGACGCTGAGCGAGGGGCGCGGCACGACACGGCCGCTCGAGCTGTTCGGCGCGCCCGACATCGACGCGCGCGCGGTGATCGCACAGATGCGGCGGCTGGCGCCCCAATGGTTGGCGGGGTGCAGGCTGCGCGATGTCTGGTTCGAGCCGACCTTTCACAAGCATAACGGACAGCTCAACAGCGGCGTTTTCATCCATGCCGAGGGGGCGTGGTACGACCATGAAACCTTCCGGCCGTGGCGCGTGCAGGCGCTGGGGTTCAAGGCAATCCGCTCGCTTTATCCCGACTATCCGATCTGGCGCGGCAAGGATTTCCAATATGAATATACCGATGATGTGCTGGCGATCGACGTGATCAACGGCGGGACGGGCCTGCGCGAGTGGGTCGACGATGCGGGGGCGGAGCCGGGCGACCTCGATGCGCTGGCGCTGCCCGACGAGGCGGGGTGGCGCGAGGATGTGGCGGACCTGCTCCTCTATTGAAAGGCGGATGATGATGCAGCGACGGCAATTCCTCGGCACGGCGGCGCTCGGCGGTCTCGCGGCGGCGCTGCCGCTCACGGCATGGGCCGCGGAAGGCACCGCCGACCTGCCGAACCTCGCGGCGAAAGCGGTTCCGATCGGCGCCGGCGAGCGGAAGGCGCGCATCGCCAAGGCGGCGCAGTTGATGCGCATCCACGACATCGGAGCGCTGCTGATCGAGCCAGGCGCAAGCCTCGTCTATTTCACCGGCGTCCACTGGTGGCGCAGCGAACGGCTGACGGCGGCCATCCTGACCCGCGAGGGCGAACTGGCGGTGGTCACCCCCTTCTTCGAAAAGCCGTCGGTCGAGGAATCGCTCGCGGTTCCCGCCGAGGTGCTGACCTGGGACGAGCATGAGGACCCGCTCGCCAAGGTCGCGGCATGGCTGGGCCAGCGCGGTCTGGCGAAGGGCAAGGTCGGCGTCGAGGAGACGGTGCGCTATTTCGCGGTCGATGGCCTGCAACACGCGATGCCGGACGCGGCGGTCGTCAACGGCGCGCCGGTCGTTCGCGGCTGCCGGATGATCAAGTCGGCGACCGAACTCGCGCTGATGCAGGTCGCCAACGACATCACCCTCGCCGCCTATCGCCACACCGCGCCGCGGATCGAGGAAGGGATGACCCCGGCCGCGATCGGCGCGATCATGCGCGCCGCGACGATCGCGCTCGGCGGCAAGAGCGAGTTCGAGCTGATCCTGCTCGGCGAGGCGAGCGCCTATCCGCACGGCAGCGGCAAGCCGCAGGCGGTGCGGCCGGGCGAGGTGGTGCTGATGGACTGCGGCGCATCGGTCCACGGCTATCAGTCCGACATCTCGCGCAGCTTCGTTTACGACAAGGCGACCCCGCGCCAGCAGCAGGTGTGGGACCATATGCGCAAGGGGCAGGATATCGCCTTCGCCGCCGCGCAGTCGGGTACGCCCGCGGGCAAGGTCGACGACGCGGTGCGCGCTTATTACGAAGGCCTAGGCTACGGCCCCGACTACAAGCTGCCCGGCACCTCGCACCGCACCGGGCACGGCATCGGCCTCGACGGGCATGAGCCGATCAATCTGGTGCGCGGCGAAACGACGCGGCTGCAGCCGGGCATGTGCTTCTCGAACGAGCCCGGCATCTACATCCCCGGCGAGTTCGGCATCCGCATCGAGGATTGCTTCCACGTCACCGAGGGCGGCCCGCCCAAATGGTTCAGCGAACCGCCGCCGTCAATTGACCGGCCGTTCGGTTAGCCATGCTCCCCTCCCTGAAAGGGAGGGGTCAGGGGTGGGTTGGCGAGCGTAGCTCGCCGTTCTATCATTTCTGCATGCGCCGCGTTGAAATCGAGATGACGGAACGAGCAAGACAGTTGCGCCGGAACGCCACACCGGCCGAACGCAAACTCTGGAAGCCCCTGTCTCGCTATCGACCGCCCTTTACCCGGCAACTGGTAGTTGGTCGTTACATTGTCGATCTCGCCTGTCGGCAGGCGAAATTGGCGGTCGAGTTCGATGGCAGCCAGCATCTTGAGCAAATATCGTATGACGGCGCACGAACGGCGTTTTTGGAATCCGAAGGCTGGCGCGTCATCCGTTTCTGGAACGATGAGGTTGCATTGAATCCGAAAGGCGTTGCGGAACGCATAATAGAAGAAGCCGCCGAGTGCCTCGGCGGAACCCACCCCCAACCCCTCCCTTCCAGGGAGGGGAGATTGCGGCGTCGGCGCTACGAGTGATCCGGCCCCTTCGGCCGCTGCACCAGGCTGACCAATACGAAAGATATGATCATCAGCAGATACCAGCTGCCGAGCTTGGCGATGCTGACCATTTCCCACCCGCCTTCCTGATTGGGATAGGTCCAGGCGCGGGCGAAGGTGCCGATATTCTCGGCGAACCAGATGAACAGGGCGACGAGGCCCCAGCCGAGCAGCAGCGGCATGCGGCGGTGGATATGCAGCGGGCGGAACCACACCCGGCAGCGCCAGAAGAGCAGCGCGGTCGCGGCGAACAGGAACCACCTTATGTCATACAGCCAATGGTGCGCGAAGAAATTGACGTAGATGGCAGCGGCGAGGACGTAACCCGTCCACGCGGGCGGATATCCGGTGTAGCGGAAATCGAAGATGCGCCAGACGCGCGCGATATAGCTGCCGACCGCGGCATACATGAAGCCCGAGAAGAGCGGCACCGCGCCGATGTGCAGCAGGCTCGCCTCGGGATAGATCCACGACCCCGCGGCGGTCTTGAACAATTCCATCACCGTGCCGACGATGTGGAAGATCAGGATGACCAGCGCCTCTTTCGGGGTTTCCAGCCGGAAGACGAGCATGAAGAGCTGGATCAGCACCGCGCCGATGGTGATCGCGTCGTAGCGGTGGATCGGCGCATCGTCGGGCCAGAAGAAATGCGTGCCGAGCAGCAGCGCGAGCATCAGGCCGCCGAACAGGCAGGCCCAGCCCTGCTTGAAGCCGAAGACGAGGAATTCGAGGAACCAGCCGCGCGGCCCCGGCTCGACCGCCATCGCCTCCAGCCGGGCGCGGACGGCGTGAAAGCGGCTGTGGCCGCGCGGCACGTCAGACATGCACGGCAACCCACGCGATCAGCAGCGCCGCGGGAAGCAGCAGCGCCTGCGCGAGGATCGTGCCGGCGAGGCGGCTCAAGGAGATAAAGGTGATCGCACGGCGGAAATCGGCCTCGGCGACCTCGCCCTGCACCGCGTCGTCGGTCATCACCGACAGCTGCGGGTCGATGAAGGCGAACAGCAGGATCGTCGCGAAACCGTTGATCAGCGCCGACAATTGCGACGCGGTGACGCGGAACTCGGGCGCCAGATAGCCGGCGTAGAGCGAGGCGACGACGCCGACGGCGAGCAGCGACTGCGCGAGGCAATTGGCGATCAGCACGCCCCAGCCGATCCCCTTGGGCATGTGCCAGCCTTTGAGGTGCGCGAGGCTGGGGAAGCGGAGCGAGCGGCGTAGCGTGCGCAGCCCGCTGGGGCTCACCGCCTTCAGCGCGAGCCGCGTCGTCGAGCGATGGTCCTGATACCAGCCGATCGCCGCCGCAAACAGGCGCTGTCCCGTGGGGACGAGCAGGATGCCGATCAGCGTCGCGACGCTCGCCGCGGCGAGCACCAGCTGCATGTCGAGGAACAGCGACGCGCCCGTCCCGTCGTGGATGCGCGTTTCGATCCGTTTCGCGAGGAACGGCCCGAGGAAGCTGTTCGACGTGCGCGAAAAGAGCACGAGGGTGTTGAACAGCGCGAAGGACATGGCGATCCGCCGCGTCCGCACCCCCGCGATCCGCGCCGCATAGGCGAGCGCGCCGATCAGGTTGATGAAACCGGTCAGGAGCAGGATGGTGAGGAGCGGGAGGTCGAACATGGGAGCTCTCTAGCGCATACCTGCTGCTCTAGGAATCGTCATCCCGGCGAAGGCCGGGATCTCGACCTCTCGAGAAAACGCACCGGCGAGATCCCGGCCTTCGCCGGGATGGCGGAATGGGATCAATGCTTGCGCGTCAGCTCGCGCATCGCGTCGTCGAGGCCGTCGAGGGTCAGCGGGTACATGCGGTCGTTCATCAGCTGCTTGATCAGCTTCACCGACTGGGTGTAGCCCCAATGCGCCTCGGGCACCGGGTTCAGCCACACCGCGGCGGGATAGACATGGGTCATGCGCTGGAGCCAGACCGCGCCCGATTCCTCGTTGAAATGCTCGACGCTGCCGCCCGGATGGGTGATTTCATAGGCGCTCATCGACGCGTCGCCGACGAACACCAGTTTGTAATCATGGCCATATTTGTGGAGGATGTCCCACATCGGCGTGCGTTCGGACCAGCGGCGCTTGTTGTCCTTCCACACGCCTTCATAGGGGCAATTGTGGAAATAGAAGAATTCGAGATTCTTGAATTCGCTCGTCGCGGCGCTGAACAATTCCTCGCACAGCTTGATGAACGGGTCCATCGATCCGCCGACGTCAAGGAACAGCAATAATTTCACCGCATTGCGCCGTTCGGGACGCATCTTGATGTCGAGCCAGCCCTGCCGCGCGGTGCCGTCGATCGTGCCCGGAATGTCGAGCTCGTCCGCCGCGCCCTCGCGCGCGAACTTGCGCAGGCGGCGGAGCGCGATCTTGATGTTGCGGGTGCCCAGTTCCTTGGTGTTGTCGAGGTTCGCGAACTCGCGCTTTTCCCAGACCTTCAGCGCGCGCTTGTGCTTGCTCTCGCCGCCGATGCGGACGCCCTCGGGGTTGTAGCCCGAATTGCCGAAGGGCGAGGTGCCGCCGGTGCCGATCCACTTGCTGCCGCCTTGGTGGCGCTTCTGCTGTTCCTCGAGCCGCTTCTTCAGCGTCTCCATGATCTCGTCCCACGAGCCGAGCGACTTGATCGCCTCCATCTCCTCTTCGGAGAGATATTTCTCGGCGACCGCCTTCAGCCACTCTTCCGGAATGTCGACGGGATTCTGGCCGTAATCGGTCAATATGCCCTTGAAAACCTTGTTGAACACCTGGTCGAAGCGGTCGAGCAGCCCCTCGTCCTTCACATAGATGGCGCGGGACAGATAATAGAATTGCTCGGGGCTGCGGTCGATCGCCTCGCGGTCGAGCGCCTCCAGCAGCAGCAGATGCTCCTTCATACTGACGGGAATGCCCGCCGCGCGGAGTTCTTCGAGGAAACCGAACAGCATGGGGGAAGGCGTAAACGGTCGGGGCACCCGGCGCAATCACTTTACGTAAACGGAAAGTTCAGTCGACATTGCACCGCGAGGGCGAAGCAGGCAGTGTGCAGCCATGAAATGGATCGGGATCGCGGGCGTAATCGTGGCGATATGCACGTCGCATGCGGCCGCATGGGCGCAATCCAGTCCAGCTTCCCCCAAGGCCGGCGAGGAATATGAGCTCAGCAAGAGCTACGAAACCAGAAACAAGGGGAGCGATGGGTCGTCGGGCAGTTCGCGCGGCCGGGACGGGCTGTTGGAGCGCATCCTCGACGTCAGTGAGGCCGGCATAGAGGCGGAATATGATCTGCCGAAGGACGTTACCACGGAAAACAGAGCGAGCTATTGGCAGTTTCCTGCGCGCGTGCTCAAGACACCAGACGGGTCGATGCGGTTGCTCAACCCCGAAGAGCTGGAGGCGCGCGTCGATCCGTGGCTCAAGGCAGCGAATTGGACGCGAGCCGTTTGCGGGCGGATGATCTTCACATGGAATGCCTTTCGCATCGAGTGTGATCCGCAGGCGGTGATAGAGACGATCATGGCATTCGATCTGGACACCCCTGTCGTCGTGGAGGGTGCCCCTTATCAGGAGGACATGGCGCGCACGCCCGGAACCCTGACGAAAAAAGCGGCAAGGCCCGACGGCGAAACATTCACCGCAGAAATGGAAATCAACCCCGACGCAGTCCATCGTTCCCGCGCCGAGACCGACGTTCTCGTCGGTGAGATCATCGGGACGGCGGTGACGTTCGAGGACGCTCTTGGCAAGCGGTCGCAGGAGAAAGTGTCCGGTACGATCCGGGTCTTGCTGGAGACCGATTCCGTCGGAAGGACGTGGCGGAAGACAACGACGAGCAAACTGATGACAACCCGACCCGACGGTGTGTCCGAGGAGGACGAAAGCACGGAAACCGTCGAACGCCGCCGCATCCATTGACCCCGCGTTAACCATTATCCGGCATGACCCGCGGATGATCATGATGTGGGTGGCGCAATGAAGTTCGAACCGATCAACCCGTCCGCCG
>CALMYE010000200.1 GCA_937873425.1 uncultured Sphingopyxis sp. | reverse complement strand
ACCTCGACCAGATCGAGGCCGACGTCGGCGGCCTGCTCGATGGCTTCGGCGGTCAGCATTACGCCCAGATTTTCGCCCTCCTCGTCGATCACGCGGACCTTGGGAGCGGCGATGAATTCATTGTATCGCGGGCCGTTCTTCGGCGGCAGCGGCGCCAACGGGCGGCGGGTCATGGGCGGGCGTATAGCTGTATCTCCTGATCGTTGCACGGGCGCGCGGCGGCGAAGGCTGCCGCAGGCGCAGCGCACATATAATGCGCGCGCGCCAATCGTAAAGGTCGCGGCGCTCTCTTTCGCGATGCTTTTTGCGCGACTGTGGCGGCTATGCCACGCCCCGCCGCGTCACCATTTGGTCGGCGCGGGGTCGATCACGCGGAAGCCGCCGGCGCCCACCTCGCTCACCTCGAGCGCGCGGATCGCGATGCCGCGGTTGTTGAAGCGGAAGATGCCGTCGACCCCGCCGAAACCCTCGGTGGACATCAGCCGGGCGACCGGGAAACTGGTCCCCGGCTTCCAGTCGCGCGAGATGCGCACCGTCAGCAGCACCGCGTCATAGCCCAGGCTCGACAGGCGATAGGGCGCCTTGCCGTAGCGCGCGCGATAGCTGGTCGCCATCTGGCCATAGAGGCCGTCGGACACGCTGGCGAACCAGGCGCCGCGCATCGCGGCATTGCCGGCGAGCGCGGATTCGGTGTTCCACCGGTCGGTGCCCAGGATCTTCTTCTGCCCGTTGCTCTGCACCACCGGAACCGCGCGGATCGCGTTGCTGCCCGAATCGGCGATCAGCACTGCGTCCATTGCCGGCCCGTTGGCAAGCCGCCGCGCCGCGCCCATCAGCGCGGTCGCCGACAGGTCATAGGATTCGACCGCGACGACGGTGCCGCCCGCTTCCGCCACCGCCGCGCGCAAGGCCGCGGCCGAGCGGTCGCCATAGACATTCCTGGGCACCAGCGCGCCGAAGCGGACATGCCCCTGCGCGCGCGAATAGGCGACGACGCGCTCGACCGACTGGCCGGGGACGAAGCCCATGATGAAGACGCCGTTGCCGGCGACGCCGGTGTCGTTGGAGAAGCTGAGCACCGGCACCTTCGCCTCGCGCGCGATCGGCGCCACCGCGCTCACATCCTCGCTGAGCAGCGGGCCGAGGATCAGCCGGTTGCCGTCGGCGACCGCCTGCCGCGCCGCCGCCGCGGCGCCCAAGGCGGTGTCATAGGTGGTGATGCGCACGCGATCGGCCCGGGTGTCGAGCAGCGCCAGCGTCGTCGCATTGGCGATGGCGGTGCCGACATCGGCATTGGCGCCCGTCTGCGGCACCAGCAGCGCGACGCGGTGGCGGTCGGTGTCGGTCGGCAGGCCGGGGCCGATGTCGGTCTCGACCGGCTTCTCGGGCGGCGGCGGCGGGGCCTCGACCTTCGGCACCATCTGGCACGCCGCGAGCAGCCCGGCCATCGCGCCCGCCATCGCCCATTTCGCGAAACCGCGCAGCATGTGCCGGCCGCCGCGCGCATAATCTTGGCGCTGCGCCGCAACTTCTGTCATCTGCAGCGTCATGCCGGATTCCATCATCTCAGATTCTCCCTTGCCCGGACTCTATATCGTCGCGACGCCCATCGGCAACCTCGGCGACATTTCGGCGCGCGCAGCGGCGACGCTCGCGCGGGCCGATGTGATCGCCGCCGAAGACACGCGTGTGACGGCGAAGCTGCTGTCGCATCTGGGCTTGCGCGTTCCGATGACCCCCTATCACGACCATAGCGACGAACGCGCGCGCGCCGCGCTGGTTGCACGCATGGCGGACGAGGTGGTGGTGCTGGTGTCCGATGCGGGCACGCCACTAATCTCCGACCCCGGCTACAGGCTGGTGCGCGACGCCCGCGCGGCGGGGCGCATGGTCACCACCCTGCCCGGCCCCTGCGCCGCGATCGCCGCCGTCACCCTGTCGGGCCTGCCGAGCGACCGTTTCCTGTTCGCGGGCTTCCTGCCGTCCAAGGCCAAGGCGCGCGCCGATGCCATCGCCGAATTCGCCGGGCTGCGCGCCAGCCTGGTCTTCTATGAAAGCGGCCCGCGGCTCGCGGCGAGCCTCGCCGCGCTTGCCGAAGGGCTGGGGAATCGCGAAGCGGCGGTCGCGCGCGAGATCAGCAAGCTTTACGAACAATGCGTCACCGGAACGCTGACCGATCTCACCGCGCGCTACGCCGATGCGCCGCCGAAGGGCGAGATCGTGATCGTCGTCGGCCCGCCGGGCGAAGCGGCCCCGGAACAGGCCGACGACGCAACGCTCGACGCCGCGCTGCGCGAAGCGATGGCCGACAAGCCCGTCGCGCAGGCGGCGAAGGCGGTCGCCAGGCGGTTCGGCCTCGAACGCAGCGACGTCTACGCCCGCGCCCTCGCGCTCAAGGACGGCGGGTGAAACGCGCCGCGGCCGAAGCGCGCGGGCGCAAGGCCGAACGCCGCGCCGCCTGGTGGCTGCGGCTTCATGGATGGCGGATCGTCGGGCAAAGGCTGCGCGTTCCGGTCGGCGAGGTCGATCTGGTCGCGCGGCGCGGGCGCACCGTCGCCTTCGTCGAGGTGAAGTGGCGCGACCGCGTGGAGGAGCTCGACTTCGCCATCGACCAATATCGCCTGCGCCGCGTCGCCGCCGCCGCGGAAATGCTCGCCCCCCGCTTCGCCCGGCCGCACGACGACATACGCATCGACGTGATGCTGCTTGCGCCCGGCCGCCTGCCGCGCCATCTGGTCCACGTCTGGCAGCCGTGAGG
>CALMYE010000199.1 GCA_937873425.1 uncultured Sphingopyxis sp. | reverse complement strand
GCGCAATGGGCGATCACGCCGCTCTTGATGATCGGCGGCGCCTATCTCTGCTTCGAGGGTGCCGAAAAAGTCTGGCATTCGCTGCACAAGGACGAGGCGAGCCTCGCGGAGAAGGCCGCGATCGTCGCCGACGTCAATCATGAAGAGGCGATGGTCAAGGGCGCGATCCGCACCGACTTCATCCTGTCGGCGGAAATCATGGTCATTGCGCTCAACGAAGTGCTCGACCAGTCGCTCGGCATGCGCGCCGCGACGCTCGCGGTGGTCGCGATCGGCATTACCGTCGCCGTCTATGGCGTCGTCGGCCTGATCGTGAAGATGGACGATATCGGCCTCGCGATGAGCAAGGCGGGATCGGCGGCGCGCCGCGCGATCGGGCGCGGACTCGTCACCTTCATGCCGAAGCTGCTCGCGGCGCTGGCGGTGATCGGCACCGCCGCGATGCTGTGGGTCGGGGGGCAGATATTCCTGCACGGGCTCGACGAATATCATATCGGCGGCATCGGCCATGCACTGCATGATTTCGCGCATGCCGTGGCGGGCGGGCTGCCCGGCGGCGGCTTTCTCGAATGGACGATCAACGCGGCTGGGGCGGGCGTATTCGGTTTGTTGCTGGGCGGTGCGATCGTGGCGCTGCTGCACTTGGTTCCCCGTCGCAAGGCGGCCGCGCATTGACCCCCTCCCCTTCAGGGGAGGGGCAGCGAGACTTGGTCCGGCGTCAGCCGGGCCTTTAGTCGAGCGGGGTGGGACCATCGGTCTTGCGCTATGCCGACGGCCCCCGCCCCAACCCCTCCCCTGAAGGGGAGGGGCTTTAGGAGACTGGAATGCAAGGCGAAAACGACCCGCTTGCGGCCTTCTGGATGCCCTTCACCGCCAACAAGGCATATAAGGCCGCGCCGCGCCGGCTGGTGTCGGCGAGCGGCATGTATTACCGCAGCGCCGACGGCCGCGAAATCCTCGACGGCACCGCCGGCCTGTGGTGCTGCAACGCCGGCCATTGCCGCCCGGAAATCGCCGAGGCGATCGCAGAAACTGCCCGCACGCTCGACTTCGCCCCGACCTTCCAGCTCGGCCATCCGCTGGTCTTCGAACTGGCGCAGCGCGTCGCCGCGATCATGCCCGAGGGGCTCGACCGCATTTTCTTCACGAACAGCGGCTCGGAATCGGTCGATACCGCGCTCAAGATCGCGCTGGCGGTGCAACGCGCCCGGGGGCAGGGGAGCCGCACCCGGCTGATCGGGCGCGAGCGCGGCTATCACGGCACCGGTTTCGGCGGCATCGGCGTCGGCGGGATCGTCAGCAACCGCCGCGCCTTCGGCCCCGGCCTCGCCGGCACCGATCATCTGCGCCACACCCACGACCTCGCCCGCAATGCGTTTACGAGGGGTTTTCCGCCGCATGGCGCCGAACTCGCCGATGATCTCCAGCGCCTCGTCGACCTGCACGGCGCGGAGACGATCGCGGCGGTGATCGTCGAGCCGATGGCGGGCTCGACCGGGGTGCTGATCCCGCCCGTCGGTTACCTCCAGCGCCTGCGCGATATCTGCGACCGCCACGGCATATTGCTGATCTTCGACGAGGTGATCACTGGTTTCGGCCGCGTCGGCGCCGCGACCGCGGCCGAGGCATGGGGCGTCACCCCCGACATCATCACGCTGGCGAAGGGGCTGACCAACGCCGCGGTGCCGATGGGCGCGGTCGCGGTGCGGCGCGAGCATCACGACGCGGTGATCGACAGCGTGTCGGCGGGGATCGAGCTGTTCCACGGCTACACCTATTCGGGCCACCCGCTGGCGAGCGCCGCGGGCCTCGCCGCGCTCGACCTCTACGCCCGTGACGGCCTGTTCGAGCGCGCAAACGAGCTTGCCGGTTATTGGGAGGACGCCGCGCATGCCCTTCGCGGCCGCCGCCACATCCTCGACATCCGCGCCATCGGCCTTGTCGCCGGCATCGAGCTCGAACCGCGCCCTGGTGCCCCCACCGCGCGCGCGACCGAATTGTTCCACGCCTGCTTCGACAGGGGCCTGCTCGTCCGCGCCACCGGCGACATCATCGCCCTGTCGCCGCCGCTGATCGTCGAGCGGGCGCAGATCGACGCGATGTTCGGGATAATTGCGGACTTGCTGCACGCGATCGACTAGGGTGGGCAGTCAGGGAGGATTGGCCATGAACATCACGATGCCGCGCAACCTGGCCGGGCTGCTATTGTCCGCCGCATTGGCCCTCACCGGCGCGCCTGCGCTGGCGCAGGGCGGCGCGTCCGAGGCCGAAGCGGCGAAGCAGGACGAGCGGCCGCTGTTCACCATCCACTATCGCGCGGGGCCGAACTGGCGTCCGGGCGTGCCGATGGAGCAGCAGGGGCTGGTCGAGCATTTCTATTTCATCCGCGACCTGCATGCCAGGGGCGTCATCCTGCTCGCCGGCCCGCTCGGCGCCGATGGCGGACTCATCATATTGCAGGCGGCCGATGCGGGCGAAGTGGCGAAGCTGATGGCGTCGGACCCCGCGGTCGTCGCGGGCCTGTTCGTCGGAGAGGTCCAGCCTTTCGTTCTCCGCTTCGTCGGCAGCAAGCCTTTGACGCCCGTTCCGCCGCGGCGATAGGCGATCGCGCCGCGGTCAGCCGCCCGCCAGCGGAAACGCCACCGACACTCTCGTCCCCTTGCCGACCTCGCTTTCGATGTCGAGCTGGCCCTGGTGCCGCTCGCCGATATGCTTGACGATCGCGAGGCCGAGGCCGGTACCGCCGACCGAGCGGCTGCGCGCCTCGTCGACGCGGTAGAAGCGCTCGGTCAGGCGGGGGAGATGGTCGGGGGCGATGCCGTCGCCCTCGTCGCGGACCGACAGGCGCACCCGCGCGCCTTCGCGCAGCAGCTCGACCGTCACCGGCGTTCCCGCGCGGCCATATTTCAGCGCGTTGGAGATGATATTGTGCGCGAGCTGCCCGAGCTGCGCCTCGTCGCCAAGTACCGGCGCCGGCGCGTCGCCCAGCCTCGCGACGATATCCCTGGGCCGCGCCTCCTCGCTCTCCTGCAATTGCGCGATCGTCGCCGTGACGACCGCGGCGAGGTCGACCGGCGTCGTCGGGCGGCGGAAGCGGTCGGCCTCGACGCGCGAGATGGAAAGCAGGTCGATGACGAGCTGCTGCATCCGCCGCGCCTCGCGCTCGATGATCGCCAGGAAGCGGTGGCGGGTGTCGGCATCGGCCTCGCCCGCCATATCCTGCAATGTCTCGACATAGCCGAGGATCGCGGCGAGCGGTGTGCGCAGCTCGTGGCTCGCGTTGGCGACGAAGTCAGACCGCATGCGGTCGGCGGCGTCGATCGCCGAGCGGTCGGTCAGGAAGATGATCCGCTCGGCCCCCGACAGCGCGGCGATGCGCATCGTCCAGCGCTGGCCGGGGCGCGGGAAGTCGGGGAGGGCGATCGTCTCCGCCTCCGCCGGTCCGCCGTCCCGCGACAGCCATTCGGTCGCCGCCGGATGGCGGATCGCGGTGCGCACGTCGCCGCCGACGATATGGCGGCCCAGCAGGCGGATCGCCGCGTCGTTGGCGATCGTCACCACCGTGCCGTCGCAGCCGATCAGCGGCTCCTTCTCCTGATCGGCCCAGCGCGCGAAATCGGGATGGCGCAGCAGCGACGGCATCGGCGCCTCCGCCGGCGCGGATGGCGCTTCGCCGCGCGGATCGCCGGGCGGATCGGGCGCGGCGGCATGGACGATGAAGGCCGCGCCGGCGCCCGCGACCGCGAGGATCGCGATGCCGAGCGCATCGCCGCCCGCCAGCGCGGCAAGGATCGCCGCGACCGCGATCAGCGTCAGCGCGACGATCAGGCTGGACAGGCGGTCGAACATGCGCCCCATCGCCTCGCACGAAGCACGGGGGGCGTGCAAGCCCGTTCGCCCCGATTAACCCACGCCGCGCGATTGTCCCGAAACGGGAAGCGCGGGCGCCGCGGCGGGGCTTTTGCTTTTCCTTCAGCTTTGGCTGGTTTAAGCCCCGATCATGGACAAGCAGGATCTGCCGGCCGGCGCGAGCGCGCCCGACGCCGAAGCGCCCGGTTCGGACGCGGTGCCGTCGCGCCGCCGCATGCTGATGCTCGGCGCCGCGGGCGTCTCGGCGGCGATGACGATTCGCCCCGCCTTCGCGCAGACCGCGGTGTCGGTGATGAACTGCCAGATTCCGGTGCCCGGCCCGACCGGCGCGGGCAAATATGTCGATCCGGCCGGCCAGCTCGTTCCCCCCGGGACCAAGGGCGCCTTCCCCGGCTCGCCGCGCCCCTTCACCGGCGAAGAGGTCAAGCGCGCCTTCCGCGGCCAGACGCTGCCCGGCACGACCTACAACCAGTCGCAGGCCTATCTGCAATATATCCGGCGCTTGCAGGCGGGGCAGAGCGGCTTTACCTGTTTCGCCTCGATCCAGATGCCGCGCTGACCATCGCTCCCCCATTCGGCGATGAGGCCCCGGCCGCATCGCAGACAAAGGGACGCATGTGAAACTCGCTTCGCTGAAACATGGGCGCGACGGCCGGCTGGTCGTCGTCTCGGACGATCTCGCCTGGTATGCCGACGCCGGCGGCATCGCGCCGACGCTGCAGGCCGCGCTCGACGACTGGGCGGACATCGCGCCGCGGCTCGCCGCGCTGGCCGAGGATCTCAACCATGAAGCCATCCCGCGCGAGCGCTTCCACGAGCGCGACGCCGCCTCGCCGCTGCCGCGCGCCTATCAATGGGCCGACGGCAGCGCCTATGTGAACCATGTCGCGCTGGTGCGGCAGGCGCGCGCCGCCGAAATGCCCGACAGCTTCTGGCACGATCCGCTGATGTATCAGGGCGGCAGCGACGCCTTCCTCGCCCCGCGCGACCCGATCCCGCTCGGCGACCCCGCGTGGGGCTGCGACATGGAGGCGGAGGTGGTCGTGGTGACCGGCGACGTGCCCGCCGGCATCGATCCGGTCGCGGCGCGCGACGCGATCCTGCTCGTCGGCCTGACCAACGACGTGTCGCTGCGCGGCCTGATCCCCGCCGAGCTCGCCAAGGGCTTCGGCTTCTTCCAGTCGAAGCCATCGAGCGCCATGTCGCCGGTGTTCGTCACCCCCGACGCGCTCGGCGACCGCTGGAGGGACGGCAAGCTCCACGGCACGCTCTCGGTCGACCTCAACGGCCAGCCGCTCGGCCGCGCCGATGCCGGGGTGGACATGACCTTCGATTTCGGCCGGCTGATCGCCCATGCGGCGAAGACGCGCGATCTCGGCGCGGGGACGATCATCGGGTCGGGGACGGTGTCGAACCGCGACGCCGACGGCGGCCCCGGCAAGCCGATTTCGCAGGGGGGCCTCGGCTATTCGTGCCTCGCCGAGGTGCGCACGGTGGAGACGATCCTGGAGGGCGCGCCGAAGACGCCGTTCATGCAGAAGGGCGACACGGTGCGCATCTGGATGGACGACGACCGCCACCACAGCATCTTCGGCGCGATCGAGCAGACGGTCGCCTGATCC
>CALMYE010000198.1 GCA_937873425.1 uncultured Sphingopyxis sp. | reverse complement strand
CTTGCGCGCTGTCGCGCGCCACCACCCCAACCCCTCCTCTGAAGAGGAGGGGCTTATACGACGTCAGGCCGCCGCCCCCCGCGCCGATCCCGCCACCAGATTAGCCACCAGCTTCGGCAGGCTGCGATAATTCGCCTTGTGATATTGCGAATCCGCCGGCAGCGCGTCCCTCAGGCGGCGGTGCGCCTCGGGCAGCGCGTGATAGGGGACGCCGGGCAGCAAATGGTGCAGCGCGTGATAGCGCAGCCCGACCGGCGCCCAGATTTCGGGCAGCAGCCCCGGCGGCGGGACATTGACGCTGTCAAGGAATTGCGCGGTCACCGTCAGCTCGCCGCCGTCATTCTCCCACAGATGCGCGACCAGCGTGCGGATCTGGTTGAACACCAGGCTGGCCGCGGCGATGGCGCCGAAGATCAGCAGCGCGCGCAGCGGCACCCAACCGAACGCCCCCGCCGCGATCAGCAGCGTCGACCAGGCCCAGGCGCCGCCCTCCTGCCACGCCCATAGGCGGCGGAACTCGCCCTCGGGCGGGCGGCGGCGGAACAGCGGGTTGATGATCAGCCCCGAATAGCGCTCCATCACCAGCCTGCGCAGCGGCGGGATCGCGAACGACAGCGGGGTCAGCACGGCGAAGCGGAACAGCAGCGCGAGCGGCGCGAAGGCGGCGGCAACCACGAACAAAGGCACCGTCCACGGCTTCATCAGCGCGAGCGGCAGATATTCGGGGTCCTCGACCGTGCCATATCTGGTGCGATTGTGGTGCAGGCTGTGGATGCCCTCGTAGAGGAAGGAGGGGATCAGCATCGGCACGCCGATGAGCGCATTCCACGCGAGGCGGAAGCCCGGCAGCGCATTTTTGCGGATATGGGTGAGCTCGTGGATGAAGCTGCCCGCGCGGTAGAGCGCGAGCACCGCGACCAGCGCCGCGGCGAGCATCCAGCCGGTCGAGGGCGCGAGGATCGCACCGGCGACGCCGGCATAGCCCAGAAAGGCCGAGGCGAGGAAATCGGTCCAATAGATGCGCGCGCTGGGGTTCACCAGATCGCGCGTCAGCTCCGACGCCGCGCGCAGCATCGCCATGTCGTCGGCGATCGCCGCCTTCCGACTCTTGTCGGCCTCCGCCGACGGGGGCGTCTTCGCGACCGGCGCCACCGGAGTCGCGACGCGGTCGGCAGGGGGATTCATCGTCGTCATAGCGGTCCCAGAACCATGATTTCGTGGCAGCATGATGGCCGAATGCGGGTCGCCAGCGCCGCGTCCATGCCCTAATGCCTCGCCACAGATATAGGACGTCCACTTCGGGAAACCAAATATGGCCGCTCATCCGCAAGGCCCCGTCACCATCCATCCGGTCAAAAGCAAGGCCGACCGGCGCGAGTTCGTCGAGCTCGCCTATCGCCTCAACCGCGGCGATCCGGCGTGGGTGCCGCCGCTGAAGGGCGAGGTCTATGGCCTGCTCACCCCCGGCAAGAATCCGTGGTTCGAACATGGCAAGGCGCAATTGTTCACCGCGCGCCGCGACGGCCGCACGGCGGGCCGCATCTCGGCGCATATCGACGCGCTCGCGCTCGCCCAGCCAGCCGAGCAGGGCATGGGGCCGGGCACCGGCAACTGGGGCCTGCTCGAGGCCGAGGATGAAGAGGTCGCCCGCGCGCTGCTCGCCGCCGCGGAGGACTGGCTGCGCAGCCAGGGCATGACCCGCGCGCTCGGCCCGATCTCGATCTCGATCTGGGACGAGCCGGGGCTGCTGATCGAAGGCTTCGACACGCCGCCGACGATCATGATGGGGCACAACAGCCCGCTCTATACGGCGTGGATCGAGGCCGCGGGCCATCGCCCCGCGAAGAAGCTGCTCAACTATGGCGTGCCGGTCGCCGACGGTTTTCCGCCGCTGGTCAACCGCATCGTCGCGGCGGGCGAGAAGAACGGGCGCATCCGCATCCGCAAGGTGAACAAGAAGCATTTCGACGCCGAGGCGAAGCTCATCATGGGCCTGCTCAACGACGCCTGGTCGGACAATTGGGGCTTCGTCCCGCTCACCGACAGCGAGATCGCCTATGTCGGCAAGAAGCTGAAGGCCATCGTCTTCGAGGATCTGGTCCGCGTCGCCGAACTCGACGGCGAGCCCGTCGCCTTCATGATCGTGCTGCCGAACGTCAACGAGCTGCTGATCGACATGGAGGGCTCGCTGTTCCCGTTCAACTGGGCGCGGCTGCTCTGGTGGCTCCGCAAGCCCAAAAGCCATACGCTGCGCGTCCCGCTGATGGGCGTCGCGAAGAAGCTCCAGAACAGCCGCATGGCGAGCACCCTCGCCTTCATGATGATCGAGTTCATCCGCCGCGATGCGGTGCGCGATTACGGCACGAAGCGCGGCGACATCGGCTGGGTGCTCGACGACAATCAGGGCATGAACGCGGTCGCCGCCGCG
>CALMYE010000197.1 GCA_937873425.1 uncultured Sphingopyxis sp. | reverse complement strand
CGCAGGCCGAGCAGGTGGCAGATGGCGTAGCTGAGCTCCGCCCGGTTGAGGGTGTAGAAGTGAAAGTCGCGCACGCCGCCGGCATAGAGGCGGCGGCACATTTCGGCGGCGACGGTGGCGGCGACGAGCTGGCGCGCGGCGGGCAGGTCGTCGAGCCCCTCGAACAGCGACACCATCCACGCCGGGATCGCCGTCCCGCACATGTCGGCCATGCGCCGCGTCTGCGACACGTTCGACACCGGCAGGATGCCGGGGACGATCGGCGCGTCGATCCCCGCCGCCGCCGCCGCGTCGCGGAAGCGCAGGAAGCAGTCGGGGGAGAAGAAGAATTGCGTGATCGCGCGGGTCGCGCCAGCGTCGAGCTTGCGCTTCAGATTGTCGAGGTCCGATTGCGCGCAGTCGGCGTCGGGATGCGTCTCGGGATAGGCGGCGACCGAGATGTCGAACGGCGCGATGGCCTTCAACCCCGCGACCAGCTCGATCGCATTGGCATAGCCTTGCGCGTGCGCGCGATAGGGCGCGCCGCCCGGCACGTCGCCGCGCAGCGCGACGATATGCCGCACCCCCGCCTCCCAATAGGCGCGCGCGACCGCGTCGATCTCTTCGCGCGACGCCTCGACGCAGGTCAGGTGCGCGGCGGGCGGCACGCTGCTTTCGGCCGCGATGCGCGCGACCGTCGCATGGGTGCGCTCGCGCGTCGATCCGCCCGCACCATAGGTGACCGACACGAAGGCCGGCGCCAGCGGCTCGAGCGTGCGGAACGTGTCCCACAGCTGCGCCTCCATCTTCTCCGTCTTGGGCGGGAAGAATTCGAAGCTGACGCCGATGTCGCCGTCGAGATTGGCGAAGAGCGGCGAGGCTGCGGCACGGCGCGCCTCCGCGAGCGAGTCGAGGTTCGATGTCATGCCGCAAGCCTTTTGCGTTGCCCGTCGCCGGGGACGGGAGATTGATCTTCGTCGCTGCGGCGGCGGCCGAGCCACAGCTTGACCGCCAGCTCGCCGCCCTCCAGCGTCTCGGCGCTTTCGAGCACCATGCCCGCCGAGGCGAACCAGCCGCGGATCTGCGCGTCGGAAAAGCCGAGCCGCGCATGCGCCGCGAGGCTGCGCAGCTCCTCATCCTCGTGCGGCGCGAAATCGACGATCAGCAGATGCCCGCCGCCGCGCAGCACCCGCGCCGCTTCGGCGATCACCCGGTCGGGTTCATGCGCGAAGTGCAGCGCCTGATGGATGACGATGCTGTCGATGCTGGCGCTCTCCAGCGGCAGGTTCAGGAAATCGCCCTGCACCAGGTCGATCGGCACCGGCTGGTCGGCGAGCTTGGCGCGCGCGATGCGCAGCATCTCGGGGCTGCGGTCGAGCGCGGTGATGCGGCGCACGGTCGGCGCGAAAATCTCCGCCATCCGGCCGGTGCCGGTGCCGATGTCGAGCAGATGCCCCAGCCGGCGGCCCGCCACCATCGCCAGCATCGCCGCCTCCACCTCGCTTTCGGCGACGTGGCGCGAGCGGATCGCATCCCATTCGGCGGCATGTTCGGCGAAATAGCGCTCGGCGGCGGCGGCGCGTTCGATCCGCACCGCGGCGAGGCGCTGCGCATCCTGCGCCGCGACCGCGGCCTCGCGCATCGAGAAGGGCCATTCCTCAGGCCGCGCCAGCAGGTCGCCGACGGGCCCGTCCCCGGCGATGCGGAGAAAGACCCAGCTGCCCTCGCGGCGGCGCTCGATGATCCCCGCTTCGGCCAGGATGCGGACGTGGCGCGACACGCGCGGCTGGCTCTGTTCGAGCACCACCGCCAGCTCGCCGATCGCCAGCTCCATCTCGCGCAGCAACGCGACGACTCGCAGACGCGTCGGGTCCGCCAGGGCGCGGAAAATGTCGATCAACTCGGCCATGCCATGACATATAAAGAATTCTTTATATGTAGTCAACCGAGCGCGGGCACGATTTCCCGCGCCTTTCGCAAGGATGAACAAGCGGCTCGTCTCATTTGCGAACGGCCGCGCCAAAAGTCCGTTGCGCGCTATTTTGCGACATAGTAGCTGTAAGGGCGGTTGGCCATTCGCCGGACCCCCGACGGGTCTTTTCCGGATGCTGCCGATCAGTTCAACCGAGAGGGATTCCCACATGAAGAAGTCGATCACTCTGTCGCTCGTCCTGGCCGCCTCGATGGGTCTGGCCGCGTGCGGCGAAAAGGCTGCTGACGACGCCGCGACCACCGACGCCGTCGACACCGTCGAAGGCGCCGCCGACGGCGCGATGGACGCCGCTGCCGGTGCCGCCGACGCGACCGCCGCCGCTGCGGACGAAGCCGCCGACGCGGCTTCGGGTGCCGCCGACGCCGCTGGCGATGCCGCCGCCAAGGCGGGCGAAGCCGCCAAGGCTGCGACCGAAGCGACGGACGCCGCCAAGGCCGCGGTGGAAGAAGCCAAGCAGTAAGCCTGGCTTCCGGCCTTTGGCCGAAGGAAAAAGGGGGGTCGCCGGCATGGGTCCGGCGGCCCCTTTTTTCGTTCAGGGTCGCGCGGACGGGAACCCGATCGGTTGTCAAGCGCTATAGGCCGGGCTAAATCTTCGCCCATGGGGCCGGACGCCGGTCGCCCTGGCATTTGAAAGGAACAGTCATGCGCAAACTCATCATCGCCTCGATGGCCGCCGCCGCGTTCAGCCTCGCCGCCTGCTCGGAAAAGGCGCAGCAGGAAGCGTCGGAAGCCGCCGACGCCATCGGTGACGATGCCGCCGCCGCGGGCGATGCAGCCGCCGCGGGCGCCGCCGAAGCGGCCGATGCGACCGCCGCGGCCGCCAAGGACGCCGGCAACGCCATCGAAGGCACGGTGAACGCCGCGGGCGAAGCCGCCGCCGCCGCCGGCGACAAGATCGCCGAGGAAACCAAGAAGGCCGAAGCCAACGACAAGAAGTAAGTCGCGGGCACGCCTTCGGGCTGTTATCGAAGGGCTCCGTCCGGCGTGGACGGGGCCCTTTTTCGATGGAAAGGAAGCGATGCGAAACCTCTGCCTTGCGGCGCTTGCGCTGTTGCTGTTGCCGATGGCGGGATGCAGCCGCACCGACAATGAGCCCGGCCCCGGCGGCGTGACCGTCAGCGAGGCGAAGGCGCTCGACGATGCCGCCGCGATGCTCGAAAGCCGCGACGGGACGGGGGCGGCCGAGGAAGCGAAGCCCGGTCAATAGCGGCCGATCCGTCCGCGCTTCACGCGCAGGCGATCATGGCCTATGCTGCCCGCGCCCCGCGACTGGCGCTGAAAGATGGAGCCCCATCGGGAAGCGGGGCGGACCGAGGGTCCGGCGAGCCGCGCGCCTGGGTGATCCACCGCCAATGCAAGGACCATCCGCATGACCGACCCGCAGCCGATCCGCATCGTCTTCCTGCTGTTTCCCGGCATCACCCAGCTCGATTTCACCGCGCCCGCGCAGGCGCTGTGCCGCATGCCGGGCGCGACGCTCGCGGGCGCCGCCGCGAGCCGCGAGCCGATCGCGACCGACAGCGGCTTTTCGATCGTGCCGACGCATGATTTCGCCTCCTGCCCGCAGGCCGACATCCTCTGCGTCCCCGGCGGCCACGGCGTCGCCGACGCGCTCGGCGATGCCGCGACGATCGCCTTCATCGCCCGGCAGGCGGCGGGCGCGCGCTGGGTGACGAGCGTCTGCACCGGCGCCTTCCTGCTCGGCCGCGCCGGGCTGCTCGATGGGCGGCGCGCGACGACGCACTGGGCCTATACGCATCTGCTGCCGCTGGTCGGCGCCGAGCCCGCGCCGGGCCGGGTGGTCGAGGACGGGAATATCGTGACCGCGGGCGGCGTGACCTCCGGCCTCGATTTCGCGCTGACGCTGATCGCGCGGCTGAAGGGCGACGCGGTGGCGCAGGCGATCCAGCTGGCGATCGAATATGACCCTGCCCCGCCCTTCGCCGGCGGCCATCCGTCCCGCGCGCCCGAAGCCGTTACCTCAGGGCTGAAGGCGCGGGTCTACGACGGCGCGGCGGCGCGGCTGGAAGCGGCGCTTTCCAGCGCCTGACGCTTTTCCTGAAGCCGGGCATAGGTGGCGAGCAGCGGCGCGGCCGCGGCGCGCAGCGCGGGCGAGGCCGCCTGCTGCTTCGCCTCCGAATCGCCGGTGAAGGCGCGGCCGGGCGCCTTCGAATAGCGGCCGCCCGCCGCGCGGATGCGCTCCAGTTCGGCGGCGTCGGGAACGACGCCGAAATGCGGCAGCATCGCGTCGATCAGCGCATCGGGAAGCTGGCGATAGTCGAGCGGCAGGCAGCGGTCGTCGATCGCGCCCAGCGCCGCGCGGCATATGCCGTCCAATATCCACGCCGCATAGTCGCCCGACGCCGCCGACGCATCGACGCCATAGGCGTCGAGCGGCAGCACGCCGGGACGGCAGTGCAGGCCCGGACGCCGGTGCTGCGACACCAGCACCTCGACCGGATCGCGGTAGAGGAAGGTCCAGGGGGTGTCGGGCCAGACGCCGCGCAGCATCGGCAGCACGAAGGCGTGCCAGGCGTCGAGCTTGACGAAGCGGTGGCGCGTCATGCCGCTGCGGTCGCGGGTCAGCGCCCCGGCCATCGCCCGCACCATCGCCGGCGGCACCTGCCCGCGCCCGGCGAGCCGGATCATCGTATCGAGCGCGGGCGGCTCCGCGACGACGATATGTTCGGGTATGGCGCCGAGCATCTGCCCGACGAGCGTCGAGCCGCAGCGCGACATGTGAAAGACGAGGCCGTCGGGCGCCGGCGCGGCGGCGAAGGGTTCGAGCGCCGCGAGCGGCGTTGCGATGCGCATCAGCGCGTTGAACGGCAGCGACCGGACGCGGCGCATCGTCTCCTCGAAGAAAGGATCGGTCAGCGGCAGGCCCGCGAAATGCTCCCATTCGACGAGGATTTGCCCTTGGTGCCGCTTGAGATCGACCGGCAGCCAGTGACGCGGCGGCGCTTCGGTCAGGATCAGCGCCGGAAGCTGCTGCCGCATCTGCGGCGTCGCGGCGCGGGCAAGGCCGGCGGCGAAAATTTCGCGGGAGATCGGCAGGCCGAGCGCGGCGGCATGGGCGGCGATCGCGTCGAGGAAGGCGCCCGCATCGGCGAGCGGTGCGAGGCGCAGCTGCGCCGCCTCGTCGGCGAGCAGCGCGGCGCGGAGGCGCTCGATGGGCGTGGCCGTGGTCATCGCACCCCCAATGCCTTTCCCCGCCACAGCCCGCAAGCGCGCGGAAACGGAAAGGCAGAGCATAATCGCTTCGGGCGGTTGCGGACGGGAATTCCTCCCCGGAACGGGGAGGTGGCAGCCCGCAGGGCTGACGGAGGGGCCGCGACCTCTCGCCATGACGCACCGTCCCGGCCCCTCCACCGCTTCGCGGTCCCCCTCCCCGTTCCGGGGAGGAATGTCGCGGCGGCAACCGGGAAGGGACCGTCCGAGTTTGCATGTATATGGTCGCCAAACGAAAGGGCCGGCGGATCGCTCCGCCGGCCCTTCTTTGACCTGGCCGTTCGGCAGGCCGGCGCGGACTTAAAAGTCCATGCCGCCCATGCCGCCCATGCCGCCGCCGCCCATCGGCATCGCCGGCTTGTCTTCCGGCAGTTCGGCGACGGTGGCCTCGGTGGTGATCAGCAGGCCGGCGACCGACGCCGCATCCTGAAGCGCGGTGCGCACGACCTTGGTCGGGTCGATCACGCCGGCGGCCTTCAGATTCTCGTAGGTGTCGGTCGCGGCGTTGAAGCCCTGATCGACATCGCCTTCGCGCAGCAGATTGCCCGCGACGACCGCGCCGTCGTGGCCGGCGTTGGCCGCGATCTGGCGCAGCGGCGCTTCGATCGCCTTGCGGACGATGTCGATGCCGCGGGTCTGGTCGTCGTTGGCGCCCTTCAGCCCGTCGAGGGCCTTGGTGGCATAGAGCAGCGCAGTGCCGCCGCCCGGGACGATGCCTTCCTCGACCGCGGCGCGGGTCGCGTGCAGCGCGTCGTCGACGCGGTCCTTGCGCTCCTTCACCTCGACCTCGGTCGCACCGCCGACCTTGATGACCGCGACGCCGCCGGCGAGCTTCGCCAGCCGCTCCTGCAGCTTTTCACGGTCGTAATCGCTGGTCGTGGTCTCGATCTGCGCGCGGATCTGCTCGACGCGGCCCTTGATCGCATCGGCATCGCCGGCGCCGTCGACGATGGTGGTGTTGTCCTTGTCGATGGTGACGCGCTTGGCCTGGCCGAGCATGTTCAGCGTGACCGATTCGAGCTTGATGCCCAGGTCTTCGCTGATCATCTCGCCCTGCGTCAAGATCGCGATGTCCTGCAGCATCGCCTTGCGGCGGTCGCCGAAGCCCGGCGCCTTGACCGCCGCGACCTTCAGGCCGCCGCGCAGGCGGTTGACCACCAGCGTCGCGAGCGCCTCGCCCTCGATGTCCTCGGCGATGATCAGCAGCGGACGGCCCGACTGCACCACGGCTTCGAGGATCGGCAGCATCGACTGGAGGTTCGACAGCTTCTTCTCGAAGATGAGGATATAGGGGTCGGCGAGCTCGACCGTCATCTTCTCGGGATTGGTGATGAAATAGGGGCTCAGGTAACCGCGGTCGAACTGCATGCCCTCGACGACATCGAGTTCGAATTCGAGGCCCTTGGCTTCTTCGACGGTGATCACGCCTTCCTTGCCGACCTTCTCCATCGCCTCGGCGATCTTCTCGCCGACTTCGATGTCGCCATTGGCCGAGATGATGCCGACCTGGGCGATTTCCGACGAGCCCGCGACGGGGGTCGAGCGCGCCTTGATCGCCTCGACGACCTTGCCGACCGCGAGGTCGATGCCGCGCTTCAGGTCCATCGGGTTCATGCCGGCGGCGACCGACTTCATGCCTTCGCGCACGATCGCCTGGGCGAGCACGGTCGCAGTGGTGGTGCCGTCGCCGGCGAGGTCGTTGGTCTTCGACGCGACCTCGCGTAGCATCTGCGCGCCCATATTCTCGAACTTGTCCTTGAGCTCGATTTCCTTGGCGACGGTGACGCCGTCCTTGGTGATGCGGGGGGCGCCGAAGCTCTTGTCGATGACGACGTTGCGGCCCTTGGGACCGAGGGTGACCTTCACCGCGTCGGCGAGGATGTCGACACCCTTCAGGATGCGCTCGCGCG
>CALMYE010000196.1 GCA_937873425.1 uncultured Sphingopyxis sp. | reverse complement strand
GCCCCATCCCGCGATCGCCGCGAGCGCGCGGTCGAGCGCGGGGCGATAGGCGGCGCCGTCGGTGCCGCGGGGCAGGGGGATGTTGAGCGTGGCGCCTTCGCCCGCGCCCTCGCCGCGCTCGTCGGCGTGGCCCCAGTAAAAGGGATAGTCGGTCACCGGGTCGGCGTGGATCGAGGCGAAGAAGATGGTGCCGTCGGCATGGAAGATATCCTGCGTCCCGTTGCCGTGGTGATAGTCGATGTCGAGGATCGCGACCGGGCCCAGCCCAAGCGCCTGCGCCCGCCGCGCGGCGATGGCGGCGTTGTTGAGGTAGCAATATCCGCCCATATGATCGCGCCCGGCATGATGCCCCGGCGGCCGGCACAGCGCGAAGGCGTGGGCGTCTTCGCCCCCGGCCAGTGCATCCAGCGCGGTCAGCGCGCATTGCGCCGACCAATAGGCCGCCTCCCACGTGCCGCCCGCGATCGGGGTCGAGGCGTCGAAGCTGTAGGCGCCGAGTTCGGCGTCGATCCGCCCGAACGACAGCGCCCGCCGCCGCACTACCGGAAAGGCATAGCCGATCGCGTCGCCGCTGCGCCCCGCCGCGACCCAGCCGGCATGGGCGCGCTCGAGGAAGGCGAGATAGGCTGCGTCGTGGACCGCGCGGATCGGTTCCATGCCGAAATCGCGCACCGGCCGCCAGCCGGACAGCGCGCCGAGGATCGCGCGCGGTCTCTCGGCAGTCTCGGCATAGGGGACGAAGGCGCCATTGTGCAGCTCGCGCTCGGGCGCATGCCGCAGTTGCCGCTCGTCGAAGAAGAGTTTCATCGTCGCGCCGGTCCTTTCACCGCCGCGGTCATGCGCGCGGGCGGCACGGTCATAGCGCGGTGCGGGGCGCGGCGTCCATTCGGCCGTCGCCCACTCCCGCCCGCCATGCCGAAGGCGACCGGCCGGTCCATTGGCGGAACGCCCGGGTGAAGCTGCGCGCCTCGGCATAGCCCAGCGCCTCGGCGATCGCCTCGACCGTCGCATTGCCGCCGGTCAGCATCCGCACCGCCTTGTCGCGGCGGACATTCTCGCGGATCGTCGCCAGTGCCGTCCCTTCCTCGCGCAGCAGGCGGCGCAGCTTGTGCGGCGACAGTCCGGTTGCGTGCGCCAGCTCGCCCAGCGTCAGGTCGGGGCTGCGCGTCAGATATTGCCGCACCTGCCGCGCGACGCTCGCGTCGCTCGCCGGGATGGTCATGATGTCGAGCGGCGCGGCGGCGATCATCGCTTCCAGTTCGGCCGCCGTGCGCCGGATCGGCGCGTGCAGCGCATGCGCGTCCATCACGATCCGGCGCGCGTCGCCCTCGAAGCGGTGGCGGCAGGGGAAGAGATATTTGAATTCCTCGAAATAGGCCTCGGGGCGCGGATAGTCGAACTCGGCGGACAGGAGCGAGATCGTCTCGCCCGCCAGCCAGCAGGCGAGACGGTGCCAGATGATCATCCAGAATTCGCTGAAATAATGATCGGGGTCGCGGCCCGGTTCGGCGAAGCGCACCGCGACCTCCAGCCCCTCGCGCGATGGGGCGATCCGCGTCTCGATCCCGGCCCCGAGCAGATTGTAGAAACGCGCCGCGCGCGCCAGCCCGTCGGCGACGTCGCGGCCCTCCAGCGCCAGTTCGCAGGCGAAGGCGAAACTTCCGGGCGCGGCGGGGCGCGACGCATAGCCCATCATCTCGTCGTCCAGACTGGCCCATATGTTGCGCACCAACAGCGCCATCGCCCCGGCGCTGCCGCGCCAGCCCGGCCGCGCGAAATCGCGCGGGTCGAGCCCGGTGCCCGCGACCAGATCGCCGACGCGCTTGCCCGCGCGCTCGGCGCCCTTCGTGCAGACCCCGAAATAATATCCGTCGATCGTCGCCATAAGCCTTGCGCATTATGGTGAGTTTTCCTCGCCTGTCATGCCCTGTTTCGATGGGGCCGCGACGCGCTACGCGGCACTTTCACAAACATCGGGAGACTGCACATGCCCATCCACCCCCGCGAGGAAAGCGCCGCCGACCGCTGGGCGCGCTTCAAGCCGATCGTCACCGGCGACGATTATATCGAATCGCTGCGCGGCCGCGACGTCGAGGTCTGGCTGTTCGGCGAGCGCGTCGCGGAGCCCGTCGATCATCCGATCATCCGTCCGTCGATCAACGCGCTCAAGATGACATACGACCTCGCGCTCGCCGACCCCGATCTCGCGACCGCGCACAGCGAGCTGATCGACGCGCCGGTCAATCGCTTCCTCCACATCGTCGGCTCGCCGCAGGATCTGGTGATGAAGAACCGCATGCAGCGGCGCATGGGCCAGCTGACCGGCACCTGTTTCCAGCGCTGCGCGGGGCTCGACACGATCAGCGTGCTGCACTCGATCACCTTCGACATCGATGCGAAGCACGGCACCTCCTATCACCAGCGCTACCTCGAATTCATGCGCCATGCGCAGCGGGCGAACATCATTCTCGGCGCGGGCATGACCGACCCGAAGGGCGACCGCTCGAAGCGTCCGCACGAACAGGCCGACCCCGACATGTTCCTGCATGTGACCAAGCGCACCGAGGCGGGCGTCTATGTCACCGGCGCCAAGGCGCACATGACCGGCGGGCTCAATTCGCACTGGATCTGCGTCATGCCGACGATGAACATGGGCGAGGCCGACCGCGACTTCGCCATCGTCGGGCTGGTGCCGGGCGATGCGGCGGGCATCACCTATATCTATGGCCGCCAGTCGTGCGACACGCGCGCGATGGAGGCGGGCGATATCGACCAGGGCAATGCGCGCTTCGGCGGGCAGGAGACGCTCGTCGTCTTCGACAATGTGTTCATCCCGCACGAACATGTGCTGATGGACGGCGAATATGAGTTTGCGCAGGACATGGTCGCGCGCTTCACCGCCTATCACCGCGCCTCCTATGTCTGCAAAACCGGGCTGGGCGACGTGATGGTCGGCGCCGCGGCGCAGGTCGCCGATTACAACGGCGCCGAGGCGGCGAGCCATATCAAGGACAAGCTGGTCGAGATGACCCACCTCAACGAGACCATCTATTCCTCCGCCATCGCGTCGAGCCACGAGGCGAAGCAGCTGCCGTCGGGCATCTTCATGAACGACGCGATGCTCGCCAATGTGTGCAAGCATAATGTCACGCGCTTCCCCTATGAAATCTCGCGGCTGGCGCAGGATCTGGCGGGCGGGATCATGGTCACCATGCCGTCGGACGCCGACTTCAAGCATGAGAAGGTCGGCCCGATCCTCGAGAAATATATGAAGGGCAAGCATAATGTGCCGGTCGAATATCGCCAGCGCATCCTGCGGCTGATCGAGAATATGACGCTCGGCCGCAACGCCGTCGGTTATCTCACCGAATCGCTGCACGGGGCGGGGTCGCCGCAGGCGCAGCGCATCCAGATATTGCGCGGGATGGAGGTCGAACGGAAAAAGGGCCTCGCGCGCGACCTTGCGGGAATCGCCGAAGAATAGCAGCATCGCGCCGAGAGGAGAG
>CALMYE010000195.1 GCA_937873425.1 uncultured Sphingopyxis sp. | reverse complement strand
CGAGCAGCAGCAGATCGCCCAGGCCGCGTAGCTGCGGCCTTCAGGACACGCTTACCCTGCGCCAGTCCCGGCGCGCAGATCAGCGCCGCAGCCAGAATGATTTTCCTCATTGGTTTTGCTCCCCCTTGAGCCCGTGCAAAATATCGAGACTAACGCTCCAGGCGGACGCGCAGGCGCCGTGCGCGCTCGCGAAACGCATGTTCCCCGCCCTCGAGAATGTCGCAGACCATCTTGCGGATCGGTGCATCTTCGAGGCCGCCGCTCGCATAGGCGATATCGGGCAAGCCATCCCCCGGATGCGGGCCCGCCGATGCAACGATGACCTGATCGGCGTCGGTGTTGATCACGAGATTGGCGTTATGCGTGACGATGATGACCTGGCGTTTCGCCTTGGCCTTGAGGAACAGGCCGACGAGTTCATCATAGATCGACTTGGGATCGAGGTTTTCCTCGGGCTGATCGATGATCAGCGGCCGCTCATCTGCATTGTCGAGCGCGAGGTACAGCAGCAGGAGCACGATACCGCGCGTGCCCGGCGAAAGTTTGCGGATATCGACCCCATCATAGTCGACGCTGTACCGAACTTCGATATGATCGGTGCCATAGAGCCAGCGCGCAAACAACTTGAGCCAGCCGCGGAATGCGGCGGCATCGCTACGCTGCGCGAGAGCATGTTCGAAGAAGCTCTTCTGATATTTTTGGCGAAACTCCTTCAGCGCCTCGGTCACTTCTTCGGCGGTTCCGCTCTCCCAAACGCCGCGAAGCTCGTCATTCGCAGCCTCGAGCAATTTACCTTCGCCGCGAAACGGACCCTGTCGGCGAAGGTCGAGCAGATCCTCGCCGCGCTTTGCCCATTCCGCCATGTCGGGGCGGCGGGTGACCGTGAATGCAAGCTTCCCGAGCGTCCCGCCCGTCTCATCCATTCGCGCCCGGATGGGTGCGTAAAGGTCGTTGAGGACCTGTTGTTCCGAAAACACCGCTTCGAAAATTCGCCGGTAACTTGTCTGCCTTTCCGCAGGTAGTCCCTTGGCGCGCTCCTCTGCGCCCTCATAGTCCTTCAGCTTGTCCTGCAGGACCGAGAGCAATTCGGTCTCGGTCGTGATTTTCGCCGACAGGGAATTGAACCGTTCGCGCGTTTCCTTGTCGACGTTTATGATATCTCCGAGCCGCCGGATTTCGGCATCGAGCCGGCCCAAGGGCAGTTTCGTCAGATCGGCATCGTCGGCGATGAGTGGGGTCGCTGGATCGGTGATTGCGATATCGGTCCCGCGCCACCCGTCGCGGTTCTTCCGGGTGGAGGACAGGTTGTCGTTGATGATGCCGTCCACATTGCCGCTGTACTGCGTCAAAAACGGGTCCCACGCCTCTCCGGCTATGCCGGCATCCTTGTGGCGTTCTTGCGCATCGCGCAGATTTTCGGGCGCCTGATGGGTCCGGAAGTCCGAAACCTCGTCCTGGACGAGTAGCAACTTCTGCTCGCGATTGGTCAGTCGCCTAACCCGCGCGCGCACTTCGTTTGCCGCCTCGGTCAGGCCTTCGAGGCGCTTGATCCGGTCCTCGCTGCCTTTGCGGACAAGCTTGCCGCGGTCCTCGGTGAGCTGGGTGATCTTGAGCTTCTTCTCGTCGACCTGCTTCCGAATGGCCACGATCTGAGATTGCTTCTCGAGCTCGATGTTGATCCGGTCGGACAATTCCTCGAGCTTCTGTTCTTCGCGGCGTCGCGCCTCGCGGAACCGGGCTGCCTTGAGGTCGCGAAGGTCCGCAAAATCGACGGCGCCCTCTCGCTCGGTCGGGCTGTGCGCGTCAAAGACCACGCGCTCGACTTCCGACAGCAGGCCATCGGTCATTCCCTCCGGTGAGCAGAGCGATTCCACGAACTGCTGTGTCAGGTATCGAGCGCGGGCGTAGCCGTCCCATGCCGCCGCGGCATTATCGAGGCCGCGTTCGGTGACAACGCCATTGCCCCAATCGAGCTTCACCGTCGCATCGTCGAGATATTCGCTCGCCCGCACAAGGAAGGACTGCATGGGGAGCTGGTCCGCATGGGCATCGCATCCCGCCGCGATCATGTCGGCAAGCGCGGTCTTACCAGACCCGCGCGCACCGATGATGGCGACAAGGCCGGGGTTGAGATCGATCACCGAATTGGGGGCCCACGGCGCATTCGTCAGGGTCACACGGCGGATCGTCTCGGACGGCGCAGATGCGGGGGGCGCCTCGGTCCCGACGTAAGCGCGGCCCTCGGGATCGATGCAGGCCTGCTTCAGTCCGTCGAATGTCG
Source organism: uncultured Sphingopyxis sp. (assembly GCA_937873425.1). Taxonomy (GTDB): domain Bacteria; phylum Pseudomonadota; class Alphaproteobacteria; order Sphingomonadales; family Sphingomonadaceae; genus Sphingopyxis. The sequence continues at coordinate 59,792 of CALMYE010000195.1, read as the reverse complement.
CCGCCCCCTTGATCCAGGTATAGCGGTCGCCATCGGGCGCGCCCGTTCGCTCGACAGAATGCCCGTCGCTGCCGTGCATGCAGGGCTTGAGCCCGCCGTAGGTCTCGCAGATATGCTCGCGACTGGTTTTTCGGCCGAGCCAAAATTCACGCTGCGCCGGGCTCGACGCGAACATGATATGAGCAAAATGTTCAATCTGCTGGCGCAAAGCCTGGTCTGCGCCATCTTGAAGTCCCGATGTCCCGTCGCCCTTCGCCCCGGCGACCGCGATCAGGATATTCTCCTGCGCCCAGCTCATCCCCTTATATTCGTCGCGGAGCTGATCGAAGCTGACCTTGAATTGTTCGGAGCCGTGGCGAAGCGCTGAACGATCATCGGTCAGCTCGGAATTGAGCGACCGTCCCAAGCGGATCAGTTCCGAAGGATTGCAGGCGAAGGTGTCGGTCGTGGTCTTGAAGGTCAGGCGCTGAAGGAAGCGCGTGAGCTGCTCGATATGATCGGGATCGTCGGGGCAGACGAGCAGATGGGCGTTGATCCACGACCGCGCGGTTCCCACGCTGAACCGAAGCTCGATATTCGGAAAGATCAGGTCGCAGTCCTTGAGGCGACCTTGCTCCTTGCGCGCGCGAACCTCCTTGTAGAGTTCAAGCCCGTAATAGTCGGTAATACCGAGCGCACGGATCGTCGGCGTCGCACCCTCGATCGCGGCAAGATAGGCTTCCCAATCGCCCTTGAACTGGTCGTTGAAGATCGTGCCCGGGGCGTGAACGTGCGGATCCCATCGCAGCCACAACGATCCCGGTCCGATCGATTCCTCTTCCCCCACGGTCATGGCGCGGCACGCTATCGTCAACAGGGGGGAAACGGAAGTGCCGCCGCCAGATCAGACCATTTTGGATCTATTTTGTGCCGGAGCCTGGTGCCTGATCGCAGGGCGGCTCGGGCTCGCCGGAACCGCAGGACTTGCCGGCCGTTTCCCAGTGGCAACGTCCATAGGAGCTGTCATGGCAAGCGCACCGCCCGACCCGCATCCCGATTCTCCCCCGACCGGCCCCGAGCAAGTTCCGGAGCAGGTTCCCCTTCCTGATGACGACGGTCGGGAAAGTGTCGAGGATGTACCCGAAGCGGAATGATTGGCGGGCTGCTTGGCTTCTCGCCTGCGGCATGGCGCCCACATATCTGCGGAGCGGAAATGGTAAGCCCCGCTACATCTCTGCAGCGGGGCTTCCCTAGATTGCATCCGAAGATGCCATCAAATTCTGCCATTCTTTCGTCTGGACAGGTAAGTGAAACGTGCCGGGAACGCGATGGTTCCGTGGCCTTCTTCGAGGCGCGGAATTTTTTTATCGCCGCAGCGTGACCGCGATTGGGCAGTGGTCCGAATAATGCTTCTCGCCGGGCGCATAGAGCGTTTCGCTGAACCCCGTCCGGTCGGCGGCGGCGCGCCGGTCGAGGACGATATGATCGATGAAACTGTCATAGCGCGGGTCGCAGGCCGGCGGCTGGCCCGCGTCGGCGAGCGTCAGATCGGCGTTGGCCGGATCGCCATCGTCGATTTCAGTCCAGATCGCGTCGCCGGGAAGCGCGAGCCGGCGATTCCAGTCGCCCAGCACCGCGAAGCGCTCGGGCCCGGTGGCGGCCGCGTCGATCCAGGCTTCGAGCGCCGGAATCTGGTCCTGGAATATGGGGCAGGCCTTCGCCTCGCTCCCGGAAAAGCAGCCCGACTTGAGGTGGATGCCGAGAAGGCGGATCGGTGTGCGGCCCTCGGGGCGGAGCGTGATGTCGACGCCCGAGCGAAGCTGCTCGTTGCCGCGCATCAGCGACGTCACATCGGCATGGCGATCAAAGGCCATGTCCTTGCGGATCGCGAAACCGACCGCTTGGCGGATCACCGTCTGCGCCGGGAACCTGCCGCCGCAGGTGCCGCCCGGCGCGCCCTTCCGGGCTTCCATGATCACGACATATTTGGCGGGGTCGAAGACCCGCGCTGCGGCGGCCTCATTCTCGGCCTCCTGAAAGGCGATCACATCGGCGTCGAGGTCGTCGACGATGCGGCGCATCGCGGCATAATCGTTGTCATCCCTGGGGTTGCAGCCTTCGCCGTTCCTCGCGGCGAGAAATTCCAGATTCCAGCTCGCAAGCTTGAGCGGTTTCGATGGAACAGGCGGGTTTGCGGGTGCGGAGGTCGCGGGCGAGCAGGCGGCAGCCAGCAGGAGCAGGGCGGATGCGATGAGGCGGTGGGGAAGCATCTGTCGCTACTGCCGCACGCCGCCACCGAGTGCAACTCGCCGTGCCGCGCCTTGGCGCGGCGCAGATGGCGCCGATCCGTCCGCGGCGCTATAGCGCCCGCCCGGCCGGGATCCTTCCGGCCGCTCAAGGAGATGATTTTATGAACCACGCCGAACTGTCGGACAGCGTCGCAACCGCACTTGGTCTGAGCAAGGCCGATGCGAAGAAGGCTGTCGATGCCGTTTTCGCCGCGATCACCGCCGCCGCCGCCAAGGGCGACGAAGTCTCGGTCAACGGCTTCGGCAAGTTCAAGGTCAAGGAATCGGCCGCGCGTGAAGGCCGCAATCCCTCGACCGGCGAAACCATCCAGATTGCGGCTTCGAAGAAGCTGACCTTCGGCGCTGCAAAGGCCGTCAAGGATCGTCTGAACGGCTGAGCCGGTACGTCCCGCCGGCGTGCCCGGCGGGACGGCCGCGCGGCGGCATGTCGGGCGCGGCATCTGATGAGCGCGCTCTGGCCTCGCAGGCTCGGCCAGGGGTCGCACTTTTGTTTTGGCCGCGCGGCACACTCGGCTCGCTATCCTTGCGGGGCGGCGGCTAGGCACGGGCGCGCATCGCACGCCGCCCCGCTGCGGGCTCGCCAAGAGTGCGGTTGTTCGGGCCCTGCGGGCCGGCGACATCATGATCTAGAGCGGAAGTTCCGCCTGTTTGCGCAAAGGCTCAACGAACAGCGTGTGACGCGGGGGTTCCTCGAAAAGCACCTCGTTCGGCAGGCTCCCGTCGAGCCAATGGTTCGCGTCGCGCCGCTGGATGATCACGCCGTGGCGCGACTGATAAGGAATGACATCGGCGCCCGCGGGGATGGTGAGGATGCTGTAGGACAGCGGCCAATCGGCAAGTGGCGGGTCCCACACTGCGGCGAGATAGAAGAAATTGCCGCTGTCGAGCGTCACCCGGTAGCGGTGATCGCCGGTTCCCATGCGGAACTCGGACGCTGGGATCAGGCAGCGGCGCGCCGGGAAGGCGCGGCCCTCGGCGCGCACGAAACGATAATTGATCCCGTCGCTAAACCGCGGGTCGGAACCCCAAACCGCTTTGACCATTTCGATCTCGGTCATATTGTCGGGATTGCGCCGGACGAGCGCTTGCACGCCTCCGCTCGGGGCGTCGGGATCGAAAGGGGTTGGCGCGATACCCATATGTGGAACATAATGGGAACGATGTTGAGTCGCAAGGGCGAGGGGACCGACGCGCATGTGCAATGATTATCGGCTCGAAATAGACATCGCGTCGATCGCCGAGGACTTCGACAACCTCCAGATCAAGATCGGCATGCCCGAGGGCGCACCGAACGTGCCGGCGCGCGAGGATGTCCGCATCACCGATACCGCGCCGATCGTGAAGAGCAGCGACGGCGCCGCCGCCGGATCGCTCGTCAACCGGCGCTGGAGCTGGCCCGGACAGGGCGGCAAACCGGTCTATAATGTGCGCTCGGAGCGCCGCGATCTCGGCATGCAGCGATGCCTCGTCCTCTGCGACGGTTTCTATGAGTTCACCGATCCCACCGACCCCGCGCAAAAGCGGCTCGACAAGTGGCTGTTCACGCTGAAGGACCATCGCTGGTTCTGCATGGCGGGTGTGTGGCGCGACAGCCATGTCGGCGAAGCCTTCAGCCTCCTGACGATGGACGCCGGTCCCGACATCGCACCCTATCACCATCGCCAGATCATTCCGCTGCCACGCGATCAATGGGCCGCCTGGCTCGATCCGCGCGTTCCGGCCGAGGACATATTGAAATGGCTTCCCGAAGGCAGCCTCGAGGTCACACAGGTATATGGCAAGCCCCCCGCGCAAGGCGCTCTTGCCTTATGACAAACGAAGAGGGGCTCGACCTGTTCGTGACGGCGCAGGAGCAAATCTATGCGCGCGCGCTCGGCGAGATTCGCCGCGGCAAGAAGAGCTCGCACTGGATGTGGTTCATATTCCCGCAGCTGGCAGGCCTTGGCCGAAGCGCGACGTCGAAGCTCTACGGTCTCGCGGGAGCCGACGAGGCGCGGGCCTATCTGGCCCATCCGCTTCTCGGCGCGCGCTATGCCGAATGCGTCGAGGCGATCCAGGACCTGCCCGCAAGCGACCCGGTGGCGGTCTTCGGCGAGGTCGACACCGTCAAGCTGCGTTCGTCGCTGACGTTGTTCGAGGCCGTGAGCCGGCGGCCGCTCTTCTCCGCCGCGCTCATCCGCTGGTTCGGCGGCGAGCGCGATGAGCGCACCCTGGGCCTGCTCAGCCGCGACGACAGCATGCCGTGACGCCGACGCGTGTCAGCCGCGCGGATTGCGAAACAGCGGCAGCATCCGGTGGAGCACTTCGTCCTTGTCGAAAAAATGATGCTTGAGCGCGCCGAGAACATGCAGCGCGAGCACGACGTAAATGGCCTTCACCATCAGCTTGTGTATGTCGCCGAGCGCTTCGGCGAGATCCTCGTTCAGCGGTAGCGGAAGATTGGGCGCGGGCACGGCGCCGTAAAGCGGCACTTCAGGCGCCCCGCCCGCCGAAGCTGCGGCCCAGCCGAGAAGCGGGGCGCCGATCATCAGCACATAGAAGAGAATATGGGTCGTGCGAGCGAGCAGCCGTTCCCATGACGGCATGCCGCCGGGGAAGGCCGGCCAGGGATGGCCGAAGCGCCAGCCGAGCCGGATAAGGCTGAGCGCGAGGATCGTGATCCCGACCGATTTGTGCAGCTGATAATAGCCGAGCTTCTCGCTGTCCGAGGCGTCCTCCATCCAGCCGCCAAAGGTGGCATTGGCGATGATCAGGATGGCGATCGTCCAGTGCAGGACGATCGAGACGGTGGAATAGCGGCTGTGATTCTCACGCATGATTCGCCTCGCAATAGGTCCGTCACCGGTCTTCCAATGCTTTGGCGGCGATCCTCGTTCCGTCAGCAGGACGCAGCCGTCACGATCATGAGCCCAATTTGTTTCGCTTTTACAGAGGCTGAGCGGAAGGCGCGCACCGATTCCCGGCGGTTCGTCGCGGCCCGCTTGACGCGCCCTTTGACTCGGTGGAACATAAAGGGAACATTTGAGTCGATATTCCCATGAGCACGATGCCCCAATCTGCACCTCGGCCAAGTGCCAGAGATATCGACGTGCTTCGCGCGGCGGTGGCGCGTGTGGCCGCCTCACGCGGGCCGGTCCTGCCGTTCGGCGTCGGGCCGGTCGATCATCTTCTCGCTGGCGGCGGGCTCGATGGCGCAGGCCTGCATGAGGTCGCGGGCGCCTCGGCAAGCTGGAGCGACGACGCTGCGGCAACGCTCTTCGCGGCGGGAATCGCGTCGCGCTTCGCGGCGGCGCCCGACGTGTCGGCGCTCTGGGCGCTCACGCGGTTCGATCTCTATGCCCCCGGTCTCGAACAGGCGGGGCTCGGTCCGGACCGCGTTCTCTATGCTCAAGGCAGGACCGACAAGGAACTGCTGGCGCTGTGCGAGGACGCGCTGCGCGATGGTTCGCTCGCCTGCGTCGTTGCCGAAGTGAAAGCGGCCGATCAGACCGCGACGCGCCGGCTGCAACTGGCCGCATCCGAGGGCAACACGCCGATGATCCTCTATCGCCGGTACCGGCGTTACGGCCAATGCCCGCTCACCGATCCGTCGCTCGCGATGACCCGCTGGCGCATCGGCACCTTGTCGTCGGGCCGCCTCGCCTCTCCCGGTGTCGGGCGCGGGCGCTGGAATGTCGAGCTGGTCCGGCAGCGCGGCGGGCCGCCTTTTTCCCTCCAACTGGAGGCGTGCGATGACCAGGGTCGCCTCGCTCTTCCTGCCGCAACTGCCGATCGAGCGGTTGCGCCGGGCAGAACGGACACCGTCGCATTCGGGCACGCCGCCTGAGCGGGCGCGGGCTGGTCCGCGCTTCCCCGAGCCTGTCGATGACAATCCCGGCACCTGTTCGGTGCCGCGCGGCGGCGGCTGGCGTCCGGGCGCGCGCTGGGCGCAAGGCACGCACTCCGGCGAGCCGTCGCTCGACGCCCTCCCGGCGCACCAGCGACCGACGATGCGCGAGCTGGGACGGCGGAGCGAAGCTGCCGCACCGGTATTCCGGGCGTTGCGCTCGGACGACGGGACGTCGGGCGGGATCGCTGCGCCGCTGCCGCCGCTCTGGGGCCTCCGTCCGACGATCGTCGTCGCGCGAACCGGCCAGCGCGACGTCGTGACGGCCGCCTGTCCGGCGGCGCTCGATCTCGGCCTCGTGCCCGGCATGGCGGCGGCCCATGCCCGCGCGCTGGTCTCCGATCTCGACCTACTCGACGCCGCACCCGACGCCGATCGCGCGTGGCTCGATCGCCTTGCGCTCCACGCCGCCCGCTGCTGGACGCCGACGGCGGCGGTGTCGGGAACCGACGGGCTGTGGCTCGACCTGTCGGGCACGACGCATCTCTTCGGCGGCGAAGAGCGTTTCGCGGCGCGTTTGCTCGGTTTTCTGCGGCGCCTCGGTTTCACCGCGCGTGTCGCGATCGCCGGCACGCCGGGCGCCGCGCACGCGCTCGCACGCTATGGCGGCGCGGGCGTGCGGATCTTGCCGGAAGGAGGCGAGAGCGAGGCGCTGGCGCCTTTGCCGCTGGCGGCGCTCCGGCTGGCGCCGGAGGCGCTCGCCGCGGCGGCACGCTTCGGGATCGAGCGGATCGCCGACCTTTATCCAATGCCGCGCGGGCCTTTGGCCCGGCGGCTCGGGCGCGGCGCGGTCGAGCGGCTCGACCAGGCGCGGGGGTTCGTACCCGAGCCGATCGTTCCCGTCGTGCCGTTCGACATGCCCGAGGCGCGCCGTTCCTTGCTCGAACCGATCGGGACCGCCGAAGCGATCGAGCAGGTCATCGCCGACCTGCTCGGCGATCTCGTGCTCGCGCTGCGCGAGCGCAGTCTCGGCGTGCGGAGCCTCGTCTTGCGCTGCGACCGGCTCGACATGGGCGCGCAGTTCGTCACCGTCGGGACGGCGCGCGCGACGCGCGACGCGAAACATCTGCTGCGCCTGTTCAGGCTCCGGATCGACCGGATCGAGCCGGGGCTCGGGATCGAGACGATGGTTCTCGCGGCGCCGCAGGTCGAAGCGCTGGCGCCCGAGGCGATCGCCGCCGTGCTCGACACGGCACGCCAGGCGCCCGACCTCGCTCCGCTCGTCGATGCGCTGGCCGGCCGCGCCGGCGATGCCGCGCTGTTCCGCCTGTCAGCGATCGAAAGCGATGTCCCCGAGCGCGCGATCTCGCGCGCCGGGCCTTTGGCCCAGCCTGCCGGCTGGCCCGTCTGGCCGCGGCCGATCCGGATGCTCGCGCGGCCCGAAGCGCTGTCAGGCGTCGTCGCCTTGCTTCCCGACCATCCGCCGCGCCGCTTCGCTTGGCGCGGGCGGAGTTATGCCGTGGTCGCGGGCGACGGCCCCGAGCGCATCCATGGCGAATGGTGGCGTCGTCCCGGCGAGATGTGGGCGGTTCGCGACTATTTCCGGGTCGAGGCGACAAGCGGCGAGCGCTTCTGGCTCTTCCGCCGCGGCGACGCGATCACCGACAAGACGGGTGATCTCAGCTGGTACATGCACGGCGTGTTCGGATGACGGACCCCGTTACGACCTATGTCGAACTCTACGCCACGAGCCATTTTTCCTTTCTGCGGGGGGCCTCTTCGCCCGAGGAATTGTTCGCGGCCGCCGCTGCCCTCGGCCATTCGGCCCTCGGGCTTTGCGACCGGGGCAGTGTCGCCGGCATGGTGCGCGGCCTGTCGGGACAGGAGGGGACGGGCGTCCGGCTGATCGCCGGGACGCGCGTCGACCTGCGCGACGGGCGTTCGATCCTCCTCTATCCGACCGATCGCGCGGCCTGGTCGCGGCTGACCCGGCTGCTCTCCTTGGGAAAGGCGCGGGGCGGCAAGGGCAATTGCTGGCTCGACTGGCCCGACGTCGCGTCTTCGGCCGAGGGCCTCGTCGCGATCCTCCTGCCCGGTGAAGCCGATGAGCGGGCGCGGCTCGATCTCGCCGAGCTGCAGGGCGCCTTCGGCGCGCGCGCCCATCTCGCGCTGGCGCTGCGGCGGCGCCCCGGCGACTTCGCGCGGCTTCGCGCGCTCGACGCGCTCGCGCAGGAATTGGGAGTGCGGGCCGTCGCGCTCGGCGACATCCTCTACCATGCGCCCGAACGGCGCCCGCTGCAGGACGTGCTGACCGCGATCCGCGAGAAGACGACGGTCGATGCACTCGGGTTCAAGCGCGAACGCTTCATGGACCGGGCGCTGAAGAGCCCGGCCGAGATGGAAAGGCGCTTCGCGCTGTTCCCGGACGCGATCGCGGCGACCGCCGACATCGCGGCAGCCTGCGGCTTCGATCTTGGCGAGATCCGCTACCAATATCCCTATGAGCAGGTGATGGAAGGCCGCACCGCGCAGGAGGCGTTGGCGGCGCTGACCGAGGAAGGAGCGAACCGGATGTTTCCGGGCGGCGTGCCGCCTGCCTATCGGAAACAGATCGAGCATGAGCTGCGCCTGATCGGCGAGCTCGGCTACGCGCCCTATTTCCTCACCGTCAATTCGATCGTCGCCGAGAGCCGGCGGCGCGGCATATTGTGCCAAGGGCGCGGGTCGGCCGCGAACAGCTGCGTCTGCTTCCTGCTCGGCGTGACTTCGATCGACCCGATCAAGCACGAGCTGCTCTTCGAGCGCTTCGTGTCGGGCGAGCGCAAGGAGCCGCCCGATATCGACGTCGACTTCGAGCATGAGCGGCGCGAAGAAATCATCCAGTGGATCTACGAGACCTACGGCCGTCATCGCTCCGCGCTGACCGCCGTGGTCACGCGATACCGAACCCGCGGGGCGGTCGCCGAGGTGGGGAAGGCGCTCGGGCTACCGCGGGATCTCACCAAGATGCTGACCGGCCTCATCTGGGGCTGGTCGATGGACGGCATCCCCGAGGAGCGCATCGCCGAGCTGAACCTCAACGCCAATGATTATCGACTTCGGCTGACGCTCGATCTCGCGCGGCAGCTGATCGGAACGCCGCGCCATCTCTCCCAGCATCCCGGCGGCTTCGTGCTGACCGAGGAGCGGCTCGACGATCTTGTGCCGATCGAGCCGGCGCGCATGGAGGATCGCCAGATCATCGAATGGGACAAGGACGATATCGACGTCCTCAAGTTCATGAAGGTCGACGTGCTGGGTCTCGGGATGCTCGGCTGCATGAACCGGGCGTTCAATCTGCTCCGCGAGCATAAGGCGGTGGATGTGGGCATGGCCGACCTGCAGGACGACGACCCGGCGGTCTATGGCATGATTCAGAAGGCCGACACCCTCGGCGTCTTCCAGATCGAGAGCCGCGCGCAGATGTCGATGCTGCCGCGCATCAAGCCCAAATGCTTCTACGACCTCGTGATCGAGGTTGCGATCGTGCGGCCCGGGCCGATCCAGGGCGACATGGTCCATCCCTATCTTCGCCGCCGCGAAGGCAAGGAGAAGCCCGAATATCCGAAGCCCGAGCTTCGCGCCGTGCTCGAGAAGACGCTGGGCGTGCCGCTGTTTCAGGAGCAGGCGATGAAGGTCGCGATCGTCGGCGCCGGCTTCACGCCGGTCGAGGCCGACCAGCTTCGCCGCGCGATGGCGACCTTCAAGCTCACCGGCGGCGTGTCGCATTTCTACGACAAGCTCGTCGGCGGCATGGTCGAGCGGGGCTATCCCAAGGATTTCGCCGAGCGCACCTTCAAGCAGATCGAGGGCTTCGGCTCCTATGGCTTTCCCGAGAGCCACGCCGCGAGCTTTGCCAAGATCGCATACGCCTCCTGCTGGATGAAGCATCATCATCCCGACGTCTTTTGCGCGGCCTTGCTCAACGCCCAGCCGATGGGCTTCTACGCGCCCGCACAGATCGTGCGCGACGCGCAAAAGCATGGCGTCGAGGTACGCCCGGTGTCGATAAACGACAGCCATTGGGACTGCACGCTGGAAAGGAGCGACGGGCGCTATCTCGCGGTGCGCCTCGGTTTCCGCCAGGTTCGATCGCTCGCGAACATTCATGGCGCGGCGATCGTCGGGGCGCGCGGCGATCTGCCCTATGATTGCGTCGAGGATGTATGGCGGCGCGCCGGCGTGCCGCGCGCCGCGATCGAAAGGATCGCCGAAGCCGACGGATTTGCCTGTCTGTCCGAGGACCGGCGGCAGGGGCTGTGGAAGGTCCGCGGCCTCGGCGAGGCGCCGCTGCCCCTCTTCGCGGCCGCCGACGCGCGCGAGGCGAACTTCTCGCCCGAAGGGCTCGAACCGAGGGTCGCGCTTCGGCCGATGACCGAAGGACGCGAGGTGGTGGAGGATTATCGCACGCTTCAACTGAGTTTGCGCGCGCATCCCTTAAGTTTCCTGCGCGAGGAGCTGGACCGGATGGGGATCGTCCGCTGCGCGGATCTGGGCTCGATCCGCGATGGCCGGAATATCGAGGTCGCCGGCGTGATCCTCGTCCGGCAACGCCCCGGCTCAGCCAAGGGCGTGCTGTTCATCACGATCGAGGATGAGACCGGTATCGCCAACGGCATCCTCTGGCCCGATCGCTTCGACATCTATCGGCGCCAGGTCATGGCGGCGTCGATGATCGCGATGCGCGGCCGCGTTCAGAAGGAGGGCGAGATCATCCATGTCATCTGTGACCGGATAACCGATCATGACGTGATGCTGCGGCAGGTCGGGCGCAGCTCGCTTTCCATTGCGCCGGGACGGGGAGACGGGGCGCGGAACGGGGGCGGGCCCGATAGCCGCGAGCCTGCGCTGCGCGTCCGGAGCCATGACTTTCACTGATGGTGGCCAAATGCTCCGGTTGCAGGACCACTCCCTCCTTGGCTGCCTGACTGCGGGCCTCGGCTCGCCTCATGCCGTCAACCCCCTGCGGGGGTTCGCCCTCGCGTACCGCTCGGTGACGGCGGCTCGCGGGCCCTTCGGTTGGCGCCATCGGGGATGGTCCCGAGCAACCCAAGGAGACACGACATGGCCACCATCGCAAATCTCACCGTCAAGGCCGACGGCAGCTTCGAAGGCACGCTGACGACCCTTCTGGTCACCGCGCCGATCGCGATCGTCCCGAACGGCCGCAAGGTGAAGGACAATGAGCCCGACTTCCGCGTGATCGCGCGCAAGAACGGCTACGAGGTCGGCGCCGGCTGGACCCGCACGTCGCAGTCGAACGGCACCGAATATGTCTCGGTCACTCTCTCGGCCCCCGAATTCGGCACCATCTACGCGAACATCGCCAACGCGCCCGGCGATGACTCGATGAAGAAGGTGCTTATCTGGAACCCGCCGAGCTGACGGATCGATCAGGCCCCGCCTTCGGGCGGGGCCTTTTTCGCCGCTTTCTTGTCGGGCAAGACCTCGTGGAAACCATCGTTCATCCAGCCTTCGCGCTCGCCGATGTGCTTGTCCCAGAAACCGCGCATCGCCTCGAGCCTCTTCTCGGCAAGAAAGGGCTCGGTGAGATGCTCGAACATATTATGCTGCGGTATGGGGACCGGCGACGCGCGCGATAGGCCAAACAGCACCACGGAAAGCGTCTGGAACACTGCGAACAGCAGATAATGGGCCCGGTCGAGATCGTGGATGGTGAGACCCGACCGAAGCCCGGCCGCCTGCGAGCGCGAAAAGGCATCGGCCGCATGGGCTATGCTCTTGTTGCGCAGCGCCTTGATCTCGGGAAGTGGCGTGCTTGCCAGCAGCTCGTCAAGCCGGTCGAAAAAGGCCTCGCCAATCAGGTCGCCGCGCGCCCGGTCTTCGGGGGCGACACCCGATAACTGGTCAAACAGCTCATGTTCCATACGCGCCTGGTCGAACCCTTCGGGTCCCGACAGGCTGAGGTTTACGCGCCGCGCCTTGTTTGGATTGGCGGCCATTTCGGCGGCAAGCCGCTCCAGCTCCGCCGCCTGCAACGCTTCATAATCATAAGGCAGCGCGTCGCGGCACACGAAATTCTCGCGCGTGATGAGCTCGCGCGCCGCGCGAATCTCGTCGACGATCCGTGGGAGTGAGATCACGGCCTTCTTCGGCTGGTTCGCCGGCGGTTTCTCGAGCAGCCGGGTGATGGCGATGACCTGTCCGGCAAGATAGCCGCGGTCGAGCATCATGGCGATCAGTGGCGCGGTCGAGCCGCGGGTGCCGTCGTCATCAGCGAATTGCCGCGCCTCGTTCGCCGTGCGCCAGGCTATGTCGAACCACATCATGTCGGCGAACTGCCCGGCAAGCGATGCATCGGGATCGCGCTCGAACAGCTCGGACCAATGCTGGAGCTTATCGCGAAACGCCTCGAGCGAGGCCTTGTCGCTGACGTCGCAGGCGTCGATCGGATAGTGGAAGATGGATGGATGCTGGCGTTCCGGCACCGCCGGAGCAGCCTTGGCGCTCGGCGCTGCCGCCTTGTCGTCGCTACCCGCGACGCCTTGCGGCTCCGTCACGATCGTCTTTCCTGCATCGCCGAGCGGAAGCGGATGGCGAAATTATGCGGTCTGCGTTCAGCCAAGATCGAGTCCCTGTCTTTGGCGTGTGCCTGTGGATGAGCTTATGTAACGATTGTTTCGTGCGCCGAGGAGGGCGACGAGCAGACGCGACACAAGGCCGGACATCTCGAGCGTGAGGTTCGGTCCCCCGCCGACGCCGTGCAGCGCAAAGCCGAGCGGTTCGCCCATATAGAGGGCTTCATGCACCGTCGGATTGCGCATCCCGGCAACTTGCGCACCGCCACCGCCCGCGGGGTCGGCCCATGCGGGAACCGGCATTCCGAGCCAGTCGCACATCCACGCGATGCGCTGGGAATGCGTGAGGTTCTTGGGAGGCGGGTTTATGGACTTTGCGAGGGCAAAGCAGGCATCGAGCGCCGTGTAGAGCAGCGTGAACCGCTCGAACTGAAGATGTTGCGGATTCTGGCTCATGAAGAGGGCGTGTACTGCGGCCACCCAGATGCGCGCTCGCTCCGGAACTGCGCGATTATCGATCCAGAAGGCTTCGGCGAGTTCGATCGACTTCGGCAGGCTGCCGCCCATCAGCACGAAGTCGACGAGAACCCCGGGCTCGATCGGTGTCGAATCGAGAAAGCCGGCCTCGGTAATCGTGAAGCGCATGCCGCTGAAAAAGGACAGGCTCCAGACATGGAAGTCGACCTGATCAATCTCCGACGCCGTCGCATGGACGATGGCGTGCGTCTTCGGCAGGCCGAAGATGCGCGCGGGATAGGGCCGAACACTGGTGCCGCCACCGAGATGGGTAACCGGCTGTAGCGGGGCGTAGATCCATTTCCCCTCCCGGCCGGGATCGGCCTCGATGTCCGCCACCGTCTCCGGGAGACCGGCAAGGGTCGCGATCGAGACCGGTCCGACCGTCATATCGAGTGGCCGCGGATAATATCCGAACTCACTGCGCTGACCCGCCATTGCGTCATTCTCCCTGTTCTTCGCGCACGCCGGGGCGACGGGGCACGCAGATTATGGTCCGGGAGGAAGGCGCAAGGGCCTCTCGTCCCCCCGCGAAACCGTACCCGCTCTCGATAGCCGCTGGTCCCTGGGCTCGGAGCCGGGCCTCCTTCAATCAACCCGTGAAGGGTCCGCTACGCTTCGCGTGCGGCCGCAGCCTTGCTGCGGTGATTGCGGCCCGCCCCCGGCCGGCGGGGCGACTGTCGAGCGGGAACGGTCCCGCTCCGAAAGGACAGGAGCCAAACCCATGCCGCTTTCCACCGCTCAATCGCTCGGCTGGAGCCTCGCCCGCACGATGATGACGATCATCGTCCTTATCGAAACGACAAAAGGCTATGCGGTGATGCCCATCGAAGAGTTCGACGGCGACCCCGAACACATCGTGTGCGAATATGACCCGTTCAACCGCTGAGCCCGCAAAATTTGCCCCGCGATGGTTCCAGTTCCGGTTCCGTCGCGGGTGGTCGTCTGCTAAATTGACGGTGCAGACCGCGCTGTGGTGGTGGTGGAGAGCGCGTCCCCAAGGAGGACGCTCGTGACTTTCATGCTTATCCTCGGCGCTGCCGCAGGCCTCTATCTCATCTGGCTTCTGTTCCGACTGGCGGCCCTCGCGCTGCCGCTTGGCGCCGGCATTGCTATCGCCTTCGAGCTTCAGGACCGCGGCTATGGCATTGGCGCTGCCCTTGCGATGGCATTTCTGGCGGGGCTCCTGCTCCATCTCGCTGGACGGCACCTCTATGCGCACGGTGGATCGACATTGCTGCGAGCCTGTGTCGCAATGCTCTTCCTCCTCCCGGCGGGGGTCGCAGGCTATTATGGCATGACGGGGATCGTGCGGCTCTTCGTTACGGAGGGCATGCTGGTAACGATCCTGCCCATGCTCGCTGCCGTCGTCGCCGCCGTGGCGGCGGTCCGGGGACTTGATGGGTCTTCGGTGGATGCAATTGGCGTCGGCGACCGGGAATGCGACGATCGCGCACCCGCGATCCCGGCGTCCGCTTCGCCCGCTTCCGACCGCCTCTGAGTCCCTCGCTCCCGCCGCAGGAACACGGTCTCTTCCCTGCGCGATCTGCCGGCAAGCCGCTGCGCTGAGCCCGCTGGCCGCAACGGCGCTCCCCGATTTTCTTCCCCCGGCGTGCCGCCGTTCCTCGCGGACCAAGAAAATCGCTGCGCTGCCGTCCCCCGCTTCGCTTCGGGCCTGCGGCTGCGGCGCGGCCTCCTTTCCGGCCACCGATGCGCATCGAGACCGCGATCCTGCGGCTCGAAAGCAAGGAAAGGACTTCAAGATGGCCAAGATCGGAACCTTCAAGAAAGCGAAGGGCGAATATCGGGGCGCAATCGCGAGCCTCGCCCTTTCGGTCGACGCGGTTCGCATCGTCCCCGAGGACAATCCCAAACCCAGCGCTCCGACCCACCGCATCTATGTCGGCGACGTCGAGGTGGGTGCGGCCTGGGAGAAGACCAGCCAGGACGACCGCACCTATCTTTCGACCAAGTTCGACGATCCGAGCTTCACCGCGCCCTTCTTCGCGCAGCTCTTCGAAGGAAGCGACGGCGACTATGACCTCGTCTGGACCCGTCCCCAGCGGCGCGACTGATCGAGCACGCCGCCCGGCCGCAAGCCGGGCGGCGATACTCTCATTTTGAGGCTTTTCGCGCGGGGATTCTCCGCCGCAATGCGTTACGATGATCCTTTGCATGCCGCTAACCATGTTCGAGCCGATGTGGGCAAGCTGCTGATAGGCTTTGCTTTCATTCCTGAAGATCAGCCGGAGGTGCGAATGGATCAGGTCGTCGATTGGCAATCGCCATATTTTCCGAGAATATTCGAAACATATGATCGCGCCGATTTCGCGCAGGAGTTCCTGCGCCGAAGCCCGGCCTATCGCCGCGCCTATCGTTCGGCCGCGTTGGCGCCGACGCGGCGGCGCACCGCGCGCCTTACGGGGCTCGCGCGACGATGGGGGTTGGTCTTTCGCCCTGGACCCTGACCGATCCGTCACTGAATCCCCTGCGCTTTGGCAGCCCGAGGCCTGCGCGCATGTCGCCATCGCCGAGCCGGCGCCCGACGGCTTCGCCGCGCCACGGCTCGCCGAGCTCATCGCCTCGGCGGACATCGCCTCCGAGATCATCCTGCCGGGCGAGTGGCATCTTGTGTTCGTGGCCGACGGCCGGCGCTTCCGCCTCTGGCTTCGCCGCTTCCTCGCCGATGAACGGCTCGCCTATGTAAACCCGGCCGATCCGCACAGCGAGCTGCGGATGGCCGTGAGCCTCGCCGTACAGCGCCGCTTCTCGGCGGGCGTCACGACGCACCGCTTCCTGCGGGGAGGCGCCCCCGGACCATCCGAGCGCTGGCGTCTCATCCAGTGGCTGCGGCTCCTCGACGCCTCCGCCGAAGGGCGTTCGGCGCGCGACATCGCCGCCGCCCTCATCCTCGACGATGCCCAGGATTTCTCGGCCGCCGACTGGGACGGATCGAGCGAGCGCCGCCGCATCGCGCGCTGGCACCGCGCCGCAGTCGCGATGCGCGACGGCGGCTATCAGGAGCTGCTCGGCGCCGCCTGATCGGGACATTCCGCGCGTCGTCACTTTGTCCGTTCCTAAATCGCGTCCCGATTTCCGAATGTCGCCGCCTCTCCGCCGGAGCCCGCCACGGGACCCGGCGCTGCGAACGGAGGCCCCTTTTGAGCGACATGCATACCCCCATTTCGCCGCGCTACCTCAAGACGCCCGACGCTGCGCTGCACCTCGGCCTGTCGAGCCGGACGCTCGAAAAACATCGCTGCTTCGGAACGGGTCCCGAATACCGCAAACTCGGCGGGCGGATCGTCTACGCGATCGCTGATCTCGACGCCTGGGCCGAGATCGGCCGCAAGAAGTCGACATCCGATCCCGGCAAGGGCATCGTCCATCCCGCGCGCCCGGTCCGCCGCTGATGCGCCCCGCCCAGAACATCCCGCCCGCTCCCGGCGTGCAGCCGGTTGCGGCGACCGCGAGCGGTCTCACCGACCTTGAGCTGACCTGGATCGAGCAGCGGCTCGAGCATTGGCTGCGTTTCGGCCGCGTCGCCGCCGAGCGCATCGTCAGCCGCCGGACGCGCATCGTCTCCTTCCGGCCCGAGGCCGTCTTCGGCTTCGTCCGTTGGGGCGCGAACGACTTCGGCACCATCTTCTCAAGCATCTCGGTCATCGCGGCGCCCGCGCCGCGCGCCCCCTTCGCGACGCATCCCTACGTGCGCCCCGGCGGTGACATCCTGCTGCGCGTCGACGGTTGGCCGAGGGTCCAGCAGGTTCTCTCGGCGATCGATGCGATCGAGGCCGCCGGGCTCGATCCGTGCGAGACGGCCCCCGATCATTGGCGCCACATCGGCAGCCACATCGCCGCCGGACTGCCGTTCCGGCCCTATGGTCCGGAGCGGCACCGCGCCTGGCTCCAGCGCAAGGCGATCGCGCCATGAACCGCCGCTGGTTCCGCGCGACCGCGGCGAGCGCTACGCTCTTTGCGGCGCTGTTCGTCGCCGCGGCAGCGCTCGCGCCGCAACCGCGCCTCATCTGGAACGCGAGCCCGAGCGTTCCGATCGGCTTCTACCGCGTCGATGTCGGTGCCGAGCCCGCGGTCGGCGACCTCATCCTCTTCCACCCGCCCGAGGCGGTCGCGGCGCGTCTCGCAGTGCGCGGCTATGTGCCGCGCGGCGTGCCGCTCCTGAAGCATATCGCTGCCGGCGAAGGCGCGCTCGTCTGCCGCAGCGGCACCTTCGTGACGATCGACGGCGCGCCGGCAGCACGCGCGCGGGACGCGGACCGCCTCGGGCGGCCGCTGCCGCGCTGGCTCGGCTGCTACCGCCTGCGCCCCGGCGAACTGTTCCTCCTCAACCCCGCGCCCGACAGTCTCGACGGCCGATATTTCGGACCGCTTCCTGACACCGGCGTCGTCGGCGTCGCGCACCCGCTGCTCGTCCGCGATGCGCCCGGCGCGCCGCTGCGCTGGCGCCGTGACGCCGATCGCTCCGCATTCACCCCCGAAGGAAAGGATATGTCCTCATGATTATCGGAAGCTTTCAAACCGCTGGCGACGGCTATGCCGGACAGATCCGGACGCTGCTGCTCGATGCGATGATCGCGATCGTTCCGGCGAAGCCGAACGACGCGGAGAATGCACCGGCCTGGCGGGTCCTGCTCGTCGAAGCCGATACCGGCGTGGAGATCGGGGCAGGCTGGGAACGCCGAAGCGAACGCGCCGGCTCCTATATCGCCCTGCAGATCGACGACCCTGCGCTCGCGGTTCCGCTGCGCGCCAATCTGCTCCGCTCGACGCAGAACGAGGATGAATATCATCTCCTCTGGACGCGTCCCGTCCCACGCGAACAAGCGTGAGCATCATGCATCCGGCTCGCTCGGCGCGCGTCCGCGCCGTGCGCCTCGCCTTGCTGCTGTTCTGCTCGGCGAGCGCCGCCCCAGACCAGGCATGGGGCGCGGCACCGGCGGAAGCGCCGACGGCCGCGGCCCACCCCTATGCCGCCCATGTGGCGGAGGCATCGCAACGCTTCGGCGTTCCGGAGGTCTGGATATGGCGCGTGATGCATATCGAGAGCCGCGGCAAGCCGCGGGCGCTCTCGCATGCCGGTGCAATGGGCCTGATGCAGATCATGCCCGCAACCTGGGCGATGCTGACGGCGCAGCACCGTCTCGGGTCCGACCCCTTCGACGTGCGCGCCAACATCCTCGCGGGCGCGGCCTATCTGCGCGCGATGTGGGACCGATATCGCGACGTTCGCCTCATGCTCGCTGCCTATAATGCGGGCCCCGGCCGCGCCGACGCCTATGCAGCGGGGCGGCGCGGCTTGCCCGCCGAGACGGTCGCCTATGTCGCAGCCATCGCACCCGGGCTCGGTGCGCCGGCTGCTCCGTCAGCGACGATGGCGCGGACGGCCGAACCGCCGAGCTGGCGCAGCGCGTCGCTCTTCGCCGAGCAGCGATCGGACACGCCGGCTGCAACTTCGGTGCAGCGCGGCGACGCCGCGGCTGCAGGGCCGTCGCATTCCGCGCTTGCTCCCTCGCCCCTCTTCGTCCCGCTTTCCGGGAACGATCGGTGATGGTCGTCCTGGCGATATTTGCTGGAGTGCGCGGGTCCATGGATAGGCACTGCTTTGCGTTCAGAAGGGGTTCGGGGGGATGGCAAGATAAAAGACCTGCCAGCTCGCTGTCAGATTGTGGTTGGATTACAGCGCTTTATGCGTATGGCACCCCCCTCCGGCTGCCATATCGACCTCTGGATTTCCGAGGCAGAACAAGCGCTTACGATATGGCACCGGCGCCGTGAGCGGCGACGAGCATGATTTTCGGGTGCGACCGGGAAGGGGGCGCGACGCTGGATCGGGATCGGCGCGGCGCGGGAAAAGGCTCGCGGCGCAGGTGCGCAAGGCAGCCGCCCGCTCGGGTTACACCCGCTCCCGTCGTGGCGGCGGCGGTCGCAGCGGGACCGGTCGGCACGGCCGCGGCCGCGCCGCGCTTGCGACGATGCGGCGGGGTCCCGCGCAGCGCCGCGTCACGGTCATGGCGCGCATCGTCCGGCATAAGGGCGCGCAGTTTCGCTCCGCGCCGCTCGCACGGCATATCGCTTATCTCGAACGCGACGGCGTCACCCGCGATGGACGCGATGCCATGATGTTCGATGCGTCTGGAGACGCCGCCGACCGCGAGGCCTTCGCCGATCGCTGCGTCGACGATCGCCATCATTTCCGCTTCATCGTCAGCCCTGAAGATGCCGAGCGGCTCCAGGACCTTCGGACCTTCACCCGCGATCTCATGGGCCGGCTGGAGAAGGATCTCGAGACCCGGCTCGACTGGGTGGCGGTCGATCACTGGAACACCGACAATCCGCATATCCATATACTCGTGCGCGGCGTCGCCGAGGACGGAAGCGACTTGGTCGTCGACCGCGCCTATATGTCGGAAGGCGTGCGCGGACGGGCGTCGGAGATCGCGACCCTCGAACTCGGTCCGCGAAACGAACAGGAGATCGACGCGAGCCTCGTGCGGGAGACGGGCGCCGAGCGCTGGACCGGGCTCGACGCGCGCCTGCGCGAACGCGGCGGCGAAACGGGGATCGTCGATCTTCGTCCCGACCCAAGCTCGCCGCCGGGCCGCGATCGGCATCTCATCGGACGTGCGGCGAAGCTCGAGGCGCTTGGGCTCGCGACGCGCCTTGGACCCGGCATATTCGAGATCGATCCGCGCGCCGAAACCATATTGCGCGACCTCGGCGAGCGAGGCGACATCATCAAGGGCGTCCACCGCGCCATGCGCATGCAAGGGCTCTCCTTCGACGCATCGAGGCTCGCCCTTCACGGCGAGGCGGAGCGTTCGGGCCTCGTCGGGCGGCTGGTCGCACGCGGCCTCGACGACGAGCTTGCCGGCTCCGCCTTCGCCATCGTCGACGGGACCGATGGACGGACCCATCACATCAAATTCTCCGATCTCCAATGGACCGGGGACGCGAAGCCGGGCGCGGTCGTCGAGCTACGGCGCTGGGAAGGACGCGACGGCGGCGAGCATCTCTCGCTCGCCCTGCGATCGGACCTTGCGGTCGCCGACCAGATATCCGCGCGCGGCGCAACCTGGCTCGACCGCGAACTGGTCGCGGCGAAGCCCACGGCAGGAACCTCGGGCTTCGGCATCGATGTTCGCCTCGCCATGGCAGCGCGCGCCGAGTTTCTCGCGAGCGAAGGCCTCGCGAGCCGTCGGGACGGCAGGCTCATACTGGCGCCCGATCTCATCGAAACGCTGAAGCGGCGCGACCTCGAGGCGGCTTGCGAAACCATCGCCGCGCGCACCGGGCTCGCGCATCGCCCGCCGGCCACCGGCGACGCGGTGAGCGGGACCTACCGCGAGCGCGTGTCGCTCGCCTCGGGGCGCTTCGCGATGATCGACGACGGCCTTGGTTTTCAACTCGTGCCCTGGCGCCCGGCCCTCGACCGGCACCTCGGGCAGCATGTCACCGGCACCGCCACCGCGGGCGGCATCGACTGGAGCCTTGGCCGCAATCGCGGGATCGCAATCTGAGAAAGGATGAACGATGAGCGACAGGATTTTATGGGGCCAGATCTTCGCGGTGCTGCTGATCGTCCTCGCGGCGGTCTGGACCGCGACCCAATCGACGGCGGAGGCGCTCGGATTTCAGGCGGCGCTCGGTGCCCCCTGGTTCCGCATCGGCGACTATCCCGTCTATCCCCCTCCCGCCTTCTTCTGGTGGTGGTTTGCCTTCGACGCCTATGCGCCGCCAATCTTCTACCGCGGTGCCGCGATCGCCGCGTCGGGCGGGCTGCTGTCGGTTGTCGTCGCGATCAGCATGTCGGTGTGGCGTGCGCGCGAGCGCCGGCGGGCCGAGACCTATGGATCGGCACGCTGGGCGCAGGAGCGTGAGATACGGGCTGCCAACATGCTCGGCCCCGATGGCGTCATTCTCGGGTGCATGGCCGGAACATATCTGCGTCACGATGGCGCCGAACATGTCCTCTGCTTCGCGCCGACCCGATCCGGAAAGGGCGTCGGCCTTGTGGTGCCGACCCTGCTCACCTGGCCGGGGAGCTGCATCGTCCATGACATCAAGGGCGAGAATTGGCAGCTCACCGCGGGCTTTCGCGCAAAGCATGGCCGGGTGCTGCTCTTCGATCCGACGAACCCCGCATCGGCCGCCTATAATCCGCTCCTCGAAGTCCGGCGCGGCGCGTGGGAAGTGCGCGACGTGCAGAATGTCGCCGACGTGCTGGTCGATCCCGAAGGAAGCCTCGAGCGTCGAAACCACTGGGAGAAGACCAGCCACGCCCTGCTCGTCGGCGCGATCCTCCATGTTCTCTACGCCGAGGAGGAAAAGAGCCTCGCCGGTGTCGCGGCCTTTTTGTCGAACCCCGAGCGCAAGATCGAGGCGACGCTCCACCGGATGAAGACCACCCGCCATTTGGGAGATCGCGTCCACCCGGTCGTCGCCGCGGCGGCGCAGGAGCTGCTCAACAAGAGCGAGAATGAGCGGTCCGGCGTGCTGTCGACCGCCATGTCCTTCCTCGGCCTTTATCGCGACCCGGTGATCGCCAAGGTCACGGGACATTCCGAGTGGCGCATCGCGGACCTGATCGGAAGCGAGCGCCCGGTCTCGCTCTACCTCGTGGTGCCGCCCGGCGATATCAGCCGGACCAAGCCGCTCATGCGCCTGATCCTCAACCAGATCGGGCGGCGACTGACCGAGGAGCTGAATCCCAAGGCACGGTCGCAACGGCTGCTGTTCATGCTCGACGAGTTTCCCGCGCTCGGACGTCTCGATTTCTTCGAAAGCGCGCTCGCCTTCATGGCGGGCTATGGCATCAAGGCCTTTCTGATCGCTCAGTCGCTCAACCAGATCGAGAAGGCCTATGGCCAGAGCAATGCGATCCTCGACAATTGCCACGTCCGGGTCAGTTTCGCGACGAACGATGAGCGCACCGCCAAACGGATTTCCGATGCGCTTGGCACTGCGACCGAGCAACGCGCGATGAAGAATTATGCCGGCCATCGGCTCTCGCCCTGGCTCGGCCATTTGATGGTGTCGCGCACCGAAACCGCCCGGCCGCTTCTCACCCCCGGCGAAGTCATGCAGCTCCCCCCGGACGACGAGATCGTGATGGCCGCCGGCCTCGCACCGATCAGGGCCAAGAAGGCGCGATACTATAGCGACCGGCGCTTGGCCGGCCGCGTCATTCCGCCGCCCGCACCCGGTCGCGGTCTTCCCGCCGCCCACGACTGGATGGCCGACCGGGTACAGCAGCCGATGGAGACGAAAGCGAAGGCGGCAGAGGACGATGACGCGGCCAATGGCGGCATTCGGCAGGAACCCGAACTTCCCGTCCATGAGGATATCGCGCCGCCGCCGCCGCGCAGCGTCAACGGCGAGTTCGATTTCAGCGAAGATGGAGCTCAGGCCGATGCGGCGCGGCTCCGCGCCGCGGCCGATCGGCAGATGGCGCGGGGCGCCCGGGCAGCGGCGCTCGATCCTGACGACGGGGTCCAGCTGTGATCCGATCGCATGTCAAACAGACCTTCCGGATCGAAACCGGCCTGTCGCGCGACCTGACAGACCTTGCCCGCCGACGCGGCCTGACGCGGACCGAAGTGCTGGAGGCTGCGCTGCGCTCCTTTCTCTCGCCAGATCAGGAGGAGCGGATCGAGGCGCTGTTGACCCGGCGCCTCGACCGCATCGGCCGCCAGCTCGACCGCATCGAATGGCATGGGGAAATGTCGGGAGAAGCGATGGCCCTGTTCGTCCGGCACTGGCTCACGAGCACGGCGCCTTTGCCCGATGATGCTTTGCCGGCCGCGCAGGCCAGCGGGAAGCGGCGCTGGGAGGCTTTCGTCGATGCCCTTTCACGTAGGATGGAAGTTGGACCAAAGCTCGCCGCGGAGCTGATGCGTGATGTCGGCGGTTCCAATTGAAGTCTTTAACCGGCTCATCCAGCTCGCAGTTTTAAGAGAAAGCTGATGGCCTCGGCGGGGACACCGCACAGAGCAGCCACCAGCAGCATGATCGTGAGAACCAGATATTTGGCCAAAGGAGTTCGGCACAGTTCGAGGAGCACCGCCGTTTTGTGGCGGCCCTGTTGCACGAGCGCCATGAACTGGGCGAGTTCGGCCTCCCGGTCAGTCATCGGACGCTCGCCTACGAACGGGAGACGGGGCATGTCGGTCATCACAAACCTCACGGATTCATCGCGAAAATGGCGCGCTGTTACAGATGCGCGTGCGGGTTACCGTGAGGGATAAGCCCTCCGGGCTGGAGTGCCCCTCAGGCGAGTCGCTTGTCAACAGGGTGAATCGCAATTTTATCAACAGTCAGGGGTGCGTCTGGGGATATCTTGCCGCATTTCCTGGAAAGCCGAACTTCGTTCAGTCCGCTTCGCCTAGCTGCTCGCGCTCGCGTAGTCTTTCGGCGTAGCGGTAGCTTGCTTCCATGGAGTGATAGGTATCGGCGTAGCGATCGATGTCACCGAGCGCGCATTCGACCTCATACTCCACCGAGTGCGGCGACGAGCCCGGACGCTTTCGACCCAGCCAGCGCTCCAGCTTGTCGAAGCGGCTCTGCATCCCCTGCACGCTGCATGCAATGCGCAGATCGTCGAGATTGCTACTCGTCCGATTGCGGCTCCAGGCCCTGCAGGCGAACTCAAGCTCTTCACCCCGCGTCGGAGGGCGGTCGCTGAGATCGGCCCCACCATCTTTCGTGAGAGTGGGGTCGGCCTGTACATTGGCAAGGCCCGCACTGAGTGCCTCGCAGAGTTCGCTATGATATTCATCCCGGCGCGCGGCGTCCCAATCATAGGGGCCAGCGCCGACGAAAAGATGCGGCAGCTTGAAATGCACCCGCACCGCCTTCGGCAGCATCTTCTCGATCCGGATCACTCCGCGGATGACATCGAGGAGGTGCTCGGCGTCGATCCCGGCCCACGGCCGCGCAAGATTCTCGAGCGCGCTGAGGTTCGAATTGGTGGGCGTGTCCCCCGTGTTCCAGTATCGCATAGTCAGTGCTTCCGTTTCTCTTTGGCCTTGATCCCTAGAATGGCTTTCGCCTCGGCGTTTGCGCCCGTCGCAATCTGATCGAGGCGAGCCTTGAAAATGGGATCGGCGAGGAGCTGGGCCTTTGGCCCTTCGCCGGAATCGCACATAATGGCGTAAAAGAGCCGATAGAGCGTCTGCGCTCGCTCCGCTTCCTCGATCGCCGCATCGAAATCAGGCCGCCGATAGATCAGGATCTTCTCTTCATCGATTGGCATAGGCCGGATCACGCCGCGACCGTCGGGAAGTTCCTCCACGCGCTGGCGATGGCTGATGTTGTACTTCACGATGGTCTTGGGGTGGGTGAGCAGGATCGCTTCCGTGAGTTCGGAGCAATGCCCCCAGATACGATGGGCAAAATGATTGCGGGTCTTGCGCGACTCCTCTGCGACCGAGCCGATCGCCTTGAACAGCAGTTGCTGCCACTCGGGGAGCGCTTCGTGCGCTGCCGCATCAAGTGCGCCCCGCTGTGCTCCGGCTCCGACCAGCGAGAGATACATTGCAGTGCCGACCGCAATGTCGCTTTTCAGCATCCGGCTCAGGATCGAGGCAATATCGCCATCGATATGCGCCCACAGAGCAATTACATAGGCAACGTCGCTGGCGAACGGCGAATGGCGTAGAATGCCCGGCGCGAAAAAGACGCGGCCATCGGGCGATTCCTCAGCGAGCGTTTTGGGCACCTTTCCTCCTCTTTCGCGCGGTCAAATTCGTTGGCCACATTATATGGCGACATCGTCGCTGCTCCTAATTTTGGGTTACCGCTGGCGCTTTGCCCCCCGACCGGAAAGATGCCACATCCAAGTATCCCAGTTCTGCGATCCGCTAATTGCTGGATAAAAAGGAGCTTATCATGGACGAAGACGCACTTTTTGCGGTTGGTTCAATATTGGCAGCGCTCGGCGGCGTGCTGGAGCGAAAGGGTGTCTGCACGACCAATGAGTTTGCCGAAACGCTTGGCAGCGTGGCGCTAATGACGGCCGAGTCCGGGGATCAATATAAGAACCGTGCTGCCTATATCGGGAGCTGGGCGCAAATGGTGCGCGCGGCCGCCGAACATTCGGGGAGCGCGCGCGAACATTAACGATCCGGCCTTGGCATCGTTCATTCGGCACCGGCTTCGAAATAGGCGCGCATCCGGTGAGCGATGATCGGATCGAGCCGGATGAAAGTCCGGCGCCCGTCGATCGGATCGGGTACGCGGCGCGTAATGCCGGCATCGCAGAGGCGCTGCGCCAGCCGTAGCGCGCTGCTCATCGGGATCGAGGACGTGACGCATAGCGCGCTGATGGACAGGCGCTTTCGCTCGCATTCGTGAACGAAGAGATCGATCAGCATTTCCCATGCGGGATCGCCAAAGAGTTCAGGGGCCCCGATCAGTTGTTGGCGGAGGAGGCGCCTGCGCATCGCGGCCTTCGCATTAGCCAGCGCAATGTCCCCATGGTCGATGCGGGCGGGACCTCCCGGACTTCGCAATGTGAAGGAGGCTGACGGAATCGGCGTCCCCGCAAGAGTGTCGTTGCTGATGACGTGATGGCAGTGGGTTGATGTCACAACGATGTGGTCGATGATCTCGACGTTGAGCGACCGTCCGATCATTTCGAGCTTCCGCGTCGCCTCGATGTCCTCGACGCTGGGGCGATGGTCGCCGCTCGGATGGTTGTGGACGAGGATTAGCCCGGCGGCATTGAGTTCGAGCGCACGCCGGAAGATCGTTCGGGGGTAGATGGCAAGCTGCGCAAGCGTGCCGCTTTGCAAAACCTCGTCGGCGAGAAGATGGCGCCCACCGTCGAGGAAGAGGATACGGAGCCGTTCGTCGGAGAGCGAGCCCATCGACATGATGAGGTAGGAGCGGAGCCTCCGGTCGAAGGGATCGATGCTGATACCTCGAAGATCGCCGGAAAGGCTCTCGGTGGCGAGCTTATGTGCCTCGAGAATGACCTCTGCGACCTGCGGCGCGTCACCAATGACGCGAGCGAGCGCTTCTGGCGACTGCGCCCAAATGCGGCTGATCGAATGAAACGCGACAAGTAGCCGGTCCGCTAAGGCTTCGCAGCGTTCGGGCTCGATGGTCGCAATGAAATGTACCAGGACCGATCGCTGCCGGCTCGAGCCAATCGCTTTTGGTGATGCCAGGTTGCGGCCACGAGGAGCGGCGGAAGAAGCCAGGATGCAGCGACCTGCATCGTCAGATACGCTATTGGGTGGAGTTCCATGTCGATCGCGCGGGTCGTGTGAGCCAGTAGCGGAAGACATTGCAGCACTGCCGCCAGCATGGGCCAGAAGCGATAGGCCGTCAGCGCTACGGTCATCGTCGCGGCCGCCGCTATCAGATCGATCAGCAAGTGACCCGTATCGACCGTGACAAAGTTCACCGCAAAAATCAGGTGTAGAGCCTGATCGGAAATCAGCATGAACAGGAGAATGGCTGCCACCGCTCTCTCCGGGCCGCCGCCCTTGCGGAGAGCGTAGACGAGAGCCACCAGCAGCAATGTCACGAAGATTGCGATCCGCAGCATCGCGCTCATTCACCATGCCGATGGCCCATCGTCAATGTCGCTCAGCTCACCAGGGAAAGCTTTGCGGGGCCGGCTTCGGCAGCTGCGGGGCATTCGTGAAGGTCGAGGCCTGACGTTTCACGGCCGATATCGGCAAGGTCGCCATGAACACGAAGGATGTCGCCGCTCACCCCGACCAGCGCCAGTTGCGCTTCGGCGATGCGGCGGATCGTCGCATGTCCCTTGGCAGCAGGGACGCCGGCCGTATCTCGACGGGCAGTGACGACCTCCGCCATCAGCGACGAAACGGCGATGAGGGCGCCATCGATCTGCGCTTCGGCTGCAGGCACCACTCGCTGCAACCGCTCCGCGGCAACGCTGTTCAAATTTTGCATAGACTCTCCTCTCCGGAGAAGCGCGCTGCGCTCCCGGACCATGGTTCAACACGATATGGGATCAGGCCGAGGCGAGCCGGGTCAGCGTCTGACCGATCGACAGGCCTGCGATGACCATGAGCAGGACCGCGATGAGCAAGCTCACGACGATCACGACCCGGGCCTGAGGCCTATAGTTCGGCCTCAGCAAATCCCTGAACGGAGAGCCTTCGCTCCGAGACCCGGCTCGACTTGCCAAATTATCGTTCAGATGCAGCAAGCTAGCGGGGTCACCGTCCGGGAAATCGGATGGCACCAGTTCGGGGGTTGGCGGTAGTATGACCGGATCACATGGTATCCGATCATAGGTCTGGCGGAGCCGCGCATAGATGATCGCGGTCTCGTCGCGGTTGGCCGCGCCCAGCGTGTCGCGTGCGGTGGTGAGCCGCAAATCCACCGCCTGCTTCGATATGTCGAGGTCGCGGGCGATCTGTTTCGAGGTTTTTCGTTCCAGCAGCAAATCGAGACAGGCCCGCTGCTTTTCTGTCAAGCGCGTCCACCTCAAGAACTCGTCCGAATGCTGCGACCCCGAATCACTCATCCTGACACTGTTGTCAAAATCGCGCTCGGCACAACCCGCCGACCTTCATTTAATCGCTTCCGAATCGGAACTGATCGCATCGCGGCCTACGCCATTCCCTGTCTTTCTTACCCACAGTACGACGCGCGCAAATCTCTGTTGAAAATAGTGAATCTCTGCGTCTCTTACTCGTCCCCGTCGAGCCGGGCGTCCTTGCCCGGACCATCCAACGGGGACTATCATGGGCGCAGAGCCGGTCCGTTTCGAGGCGCAGGGGCGTGGTGCCCGCATGCTGCGGACAGCGCTTGGCGGCGCAATTGCCGAGTGGCTTGCCGACCCCGCGGTCATCGAAATCATGCTGAACCCCGACGGTCGGCTCTGGGTCGATCGCCTCGGCGCAGGGATCACCGATAGCGGTATCCTGCTCGCGGCCACCGATGGCGAGCGCATCATCCGGCTCGTGGCGCATCATGTCGGCGCCGAGGTCCATGCCGGGTCGCCGCGCGTGTCGGCCGAGCTTCCCGAAAGCGGCGAGCGCTTCGAGGGTCTGTTGCCGCCCGTGGTCGCGGCGCCGACCTTCGCAATCCGCAAGCCCGCGGTCGCCGTCTTCTCGCTCGGCGATTATGTCGCAGCCGGCATCATGTCCGCACCGGCGGCCGAGGCGCTGCGCTCCGGGGTCGCCGAGCGCCTCAATATCCTCGTCGCCGGCGGAACCGGGACGGGTAAGACGACGCTCACCAATGCCCTGCTCGCCGAGGTTGCCAAGACCAGCGAACGCGTCGTCCTGATCGAAGACACCCGCGAGCTCCAATGTGCCGCTCCGAACCTCGTCGCGATGCGCACCAAGGATGGGGTCGCGTCGCTGTCCGATCTCGTCCGTTCCTCGCTTCGGCTTCGGCCGGACCGCATCCCGATCGGCGAGGTCCGCGGTGCCGAGGCGCTCGATCTTCTGAAGGCGTGGGGCACCGGACATCCCGGCGGCATCGGCACGATCCACGCGGGCAGCGCGATCGGCGCACTCCGCCGCATGGAGCAGCTCATTCAGGAAGCCGTGATCACGGTCCCGCGGGCCCTCCTCGCAGAAACGATCGATCTCGTTGCCGTTCTCGTGCGCGACGGCGCCGGGCGGCGCCTTGCCGAACTCGCCCGCGTCAACGGTCTCGATGCGTCGACCGGCGACTATCGCATCACCCCCCTCTTTACCCCCGAAGGAGACTGACCATGACCCACGCCGCCCGGCGGGAGGCACCGCGCTTCCTGCTCGCCCCGACCGCTCTTTATGTCGCGCTCGTTACCGCCTTCCCGGCTCGGGCCGGTGGCTCGTCGATGCCATGGGAAGCGCCGCTGCAATCGATCCTCGAAAGCGTCGAGGGGCCGGTCGCGAAGGTGATCTCGCTGATCATCATCATCATCACCGGTCTGACCATCTCGTTCGGCGACACGTCGGGCGGCTTTCGCCGCATGGTCCAGATCGTGTTCGGGCTGTCGATCGCCTTCGCGGCGTCGAGCTTCTTCCTGACCTTCTTTTCCTTCGGCGGCGGAGCCGTCGTCTGATGGATGCTCCGGCCGAAGTCACCGGTTTCTTCGCGCCCGTGCACCGCGCGCTCGCCGAGCCGATCCTGCTCGGCGGCGCGCCGCGCGCCCTCGCGATCGCCAATGGCACGCTCGCGGCCGGGATCGGCCTTGGTCTCCGCCTCTGGATCGCGGGTCTCGTCCTCTGGATCGTCGGCCATGCGCTCTCGGTCTGGGCGGCGCGCCGCGACCCGCAATTCGTCGACGTCGCCAAGCGTCACCTCAAATATCCTGTCTGGATGCGGCCATGATGAACCTCGCCGAATATCGCTCGAAGTCGGCCTGCCTTGCCGATTATCTCCCCTGGGTCGCGCTGGTCGCCGAAGGCGCGGTGCTGAACAAGGATGGCTCCTTCCAGCGAACCGCGTCCTTCCGCGGTCCCGATCTCGACAGCGCCACCCCCGCAGAGCTCGTCGCGGTCACCGCCCGGCTCAACAATGCGATCCGGCGCCTCGGCTCGGGCTGGGCCTTGTTCGTGGAGGCGCAGCGGCTGCCGTCGCGCGATTATCCGGGATCCTCATTCCCCGATCCGGCATCCGGTCTGGTCGACATGGAGCGCCGCGAGCAATTCCGGGAGGAAGGGGCGCATTTCGAGAGCCGCTATTATCTGACCCTCCTGTGGATGCCGCCGGCCGAGGATGCCTCGCGGGCGGAGGGCTGGCTTTATGAAGGGATGGAGCGCTCGGGGGTCGATCCGAAGGAGCATCTCGCGAGCTTCATCGACCGGTCGAACCGTATCCTTCATCTCGTCGAAGGCTTCATGCCCGAGGCCGAATGGCTCGATGACGGCGAGACGCTGACCTATCTCCATTCAACCGTATCGACGAAGCGGCAGCGTGTCCGGGTCCCCGAGACGCCCATCTATCTCGACGCGCTGCTGACGGACCAGCCGCTCATCGGCGGGCTTGAGCCGCGGCTCGGCGAGCAGCATCTGCGGACCCTGACGATCACGGGATTTCCGACCGCGACCTGGCCCGGCCTGCTCGACGATCTCAACCGGCTGGCCTTCGCCTATCGCTGGTCGACCCGCGCGATCATGCTCGACAAGACCGTCGCGACCAAACTGCTGACGAAAATCCGGCGGCAATGGTTCGCCAAGCGCAAGTCGATCGCGGCGATCCTCAAGGAGGTGATGACCAACGAGCAATCGGCGCTCGTCGACAGCGACGCCTCGAACAAGGCCGCCGATGCCGACATGGCCTTGCAGGAACTTGGAGCAGATCATGCCGGCGTCGCCTATGTGACCGCGACCGTAACCGTGTGGGACAGCGACGCGGCCCTCGCCGCGGAGAAGCTCCGGCTGGTCGAGAAGGTCATCCAGGGGCGCGACTTCACCTGCACGATCGAGGGCATGAACGCGATCGAGGCCTGGCTCGGGAGCCTGCCCGGCCACGCCTATGCCAATGTTCGCCAGCCGCCGATTTCCACCCTCAACCTCGCCCACATGATCCCCCTGTCCGCCGTGTGGGCGGGGGCGGAACGGGACGAGCATTTCGGAGACGCCCCCTTGCTCTATGGCAAGACCGAAGGCTCGACCCCGTTCCGCCTTTCGCTCCATGTCGGCGACGTGGGCCATTGCCTCGTCGTCGGTCCGACGGGGGCAGGCAAATCGGTGCTGCTCGCGACGATGGCCATGCAGTTTCGCCGCTATCCGGGCTCGCAAATCTTCGCGTTCGATTTCGGCGGCTCGATCCGCGCCGCGGCCCTCGCGATGGGCGGGGACTGGCAGGACCTGGGCGGGGCGCTCCACGATGGGGAGGGCGGCGTGGCGTTGCAGCCGCTCGCCCGGATCGACGAGGCGTCCGAGCGGAGCTGGGCGGCCGAATGGCTCGCCGCGCTGTTCGCGGGCGAAGGCATGACAATCGACCCGGCGGCGAAGGAGCATCTCTGGTCGGCGCTGACCTCGCTCGCGACGGCGCCTGTCGCCGAACGCACGCTGACGGGGCTCGCGGTGCTCCTCCAGTCGCGCGACCTCAAGCAGGCGCTCGCGCCCTATTTGGTCGGCGGACCTTGGGGGCGGCTGCTCGATGCCGACGAGGAGCGCATCGGGGCCGCGCGTGTACAGGCCTTCGAGACCGAAGGCCTTGTCGGCGCCGCGTCGGCGGGACCCGTCCTGTCCTATCTGTTTCACCGGATCGCCGGACGGCTCGACGGCTCGCCGACGCTCATCATCATCGACGAAGGCTGGCTCGTGCTCGACAGCCCGGCCTTCGCGGCGCAGCTGCGCGAATGGCTGAAGACGCTCCGCAAGAAGAATGCGAGCGTGGTCTTCGCGACGCAGAGCCTTGCCGACATCGAAACCTCTAGCATCGCACCCGCGATCATCGAAAGCTGCCCGACCCGCATATTCCTGCCGAACGAGCGCGCGCTCGAGCCGCAGATTGCCCGCATCTACGAGCGCTTCGGCCTCAACGACCGGCAGATCGAGATATTGAGCCGGGCGACGCCTAAGCGCGACTATTATTGCCAGTCGCGGCGCGGCAATCGCCTCTTCGACCTGGGGCTGGGCGAGGTTGCGCTCGCCTTCACCGCCGCATCCTCGAAGACCGACCAGACGCGCATCGCCGAGCTGTTCGCAGCGCACGGCCCCGAAGGGTTCGCGGCCGCCTGGCTTTCCCACCGCAAGCTCGAATGGGCGGCCGAGCTGCTCCCCACCATCGCCGCCCCCAATGAGGAGACCCCCCGATGAAGAATTATATCGTCCGCGCCGTCGCTGCCGCGGCCCTTGTGTCGCTCCCCGTGTCGGGCGCGATGCTGGCCGTCCCGGCGAGCGCGCAGCTCGGCGGCATCGTCCACGATCCGCGCAACTATTCGCAGAATATCCTGACCGCGGCGCGCACGCTCGAGCAGATCAACAACCAGATCAAGCAGCTGCAGAATCAGGCGACCTCGCTGATGAACGAGGCGAAGAACCTCAACAGCCTGCCGACATCGACGCTGGGCACGCTCGAGGCGCAGGTCGACCAGACGCGCCAGCTCCTCGCGCAGGCCGAGGGCATCGCGTTCAACGTGTCGGACATCCAGAAGGGGTTCGAGGCGCGCTACAAGGGCGGAGCGCTGACGGGCTCTGCCGCCGAGATGGTCGCCAATGCCGAGGCGCGCTGGAAGGACAGCGTCGGCGCCTTCGAGGATGCGATGAAGGTGCAGGCCGGCATCGTCACGAATATGGGCGGAACGCGCACGTCGATCTCGACGATCGTCGGCGCCAGCCAGTCGGCAACCGGCGCGCTGCAGGCCGCGCAGGCGGGCAACCAGCTGCTCGCCATCCAGTCGCAGCAGATCGCCGATCTCGCCGCCGTCATGAGTGCGCAGGGCCGCGCCGAGATGCTCGATGCCGCGCGCGCGGCGGCCGCCGAGGCCGAAGGCCGCGAGCGCTTCCGCCGCTTCCGCAAGGGCAATTGAGATGGGCCGGGCGGGCGGGCTGGTTATGGGGGCAATCGTCCTGGGTCTTGCGCTGACCCTCGCCCTTGTCGCCGCGCTCGATCCGCCCGCGCCCCGTGCGTTCGCTCCTGCGATCTCCGGGGCGGACGCACCCCCTGATTATGGTGACACGCTTCGTCGCTGCCGAACCGCCACCGAGGCCGATCCCGAATGCGAGGCGGCCTGGGAAGCGAAGCGGCGCCATTTCTTCCGGACCGAAAAGAGCAAGCCATGAACGACACCGGCGTTATCGATAATTTCCTGTCGGTCTTCTCGACCTATATCGACAGCGGGTTCGGATTGCTCGGCGGCGAGGTCGGGTTCCTGTCCTCGACGCTGATCGTGATCGATATAACGATCGCGGCGCTCTTCTGGGCATGGGGCACCGACGAGGACGTGCTGCAGCGGCTTGTGAAGAAGACGCTCTATATTGGCGTCTTCGCCTTCATCATCGGCAATTTCCAGGCGCTGGCCACGATATTGCTCGAGAGCTTCGCCGGGCTGGGCCTGAAAGCGGCGGGAAGCACGATGGCGATCGGCGATTTCATGCGCCCCGGCATGATCGCGTCCACCGGCCTCGATGCCGCCGAGCCCTTGCTCGACGCGACCGCCGATCTTGTCGGCCCGGTGGGGCTCTTCACCAACTTCGTCCAGATCCTGATCCTGCTGATCGCCTGGGTGATCGTCGTGATCGCCTTCTTCATTCTCGCGGTGCAGGTCTTCGTCACGATCCTGGAGTTCAAATTGGTGACGCTCGCGGGCTTCGTCCTGCTGCCCTTCGCCTTCTTTGGGCGCACCGCTTTCATGGCCGAGCGCGTCCTCGGCCATATCATCTCCTCGGGCATCAAGCTCCTCGTGCTCGCGGTCATCACCGGCATCGGCACGACCCTCTTCCAGCGCTTCATGGACGCGGGGCTCGGGACCGAACCCGACATCCGCGAGGTGATGGCGATCGCACTCGGCGCCTTGACCCTGCTGGGTCTCGGCATCTTCGGTCCGAGCGTCGCCAACGGCATCGTGGCGGGCGGCCCGCAGCTCGGGGCAGGCGCCGCTGCCGGCACCACCCTCGCGGCCGGCGCGACGATCGCTGCCGGGGCCGCCGGCGCGACGCTGGCGGCGGGCGCGGCGAGCAGTGCCGTCGGTCGCACCGCGCTCGGAGCCTCGCGCGCGTCCGGCAGCGCTTCGGCATCCTATGCCCGGGGTGCGGCCGGGAAGAGCGGGATGCGGGCGTTCGGTGCGGGGCTCGCCAATGTGGCGCGTGACACGGCGCGCGGCGCGGGTTCGCCTCTCCGCGCCGCGGCTGAACGCCTGCGTCAAAGCTATGCCGCGGGGCAGGCGGGCAAGTCCGCGGCCGGCGCTGCCACCGCCAGCGACGGCGCGGCGTCGCCCCCGACCTGGGCGGCCGCCATGAAGCGGCGGCAGGCCGTCACCTCGGGCGCCACCATCGCCTCGCAGACCCTCAAGGCCGGCGACAGCCATGGCGCCGGCTCCGCCCCCGACATCAGCCAGAAGGATTGAACCCATGTTTCGACGCCCGTCCCAACATTATGGCAAGTCGCCGGTCCCGGTTACGCCCTACCAGCGCGCCGCGCAGGTCTGGGACGACCGCATCGGCTCGGCCCGCACCCAGGCGAAAAGCTGGCGTCTCGCCTTCTTCGGCTGCCTTGCGCTTTCGGGCGGACTCGCCTCGGCGCTCGTCTGGCAGTCGCTCCGCGGCACGATCACCCCTTGGGTCGTCGAGGTCGACAAGCTCGGCGAGGCCAGGTCGGTGGCGCCGGCCGATGCCGACTTTTCGCCGACCGACCCGCAAATCGCGTTCCACCTCGCGCGCTTCATCGAGCATGTCCGCTCGATCCCGGCCGATCCGGTGGTGCTTCGCAAGGACTGGCTCAGCGCCTATGACTTCACCACGCCCAAGGGCGCGCAGGCGCTGAGCGATCACGCCCGCGCGAATGATCCCTTTGCCGAGGTCGGCAAGATTCAGGTCGCCATCGACGTGTCGAGCGTGATCCGCGCATCGCGCGACAGCTTCCGCATCGCCTGGACCGAGCGCCGCTATCAGGATGGCAGCCTCGTCGAGACGTCGCGCTGGTCGGCGATCCTGACCACGTCGATCCAGCCGCCCCGCACCCCCGACGCCCTGCGCCGGAACCCGCTCGGCGTTTTTGTCACCGCTATTTCTTGGTCGAAGGAGCTCAGCCAATGATCCGCCTTACCCTTCTTATCGGCGCCGCCGCGCTCGCGCTGCCGGCGCAGGCGGCACCCGCCGATCCGCGCACGCAGGTCGGCCGCGCGAACGACGCGGCGCGCGTCCAGCCCGAGCGCGCGACCTTCCTCAACGCTATCCAGAAATATGCCTGGGCCGATGGCGCGCTGTTCCAGGTCTACACTGCCCCCGGACAGGTCACCGACATCGCATTGCAGGAAGGCGAGGAGCTTGTCGGTCCGGGGCCTGTCGCGGCCGGCGACACCGTGCGCTGGGTCATCGGCGATACGGTGAGCGGGACGGGCGCGTCGCGCCGCGTTCATATTTTGGTGAAGCCCACGCGACCCGACATCATGACGAATCTGGTCATCAACACCAGCCGTCGGACCTATCACATCGAGCTGCGCGCGACCCCCGCCACCTATATGGCGGCGGTCTCCTGGTCCTATCCGCAGGACGAGCTGATCGCGCTTCGCGCCGCCGAGACCGAACAGGCGCGGCTCGCTCCGGTTGCAGGCGGGATCGATTTCGCGGCGTTGAGTTTTGCGTATCGCATCTCCGGCGCGAAGGCCCCCTGGCGGCCGGTGCGCGTTTTCGACGATGGGCGCCAGCTCTTCGTCGAGTTCGGTGCTGCGATCGCGACGGCGGACATGCCCCCGCTGTTCGCGGTCGGCGAGAAAGGCGCGGCCGAGCTGCTCAACTACCGCGTCGACGGGCGTTACATGATCGTCGACCGGCTCTTCGATCGCGCCGAACTCCGGCTCGGGAGCGGGCGCGGCGCCAAGGCCGTGCGGATCGAACGCGAAACGCCGCACCCGCGAGGCCGGTCGTGACGGCGCCCGAACAGCCGGGCACAGAAGCTGTGCCCGCCGAGGCCGAGGTTGCCCCGATCGCCCCTGCGAGCCCCGATGCGTTCCGCCTCGCGGGTGAGACGCCGCAGGTCATGCGTCTGTCGCGGAAAACGCTGGCGGTTATCGGCGGGGCCGGCGGCATCGCGATCGCGGCATCGCTCATGTGGGCACTGCGCACCCCGGCCCCGGCCGAGCGGCAGGAACTCTATGAACCGAGCAACAATGCGCGGCCCGACGCGGTCACCGGAGCACCCGCCGATTATGGCGCCGTGCCGAAGCTCGGTCCGCCGCTCCCCGGCGACCTTGGCCGGCCGATCGTTGCGGCGCAGGGGAGCGGCGAAGCCATCCCCGTCCCGCCGATCGGCGCGGAAGGGCGCAATCCTCCCGATCCGCGCGTGGCGGCCGCCGAACAGGCGCGGCAGCGGGCACTGCAGGAGCGCGAGAGCGCCCAGACGAGCCGGCTCTTTCTGGGGGGCGGAACCTCAAGTTCCGCAGCAACAGATATTGTGTCTGCTGAGGCGGCCGCGCCCGAACAGGCGGCGGAGCCTCGCACGGCCAATGAGGGGCGGCGTCAGTTTCTGACGTCGGGGACGAAAAGGCCCCTCGAAAGTGGCGAGCGCCTGATCGCCCCGAGTTCCGCGCTGGTCGTCCAGGCCGGGACTGTCATTCCGGCAGCGCTCATCACGGGCATACGCTCCGACCTGCCGGGCCAGATCAGCGCGCAGGTGACGCAGAATATCTATGATAGTCCGACCGGGCGTATCCTGCTCATCCCGCAAGGGTCGCGGTTGATCGGCGAATATGACAGCGAGATCGCGGCGGGACAGAGCCGGGTGCTCCTCGCATGGGATCGCCTCATCTTGCCCGGCGGACGATCGATCCGCCTCGAACGGCAGCCCGGCGCCGACGCCGCAGGCATGTCGGGGCTGGAGGATCGGGTGAACAATCATTGGGGCCGGATGGTCCGCGCCGCGCTCGTCTCGACCCTGCTCGGGGTCGGGAGCGAGCTCAGCGTCGGCGGCGACGACGAACTCGCCCGGGCTCTGCGCTACGGGATGCAGGACAGCACGAGCCAGGCCGGGCGCCGCATCGTCGAGCGCGAACTGGCGGTGCGTCCGACGCTCACCATCCGGCCGGGTTTCGCGCTCCGTGTGATCGTCACCCGCGACCTCATTCTCGAGCCGCAGGCGGATTGGCGATGAGCCGGCTGCGCCTTGGGCCGATCGTCGAGGAGAAGCCGGTCAAGGCTACTGTCGAACTCACGGGCAAGCTCGCGCGCGATCTCGCCGACTATGCCGCGGCGCATGCGAAGGAAAATGGCCTGTCCGAGCCGCTTCCTGTCGAACGGCTTATCCCGCCGATGCTCGAACGATTCATCGCGACCGATCGCGGATTTGCAAGGGCGCGGCGCTAGCAGTCGCAGCAAATTTCGAAGTCTCAGCTCAATCGGTTTGTATCGGCAGCTGTGGGTTGCACAAATACCCGGTCCAGCTGCATCTGGAAAATGCAAACCTGTCGCTCTCCTCGAAATTCAACACACCCTGCACAACGCAGGATGTTATCCGCACAGCCATTGCGCTTACCCGCGACGGCGGCGAAGCCGGTGTGATCAGTTTGCCATCGGGTTCGCGGACTTTCGTCAGCGTCGAATAGGCACTCGAAATGTCGCTTCCGAACCTGCAGTCCGCCTGAGCACCGACAAGTCAGCCGAGGCCCCGAGACAACCAGCGGGTTGGCAGCGGGCGACCGACTGCGCCTGCTCGGGGAAGGCGCTATCCGAGAAATGTCAGCTTTAGACAAAATTATTATTGACAATGTCAGACTACTAATTAGTTAGCGTGGCAGGAGATCTGCCATGAGTGATGGGCCCTATCGTTCACTGCCTATGTCGCCACGTTGGAAGCTCGCGGCCAAATGCGCTTATGTTGAGGCTTTCTCGACCCGCGAGATTGCCGACGCGCTGCATGCGGCTGCCGAGCGGGATTGCCGCGCCGAATTGTCGCCAGGCTTCCTCAGCAGGGTGTCCAGCCTGATCATCGGCCCTGATGAACCTGGCCTATTTCGCGACCTCCCCGTTGCCGATCTCCGCGCGATGCACTCCCAGGCCAGTTCGCCGATGGAGGCGAGCTTCCTTCGCAACGCGGTCGATGCCCTCAATGACGGTTGCGCTCCGGCTGACGCCCTGCAACAGGCGGCCGAGGGCACCGTCTCCGACCGGCTGCTCGCAGGATTTCGCCAGGTCGAAGAGCATATGTTCCGCGAGGCGTCCGGCCAGCGCGCTCGCGCTGTGCGGTCGCGTCTCGAAGGCGCGCATGGCGAGATCGATATTTCCGCGGTGGCGCGGCAAGTGCTTCGCACCGCGGATGCCCCGCAGGCTCCGGCCGCTGCCACCTATTCCGGCCTAGACGACGGAGTGCCGCTGTGAATGTGAAGGCTTATCATGTGGCGGATGCGGAAGGCGTTCGGATCGACGCCGTGGAGGAGGACGAGCCGCTGCGTGACGGGGCGCAGGGCGCGATTCTCGGCAAGAGCATCACGCTGTCGATTGAGGGGCTGAAGGACTTCTTCTTCGCGGATTGGCATCCCGAGCTGGTCGACCTGATGATCATCGCTGCCGCCGTCGAATATTGCGATCTGAGCGTGCGCCGTCCGGCGTGGGGCTGGGCGCGCGCCTTCGATCTGCGCGTCGCCGTTCATGACGACAGCCTCTGGAACAAGCCATCGGTGCGACAAGCGCTGGGGGAAGCACTTGCCTTTCTCACCGGCGACCGCTGGGCATTGAGCTTCGTCCGGCGCCGGCACGATGTCGTCGAGGTCGGTCCGCGTAAGCTTGATCTCTCGATCCCCGACAAGATCATCATGCCCTATAGCGATGGTCTCGATTCACGGGCCGTGGCCGCCCTCGTCGCGGCAAAGGAGAAAGGCGGGCTGGTGCGGGTCCGTCTCGGCACCAAGGGGGCCGACACCAAAGGGACGCCGCGCAAGCAGCGGCGGTTCACTGCGGTTCCGTTCGATGTGAAGCTGGGCAAGCGCCAGCGCGTCGAATCCTCCGCGCGGTCACGCGGGTTCAAGTTCGCGATGATCACTGGCATCGCCGCGCAGCTGGCGAAGGTCGATCGGATTGTCGTCACCGAGAGCGGACAAGGCGCACTCGGTCCGATCATCGCGTCGAGCGGTCAGATCTATCCCGATTATCGCGTGCATCCCGCCTTCACTCAGCGGATCGAGAAGCTGTTCGCCGCCATGGGAAAAAGCGTCCCGACCTACGAGTATCCGCGCATCTGGTATACGAAGGGCGAGACTCTTGCCGCGGCTCACGCGCTGGAGGCTGCTCCGACCTGGCACGACACGCGCTCGTGCTGGCAGGATTCGCGGCGTGTCAGTTTCGACGGCCGCCGACGCCAGTGCGGCATCTGCGCGGCCTGCATGCTGCGCCGCATGAGCATGCACACCGCCGGGATCGTCGAGGCGTCCGACGAATATATCTGGGAAAATCTCGGTGCGAGCGACATGCGCGGCGGCACCGTCAAAGGGTTTGCCCGGATGAGCAAGGCATTCGAGGATTATGCGATCGCGGGGATTCTTCACCTTGATCATCTCGCCGCCCTCGCGCGCTCGGACTTGCATCGCCGCGCAGTGCGGCGCGTTGCGCATGAAACCGCCGACGGGCTCGGGATAGAAGCGGCGGTCGCCGAGCGGGAAATGTTCGATCTGCTCGAACGGCACCGGTCGGAATGGCTCGCCTTTCTCGCGAGCCTCGGCAAGGAATCGTTCGTCTCGCGGATCGCGATGGTGTCGCCATGGCAATGATCACCGGATCCCTGACCGCCGAAGGCATTGGCGAGCTGCTGCGCGACGCGCGCGAGAATGCCAAGATGACCCAGGCGGCGGCTGCGGCGGCGCTCAATGTCGCCCGCACCACACTTGTCGCGATCGAGCAGGGGCAACGCCGCGCGCGCGTCGATGAACTGCAGAAGCTGGCTGCGCTCTATGGAACTTCGCTCAACGTGCTGCTCCGGCAGGACAGCGCGAAGGTCGATCTGCGGCCGCGCTTCCGCAAAGCCGGCGAGCAGGGCGACGAGATCGATCCGGCGATCAACCTGCTCAACAGCCTTGTCCAGGCCGAACTCGAGCTGGAAAATCTCCTTGGCATCAAGCGCGTGCGGTTCGATCCCCCCGAGCGCCCACTGTTGCCGGGCAATGTCCTGCTCCAAGCCGAACAGGATGCGTGGGAGCTGCGGCAGCTGCTGGGGCTCGGCCTGGCGCCGATCCACGACATTGTCTCCTTGCTCGAACTGCAGCTGGGCGCCCGGGTGTTCATCCGCCGCATCGACCCGAAGATTTCGGGTCTCTATGCCTTTGACGATGCGATCGGCGCGTGCATTCTTTTGAACGCCGCCCATCCGCGCGACCGGCGCACCCAGACCGGGGCGCATGAGCTTGGCCATTTCATTTCGACCCGGAGGTCGCCGGACGCGCTCCATGCCAATTCCCCCGAATCCAGCCGCGAAGAGCGTTATGCCAATGCGTTCGGGCGCTGCTTCCTGACCCCGGCCAGGGCTGTTGCGGCCAAGTTCCAGGAGCTGACCGCGGGCGCGGCGAAGCTCACTCGCCGCCATATCATCCTGCTCGCGCATTATTTCGGTGTGTCGCGCGAGGCGATGGTGCGCCGGCTCGAGGAACTTGGCCTAACCAAGGCGGGGACCTGGGACTGGTTCGCGCATCAGGGCGGCATCACCGACGTCCAGGCGCGCGAAGTGCTCGGCGACGCGATTCCGGCCGACGATGCGCGCGCGGACGCACGGCGCCAGGTGTCGATGCGCATGAGCCTCATGGCGAGCGAGGCATGGCGCCGCGAGCTGATCAGCGAAGGCCAGGTCGCGCGTCTGCTGCATATCGATCGCGTGGATGCCCGCGCGCTGATCGACGAGTTCGAAGCGGAAGGAGCGGAGACCGATGAGTCCCCCTCATTCCTGCTTTGATGGCGGCCGTCCGCTCGTCGCGGATGCCAGCGTCTGGATCAACATCATCGCAGGGGGGCAGGCCGTCGCGATCCTTCGCGCGCTTGGCTGCCCGCCCATCCTGCCGCGCATCGTGCTCGGTGAACTTGAGCGCGGCCGCGACAAGGGGCGAGCCACGGCCGAGAGGATGGCCGAGCTGATCGAGATGGGGCTGGTCGAAGTCGCCGAGCTGCACACGGACGCAGAAGCCTTGTTCATGGGGCTCGTCGTCGGTTCGATCAGCGAGACGCTCGACGATGGTGAGGCCGCAACTTTGGCGCACGCCCTCCAGATCGGCGGTACCGCGATGATTGACGAGCGCAAGGCGATCGGCCTCGCTAGTCGGCGCTTCCCGGCCTTGCCAATCGTTAGCTCGGCAGAATTTCTACTGAGTCCGGTGACGCGCGGCGTGCTGAATCAAGAAGAGATCGCGGTCATGCTTCATGCCGCCCTGCAAGGCGCCCGGATGCGGGTTCCAGACGAATATCTTGCCGAGGTTTGTCGGATTCTTGGGCCCGTCCGGGCCGCCGATTGCACGAGCCTGCCGGCTGCATTGCGGAGCAAGTCGATGCTGGTTTCGAAAGGGGAACAAGGAGGCGACCTTGCCGGGAGGCGCTATGAGCTATGACATTGTTGAAGGCTAGCGCATTCCCGGAGTAGCCGCGCGCTCGATCGACCCGATCAATCCGCGCTCCGGATGCGCTGACCGGAGGGGTCATTGAGCGAACTTCATCTCTGCCGCCTTCCGCACGCCAGTCTCGAGATGTTTTGCGATCTCGTCCGAAGTGCGACTGACCGCAAGCTTCACGGCTTCGTCGATATGAACATAGTCCTGCGTCACGCTTTGCGACGCGTGGCCTAGCATCGCGCGGATCGTGAGCTCGGAGAAGCCGAGTTCGCCCGCGATGCTCCCGAAGGTGTGGCGCAGGGTATGCGGCGTTACGCCCTCGATGCCGGCCGAGCGGCATAGCCGGGCCAGGCAGTCGCTGACGGCGGTAAACGGGCCCTCCCCATTCGACGCGGGAAAGACGTAGGGGCAGCCGGCAATTTCTGGCTGTGCGACGACGATCTTGATCGCCTCGGGTCCGATCGCCCGATATTGCGCGTCGCTCTTCGTGTCGGGGAACGCGACGTAACCGCCCATTGGGTTGACCCACTGCCGCTGCAGTGCCTGCGCCTCTTCCCGCCGATAGCCGGTCAGAAGGAGCGTCCTGACAATGGCGAGCGCAACGGGGTTCTCGGAACCCAGTTCGGCCCGGCCGATCGCCCGACCCAGCAGCTCGATCTCGGCGATGCTGAGACGCCGGGTCTTTTTCTTGGTCGCGAGCT
This sequence comes from uncultured Sphingopyxis sp., assembly GCA_937873425.1. GTDB lineage: Bacteria > Pseudomonadota > Alphaproteobacteria > Sphingomonadales > Sphingomonadaceae > Sphingopyxis. Next base: position 17,700 of record CALMYE010000195.1, on the reverse strand, counting down.
TCTTCGCGCCCTTCGTGGGATGTTCCGCAATCAGTCCCTTATGCTTTGCATGGCCGAGAATGGCCTGGAGGGTGCCGAGGCTCCTCCCGGCAACGCCGGCACCGCCCGTCGGGCGGCCGCCGCGCCCGCCCGAAGGAGGCTTTCGGGTCTGACCGGTGGCGATGTCATTCTGCATTGCCTCGACGTCGGCGATCGTTAGCTTCCGCACGAGGCGTTTGCCCATCAGCGGGATGATATGCGTCCGGATGCGGCTCTCATCCATGTTGAGCGAGGTGTCCTTGATCGGGCGGTTCTTCCGTCCAAGAATGCGGCCGGCCCGCGCTTCGACGAGATACCATTCGCACATCTCGGCGACATTGAGATCCTTCCGGACCCGGCGCGACTCTTCCGCCGGGTCGTCGCCAGATGCCACCTTGCCCAACTGAATTTTTGCGACCTCACGGGCCTGCTCGACAGTCATCACTCCGAAGCGCCCGATCTTCACTCGCCGAACCCGGCCTTCCTCATTCATATATTGGATGACGAAGGTTTTCGTCCCGGTTGCGCCGACACGAATGCCGAAACCCTTGATCTCCGTGTCCCACAGAAATGTCTGTCCGGACGCCGGTACAGCAAGCGCATCGACCGTCCGCTTATTGAGCTTTGCAAGCGCCACAAGTTCCTCCATCATATTACGCGAGGGTGGCCGAATGAAAAAGTAATAAGGACGTAATAGAAATTGACCGTTTCGCAGGGTAGGTCGAGGATAGAATATCGTAGGCTTAAGTCAACAAATGCTTGATTTTTCGTACCTTGGCGTAGAAAAAGAAGCTCTGGCGTATTTGTTGTAATTTCTTGCCAAGGTTGGGGTCGAGGGTTCGAATCCCTTCGCCCGCTCCAGATTTTCTTCAGCTTTCCTCCACTTGCTGCACGGTCACCTGCTGGTCGATCAGTTCGATGTCGCGATAGGCGGTCAGGAAGCTGACGTCGGCGGCGTCGCGGCCGACGCAGATTCGGGCCATCTCGCCCGCGCGTGCCATGCCCGTCGCGTCGACGAGGTGCCAGCCGCCGTCGAGGAAGACCTCCGCCACCGCGTGGAAATCCTGCGGTTCGACGCCGGGCGCATAGACGCTCGCCATGCGCGCGGGGATGTGCGCGGCGCGCGCGAGCGCGATCAGCACATGGGCATAGTCGCGGCACACGCCGCGCCGCTCGACGAAGCTGTCGAGCGCCCCCGTTTCGGCGTCGCTGCTGCCCGCGACATAGGTGAAGCGGCTTTCGATCCAGTCGCGCATGCGGCCGATCTTCTCGCCGCCCTCCACGTCGCCGAAGCGGCGCTCGACGAAGGCGTGGAACTTGTTCGCCGGGCAGTAGCGCGATTCGTTGAGATAGGGCACCGCCTCGGCGGGCAGGCGGTGGAGCGGCACGGCGCCGAGCGTGCGCCAGTCGATGCCGGGCCGGTCGATTTCGACGCGCGCGGCATAGCGCACGCCAAGCTCGCCCGCGGCGCGGAGCCAGATGCGCTCGCCGATGCCGTCCTGCGCGGGCTGGCGCGCGAACTGCCCGGGCATGCCGGCGTCGAGCGATGCGCGCAGGATGCGCTGATCGGGCAGCGCCGCCGCTTCGATCTGCAGCATCAGATCGACGGGATCGCCGAGACGGTAATTCAGGGAGGCGGAGATTTCGATTTTCATCTATCGGCCCCATAGGGAGGACGGACCCATGCTGCTATGCGCCGCCGGGCGAAAGGGCAAGCCGCGCCGGCCGCCCCGCCGGCAACAGGACCATTTGTGACCCCCGCACGCACCATCCCCTTCATCGTCGCCACCATCTTCGTCGATGCGGTCGGCTTCGGCATCATCATGCCGGTGCTGCCGCAGCTGGTGATGGAAGTGGGGAAGATCGACCTGCCGCAGGCGATCGAGGTCGGGGCGTGGATCGGCCTCGTCATGGCGGTCGCGACCTTCCTCGCCTCGCCGCTGCTCGGCAATCTGTCGGACCGGTTCGGGCGGCGGCGGGTGCTGCTGCTTTCGCTCGGCGGGCTGGCGGTAGATTATGCGTTGCTGACCATCGTCCATACATTGCCCTGGCTGTTCGTTGCCCGCGCGCTGTCGGGTGTGTTCGGTGGCAGCTATGCCGCGGCGCAGGCCGCGATCGCCGATATAACAAGGCCCGAGGACCGCGCGCGCAACTTCGGTTTCGTCGGCGCGGCCTTCGGCGTCGGTTTCGTCGCCGGACCGGCGATCGGCGGCTTTCTGGGCGAGATCGGCCCGCGCGCGCCTTTTGTCGCGGCAGCGCTGCTCGCCGCGGCGAACATGCTCTATGGCCTGTTTGTCTTTCCCGAGACACTGGCGCCCGAACGCCGCCGCGCCTTCGACTGGCGGCGCGCCAACCCGCTCGGCGCGTGGCGGACGATGCGCGGTCTGCCCGGCATGGGCGGGGTCGCGGGCGTGCTGGTGCTGTGGCAGGTCGCCAGCCTCGTCTATCCGATGACGTGGAGTTTCTATTGCATGGCGCAGCTCGGCTGGACGCCGGGGATGATCGGCGCGAGCCTCGCCGCCGTGGGCGTGATGATCGCGCTGGGCCAGGCCTTCGTCGTCGGGCCGATGGTCGCGCGCTTCGGCGAGCGCGACGCGGCGACGATCGGCATCGCGGTCGCGGTCGCCGTCTATCTCGGCTATGCCTTCACCACCTCGACGCTGGGCGCCTTCCTGCTGCTGATCCCCGTCGCATTCCAGGCGCCGGTGCAGCCGTCGCTGATGGCGCTGATGTCGCGCCGCGCGCGCCCCGAAACGCAGGGCGAGGTGCAGGGGATTTCGGCGATGGCGATGGGGCTGGGCCAGCTCGCCGCGCCGGTGCTGCTGACGGGGACGATGGCGTATTTCACCGCCGACGGCGCGCCGGTGCATTTCCCCGGCGCCGCCTTCATCGTCGCGGCGCTGTTCGGCCTGTTCGCGATGCTGATGCTCCGCCGCCTGCCACGCGTCACGCGCGGCAGCGAGGAGAGCGGCGATCAGATGCCGCCGTCGGTTACGGCATAGCCCGCCGCTTCGAACTGCGCCGTCACCGCCGCGACGCAGGCGGCGACCGCGGCTTCATCGGTCGAGCGGAAGACGAAATTGGCGCCGACGCGCCCGTCGCGAAAGAATGGATAGCTGCCGATCGCGACGTCCGCATGGTCGCGCTCGGCGGCGCGCAGCAGGTCGGCGATCTCGCTTTCGGGCGCCCAGGCGCCGATCGTCCGCGCGACGAGCGGCGCCCCGCCCTCGAGCGTTCCGGTGAGCGCGTCGAGCATCCCCGCGGTGATGTGCGGCACGCCCGCCATCAGGAAGAGGTTGCCGAGGCGGATGCCCGGCGCCCCCGACATGCGATTCGGGATCAGCTCGGCGCCGCCCGGCACGCGCGCCATGCGCAGCCGTGCCTCGGTCAGCCCGCCGCGCGTGGCATAATAGCGATCGAGGATCGCGCGCGCGTCGGGATGGATCACCACATCGACGCCGAGCGCCGCCGCCACCGCATCGACGGTGATGTCGTCGTGCGTCGGGCCGATGCCGCCGGTGGTGAAGAGATAATCGTAGCGCGCGCGCAGCGCGGTGACCGCGTCGGCGATCTCGCCCTCGACATCGGGGACGATGCGCACCTCGCGCAGGCGGATGCCCTGCACGTCGAGCCAGGTCGCGATCTGCGCGACATTCTTGTCCTGCGTGCGGCCGGAGAGGATTTCGTCGCCGATCACCAGCACGGCGGCGGTCCAGATGCGTTCGTCGCTCATCCCCTTGCCTTAACCTGCGCCCATGACAAAACAAGCCCGCTGGCCCGGGAACAATGTTCCTGATATGTTCCTGTTTCCGATTCGCTGATGCCCAAGGAGAAGCACGATGGCCGACGATCTGATTTTCTACACCAACCCGATGTCGCGCGGCCAGATCGTCCGCTGGATGCTGGAGGAGGTGGGCGCGCCCTATGAAACGCGCCTGCTCGATTATGGCACGACGATGAAGGCGCCCGATTATCTGGCGGTCAATCCGATGGGCAAGGTGCCGGCGGTGGTCCACGGCGGCCGCGTGGTCACCGAATGCGCGGCGATCTGCGCCTATCTGGCCGACGCCTTCCCCGATGCCGGGCTCGCGCCCGCATCCGGGGAGCGCGCCGAATATTACCGCTGGCTCTTCTTCGCCGCCGGACCCGTCGAACAGGCGATCACCGCCAAGCATTTCGGGATCGAGCCCGACGTCGATCAGCAGAGGATGGCGGGCTTCGGCTCGCTCGACGCGGCGCTGGGCGCACTCGAAGGCGCGGTCGCGGGCAGGGCGTTCGTCGCCGGCGACCGCTTCAGCGCCGCCGACGTCTATGTCGGCAGCCAGATCGACTGGGGCCTCCAGTTCGGCACGATTCCGAGCCGCCCGGCTTTCGAATCCTATGTCGCGCCGCTGCGCGAACGCGCGGCCTACAAGCGGGCGAAGGGCATCGACAATGCGCTGATCGCCGAGATGCAGGCGGCAAATCCGGCTTAGGGCAGCGCCTTGAGCAGGTCGGCCGCGAGCGGGGCGAGGCGACGGATCTGCGGGTCCTGCGCCCCGGACGCGGCGATGTGGATCGCCTGCGCGAAGGCGCGGCTGTTGTGGACCGCCGAAAGCCCGGCATCGCCGTCATAGGCGTTCGCCCAGCGCGGCGACCCGTCCGGGTGCAGCGCCCGGAACCAGGCCGCCCAGGCGGCATCGTCGATGTCGGCGCGCCGGGCAAGGAAGAGCACGGGCCGCGCGAGGCGGCCGGGTTCGCCGTGGACATAATAGGGCGAGGCATCGGGCGCGACCTGCGCCGCGACGGCGCCGAGCAGCAGGTCGGCATCGGCCTGCGCCAGCCGCGGGTTGAGCGCGAGCTGGAGCAGCAGGTCGGCGCCGTGCGCGACGCCGTGGCGCCAGCCCTCGCCCGCGGTGAAGCCGCGATAGTCGGCGACGCCGCGCAGATAGGCCGCCCCGGCTTCGGCGAGGCCGTGCAGTTCGGCCTCGGTCAGAAAGGGCTCGACCCGGTCGGCGCGCGCGACTTCGGAAAGCGCGAGCGCGGCGAAGGGCTTGGCAAAGCCCGCGCTATCGTCGGGCGCAGCAAGCATCGCCTGCAAGCGGCCATCGGCGTGGCGCATCAGCGCGGGCGGCAGATGCTTGCCGCGCAGCCCTTCGGACCACAAAGCGAAGGCGAAGCCGTCGCGCACCGCCGGGTCGGGATCACCGAGACAGGCGAGCAGCGCATCGACGCCCGCGGTGTCGAGCATAGGAAAGCTCCGCGCCGCATGGGCCGCCAGATCGCCGTCGGCGGGGCGCTCCACCGCGCAGCGCGGGGCATCCCCGGCCGATACCGCCGCGGGCAGCGCCGCGAGCAGCGCGCCCGCCGCCATCAACCGTTTCATCCGTTCCGTTCCCCCAAAGAAGAAGCCCGGCGAATCGCTTCGCCGGGCTTCGCTGTTTCGTTCGTCGTCCGTCCGCTCAGTCGCGGCTGCCCAGCAGGTTGAGCAGGAAGGTGAACATGTTGACGAAGTCGAGGTAGAGGTTGAGCGCGCCCATGATCATGGTCTTGCCCATCATGTCCGAACCGCGGACATAGAAATACATGCTCTTGATCTTCTGCGTATCATAGGCGGTGAGGCCCGCGAACACGAGCACGCCGATGATGCTGATCGCCAGCATCATCGCGGGCGATTTGAAGATGAAGATGTTGAGCAGCATCGCGACGATGATGCCGACCACGCCCATGATCAGGAAGGTGCCGAGACCCGAAAGATCGCGCTTCGTCGTGTAGCCGTAGAGGCTGAGCCCCGCGAAAGCGGCGGCGGTCGCGAAGAAGGTCTGGGCGATCGACCCCATGCCGAAGCGCAGGAAGATCGTCGACATCGACAGGCCCATCACCACCGCGAAGGTCCAGAAAATCGCCTGGGCCGCACCGGTCGAAAGCTTGTTGATGCCGAAGCTGAGCACCAGCACGAACGCGAGCGGCGACAGTGCGACGACGAACCACAATGGGCTGGTCACCAGCGAAAGCGTCAGCCCCTGAGTGAAGGCGAGCAGCGCGACGATGCCGGTGAGCAGCACGCCCGACGCCATATAGTTGTAAACCGACAGCATGTACGACCGCAGACCGGCATCGACGGCCTCGTCCATCGCACCCGCGTTGGCCCCGAAACCGGAAGCCGCCATATCGGGGTCGTTCCAATTAGCCATTTTCATCTCCATCACCGGCCAGCCCATACCGGCCGTGACCGCAATATCGGCATTTTTCCTTCGGCTTTCAAGCGAAACCGGAGAAGCGGAGCCGTTTCGCTTTGGCGCACCCGGCGGACCGGCTATGCTGGCCGCCATGCCGACCCACCGCCTGTTCGTCGCGCTGCGCCCGCCGCGCCCCGTCCGCGAACGCCTGATCGCCGCGATGCACGGCATTTCGGGCGCGCGCTGGCAGGACGACGACCAGCTCCACCTGACGCTCCGCTTCATCGGCGAGGTCGACCGCCACCGCGCCGAGGATATCGCGGCGGCGCTCGGCGCGCTCCATGCGCCCGCGATCACCGCGCGCATCGCCGGGGTCGGTCTGTTCGAACGGCAGGGGCGGCCGCATATGGTCTGGGCGGGCGTCGAGCCCGCCGCGCCGCTCGCGGCGCTGCACCGCAAGACCGGTCAGCTTCTCGCGCGTGTCGGCGTCGCGCCCGAGACGCGCGCCTTCGTCCCGCATGTCACGCTGGCGCGGCTGAACCGGGGGGCGGGGCCGGTCGCCGCCTTCCTCGCGCAGCACAGCGATCTTGCGAGCCCGCCCTTCGTCTTCGGCCATGTGACGCTTTATGAAAGCGAGCTCGGCCACGGCGGGTCGCGCTACCATCCGGTCGCGCGCTACCCCCTCGACACCGATGCGACGAGCGCCGCCGCGACCGCGGCGACATCGTCCCAGGTCTGCGCGAAGCCGTCAGCTTCGCCGAAATAGGGATCGGCGACGCTCCGGCCTTCGCGCCCCCACACCAGGTCGAGCATCAGCATCAGCCGTGCGGTGGCATCGGCGGGCGCCAGCGCGCGGGCGTCGCGCAGATTGACCCCGTCCGCCGCGAGGATCAGGTCGAAGCGGCGGAAGTCGGCGCGGACCAGCTGGCGCGCGCGCAGGTCCGAAATGTCGATGCCGCGCCGCCGCGCCTCGGCCTGCGCGCGCGGATCGGGCGGACGGCCGATATGCCAGTCGCCGGTCCCGGCCGAATCCAGCGTCACGGCGATTCCGGCTTCAGCGAAGGCCGCGCGCGCGGCGCCCTCGGCGAGGGGCGAGCGGCAGATGTTGCCGAGGCAGAGGAAGAGGATGGCGGGTGTATCTTGCCGATCGTCATGCATAGCGCCCATCTCCGCTCCCAAAGGTGAACCGACTTTCAACTTGCGCCGCCGCGCGGCTCTGCTAGCCATGGCGGCGAAACGATAACGGGTCAGGGAGAGGGTTGCCAGATGGCGGAGACGACGAGCGATTCACCATCGGCCGGGGCGGAGGCGGCCGACGCCGGCCCGCGCGCGACCGGCTACAGCTGGTATGTGCTGGGCGTCCTCGTCGTCGTCTATATCCTCAATTTCATCGACCGGCAGATCATCAGCATCCTGGCGGTCGACATCAAGGCCGACCTGGGGCTGACCGACAGCGACATGGGGTTCCTCGGCGGCGCGGCCTTCGCGGTCTTCTATGCGCTGTTCGGCATCCCGCTCGGCCGGCTCGCCGACAATTGGAGCCGGGTGAAGCTGCTCTCGATCGGCCTTGCTCTGTGGTCGACGATGACCGCGCTGTCGGGTTTCGCATACAACAAGCTGACGCTGACCTTCGCGCGCATGGGCGTCGGCATCGGCGAGGCGACCGCGAGCCCGACCGCCTATTCGCTGATTTCCGACTATTTCCCGAAGCGGCAGAAGGCGACCGCGCTCGCCATCTATTCGTCGGGCCTCTATATCGGCGGCGGCGTGTCGCTGTTCATCGGCGCGTCGATCGTCGAGGCGTGGAACGCCGCCCATCCCGGCGGCGGCCCGCTGGGGCTGGTCGGCTGGCAGGCGGCCTTTCTTGCGGTCGGCGTCCCCGGCCTGCTCGTCGCGCTGTGGGTCGCGACGCTGCGCGAGCCGGTGCGCGGCGCGATGGACGGCATCGCCAGCCCGAGCTCGCCGTCGCCGTTCCGCGAGTTCGGCAAGGATCTGTCGATGATCGTGCCGCCGCTGACCCTGTGGGGCGCGTGGAAGCGCGGCCCCGCGGCGCTGGCGATCAACATCGGCTTCGCCACCGCGGTCGCCAGCTTCGCCTGGTGGATGATCGCGCTGACCGCGAACGAGGCGCAATGGATAGCGGTTGCGGTCGGCTATTATGCCGTCTTTTCCTGGGCCAGCACGCTGCGCGCGCACGACCCCGCGACCTTCCGGCTGATCTGGGGGACGCCGGCGTTCGTCTGCACGACGCTGGGCTATGGCCTCGTCGCGCTCGCCGCCTATGCGCTCGCCTTCTGGTCGCCGCCCTATGCCGAAATCGTGCTGGGACTGCCCAAGCAGGAACTGGCTTTCATATTGGGCGCCAACGGCGCGCTCAGCGGCTTCATCGGCGTCATCCTGGGCGGACGGGCGGCCGACGCACTGCGCGCCAGGAACCCGGCGGGCCGCGTCCTGATGATCCTCTTTGGCGTGGTCGCCCCGGTCATCCCGATCTGGATCGGCTATACGACGTCCAGCACGACGCTTTTCTATGCGATGAACTTCCTCGCCGGCATGTTCGGCGCCGCGGCGCTCGGCGCGGCGGCGGCGACGACGCAGGATCTGGTGCTGCCGCGCATGCGTGGCACCGCGACCGCCGCCTTCTTCCTCGGCACGACGCTGATCGGCCTGTCCTTCGGACCCTATATGGTCGGGCAGATTTCGGACCTCGCCGGGACGATGGTCGACGGCAAGCCGGTCGGCGACCTGCGCACGGGCATCTTGTCGCTGATCGCCGTCGCCCCGGTCGCGGTCGCCCTGCTGCTCTACGCCTATCGCGCCGTGCCGAAAGCCGAGGCGACGATCGCCGAGCGGGCGGAGGCCGCAACGGCCGGATAGGGCGGCGGGGGACGGCTTCAGGGTAGCGAGCGGACGTAATGATCCTCCCCACTTGTGGGGAGGTGGCAGCCCGCAGGGCTGACGGAGGGGGCTCTCGTCCTTTCGCATCGCGTGAGGCCGAGAGCCCCCTCCACCACCTTCGGTGGTCCCCCTCCCCGCGGGGCGGGGAGGATCTTTATGGCCGCAACCGGTCGCAAACAGGCCTCGTCATCCCGGGTCCGGGACGGTGATTCGGGCCGGGGCGGTGCGTTAACCCCCGCTCGCGCGGATTACGCCGCAGACTATGCGGTCGCCGCTGTTGCCGCTGGGGTCGGTGCGGTTGTCGTCGGGCCTGGCGTGGATGACGAAGGATGCGCCGTCGGCGTCGAGCAGCGCGCCCTCGCCCGACAGCCGTGTGCCGACGAGGCGCAGCGTCGCGCGGCCGATCGTGTCGGGCTCGACGACCAGATTGGGCAGGTCGCCATGGTGCGCGCCCAGCGGATTGTCGCGGCCGTGCTGCGCGCCGGTCGGGTTCCAGTGCGCGCCCGCGGAGGTGTATTTCGGCGGTTCGCACAGGCCGACCTCATGGACGTGCATGCCATAGGTGCCGGCGCCGAAGCCGCGCGCGACCAGTTCGAGGCGCAGGCCGTCGGTGTCGCGGTAGATATCGACGCGGCCGCGGTCGGCGCCGCGCGCGTCGGTGAGCTGGGCCGTGGCGTCGGGGGCCGGCGGGCCGGCGACGGCGGGCTCCTTCTTGCCCATCGCACAGCCGGCGAGCGCCACCGCCGCCATCCCGGCCACTGCCATTCCCCGCATCCGTTCGCCGATCGCCATCTTGCTACTCCCCGATTGCCGACACCCTCATGCTAACGTCGCGAAGGCGGGATTCGATCCATCGCCAGAATGCCCCTATTCGCCGCCGCTGCCAATGGCGATGTGCCGGAAGCCGTGGCGCGCCACTTCGTCGCGGCGATAGATGTTGCGGAGATCGACGAGCAGCCGGTCGGCCATGCCCGCGCCGAGGCGCGCGAGGTCGAGCGCGCGGAAGGCGTCCCATTCGGTGACGATCGCCACCGCGTCGGCGCCTTCGGCGGCGGCATAGGCGCTGTCCTTCATCTCGACATCGGGCATCATCGGCGCGGCGAGCGCCATGCCTTCGGGATCGTAGGCGGTGACGCGCGCGCCGGCGTCGAGCAGGGTCTGGACGATCGCGAGGCTGGGCGAATCGCGCATGTCGTCGGTGTTGGGCTTGAAGGTCAGGCCGAGCAGGGCCACCGTCTTGCCGCGGGCATTGCCGCCGAGCGCGGCCACGATCTTGCGCCCCATCGCGCGCTTGCGCAGGTCGTTCGCCAGCACCGTCGCCTCGACGAGGCGCAAGGGGACGTCATTGTCCTGCGCGGTCTTCAAGAGCGCGAGCGTATCCTTGGGAAAGCAGCTGCCGCCGTAGCCGGGGCCGGCGTGGAGGAATTTCGCGCCAATGCGGTTGTCGAGGCCGATGCCGCGCGCGACGTCCTGCACCTCGGCGCCGACCGCCTCGCACAGGTCGGCGATCTCGTTGATGAAGGTGATCTTGGTCGCGAGGAAGGCGTTGGCGGCATATTTGATCATCTCCGCCGTGCGGCGGCGGGTGACGAGGATCGGCGCCTCGTTGAGGAAGAGCGGGCGGTAGACTTCGCGCAGCACGGCCTCGGCGCGCGCGTCCTCGGCGCCGATGACGATGCGGTCGGGGCGCTTGAAATCGCCGATCGCCGCGCCTTCGCGCAGGAATTCGGGATTGGAGGCGACGCGGTGCGCGCGGCCCGGCGCGCCATCGCGCAGGATGCGCTCGACCTCGTCGCCGGTGCCGACGGGCACGGTCGATTTGGTCACGATCACGCAGTCGTGGTCGAGCGTCGCGGCGAGCTCCTCGGCGGCGCCGAAGACATAGGACAGATCGGCATGGCCGTCGCCGCGCCGCGACGGGGTGCCGACCGCGATGAACACCGCGTCGGCGCCGGCGACGGCGGGGGCGAGGTCGGTGGTGAAGGTCAGCCGGCCTGCCGCGACGTTCGCCGCGACGAGCGCGTCGAGGCCGGGCTCGTAGATCGGCATGCGCCCGGCGTGCAGCGCGTCGATCTTGTCCGCATCCTTGTCGACGCACACCACGTCGTGGCCGAAATCCGAGAAGCAGGCGCCCGAAACCAGGCCGACATAGCCCGTCCCGATCATCGCGATTTTCATCTGGGAAGCCCTTTTTCTGCTGCGGCGCGCGCGCCAGCGCTGCGCCCGGAATGCGGCGCGTCCTTAAAGCCTAAGCGCCCAAAGGGAAAGGGCCGCGAATCGCTTCGCGGCCCCTGCCTGTTCACCTTTCCGATCAGCGATCAGAAGACGCGGGCATATTGCTCGTTGCCGACGAAGCCGAGCTTGCCGACGCCGCTGCGCTTGATCACCGCCATCACGCGATCGACGACGATATAGCGCGCATAGGGGTCCGGCTGGACCTGCAGCTCGGGTTCGACCGGCAGCGACTTGGTCTGGATCAGATATTGTTCCAGCGTCGCGAGATCGACCGGCGTGCCGTTCCAGGTGATCGTCCCCGCGGGGTCGATCATCACCTTGTTCTTTTCGGGATCGACGTTCGCCGCGTCCGGATTCGGAACCGGCAGGTCGATCTTCACCGCATGGGTCTGGACCGGGATGGTGATGATGAACATGATGAGGAGCACCAGCATGACGTCGATGAGCGGCGTCGTGTTGATTTCCATCATCGGTTCGCTGTCGTCCCGATCTCCAACGGACATGGACATTAGGGTTATTCCTTCACAACTTGGCGGACCGCGGTCCTAGATACGGCCCAGCGTGGCCGAGCCGGGCGCCGGTTCGGAGATGAAGCCGATCTTCTGGAAGCCCGCGAACTGCATCGTATAGATCACGCCGCCGATGCACTGATAGGGCGTGTTGACGTCGCCGCGGATATGCACCTCGGGGAAATTCTCCTCGGTGATATTCTCCACGCCGCCGATCTGTTCGATCAGATCCTCGAGTTTTTTCTGGCCGCGGTCGAGCAAGACTTTCGAATCGACCGGGGTCTGGCCCCAGTAAACCTCGCACGCCGTGCTTTCAGGGTTGGGCAGGCCGTCGCCGTCGGTGTCGGCCGAGCGAACCGAAATGTTCACATTTTCGGGCTTGGTCGTCGTCGGTTCGAACGCCACGTCGGGAAGCTGCAGGCTCACCGTTTCCAGCACCACGGGAACCGTGATGAGGAAGATGATCAGCAGCACCAACATGATGTCCACGAGCGGGGTCGTGTTGATGTCGGACATCGGTGCGTCTTCGCCCTTGTCCCCTACACTCATCGCCATAGGATTAGCATCCTGTCACAAAATTTCCGTCATGGGTCCGGGCGGCCACCGCGCGGCGGCCGCCCCGGCCCTTGCCCCGCCCCGAAGGGCGGGGTCCGAGATCAGGCCTTCTTCGGCGCGGCAGCCGGAGCGGCGGCCTTGGCCGGCGCGGTCGAAACCGGCTTCACCTGGCCGCCCGACATGATCGAGCCGAGCACGTCGTTCGAGAAGGTCGACAGGCGGCGGGCGATCACCTTGTTGCGGCTCTGCAGCCAGTTGAAGGCGAGCACCGCGGGAACCGCCACGATCAGGCCGAGCGCCGTCATGATCAGCGCTTCGCCGACCGGGCCGGCGACGGTGTCGATCGACGCCTGACCCGAAGCACCGATCTTCACCAGCGCGCGCAGAATGCCGATGACGGTGCCGAACAGGCCGACGAACGGCGCGGTCGAACCGACGGTCGCGAGGAAGGCGAGGCCGCCGTTGAGCTTCGAGTTGATATGGCCCTGCGAACGCTCGAGCGTGCCGTGCATCCAGTCGTGCGCTTCGACCGGGTCGGTCAGCTTGTTATGCTCTTCGTTCGCGCGCAGGCCGTCCTCGACCACCTGGCGATAGGCGCTGTTCTTCTCCAGCTTCGCGGCGCCTTCGGCGAGCGTCGGGGCGCGCCAGAAATTGGCGTCGACCTGCTTGCCCTGGCTGATCACCTTGTTCTGCTCGAACAGCTTGGTGAACAGGATGTAGAGCGTGCCGACGAACATGATCAGCAGGACGATGAAGGTCAACTGGCCGACGATGCCGCCCTCGCAGAGCGCGGGGATCATGCCGTAGGGGTTCTCGCCCTCTTGCTTCACGCACATCGCCGCGGGCATCAGGGTGAGGCCGACGTCGTGGGCTTCCCCGGCGGCGGCAGTTGCGATCAGATTAAACATAGTGGAAATTCCCTCTCAAAATTCGGTAAAATCGAAAATGGGTCGTTCGGGACAGGGTCCGCGCCGGTCAGCGCGGAATCTGCCACCGGATGCGATTGCTGTAAGAGCCGCCCGTCGGGTTGCCCGCACGGTCCTTGCCCGGGTTGAACCGGCCGCGGCGCGTGATGAGCTTGCAGGTCTCGGCATCGAGGTCGGCATGGCCGCTCGACGCCGTCACCTCGCAGTCGGTGATCCGGCCTTCGGCATTATAGGTCACGCGGAAACCCGTCGTGCCCTCGCGGTCCTCGCGCATCGCGCGCGCCGGATAGTCGTCGTTGGTCGCCCAACGCCCCGGGTTGCCGCGCGGTGTGCCGGCCTGGCTGAGATCGGGCGCCGGCGGCGGGGCCGGCGGCGCGGGCGGAATGAAGACCGGAGGCGGCGGCGAAGGCGGCGGCGTCGGCACCGACTGCACCGTGTTCGTGGTCACCGGCGGCGGAATCGGCGACGGCGGCGTCACCACCGGCGGCGGCGGCGGCAGGACATTGTCCGGCGGCGGCGGCGGCGGCGGTTCCTCCGGCGGCGGCGGCTCGTCCACCTCCACCACATCCAGTTTTTCGACGAGCTTCTTGACGATGCTGATATTCAGGCCATTGACCAGGCCGTAGCCCAGCATGGCTGTGAACAAGCCCACCAAGACGATCGCCACTACCCTGTTTTTAGGGTCGACACTATCACCATAAGCCATTCAGGGACGACGCTCCTTGCTAGATCATCCTGACACCAATCCATTCCGCCGGGGGGAGTTGCCAGATGCCCGGATAATTTCCGATGCGCTCGCAGACCCGGCGGGCGGCTTCCGGCTGTTCTGTTCTTGCCGGACGCTTCGCCGCACGTCCTATCGCGGTGGCGGCGAGTTCGCAAACCCTTTATCAGCGGTTAATGTGGGGTGCGCCATGATGGCACTCCGCCGCCGCAACCGGTGTCAGAGACAAAGAGAAAGTGGACCGACCATGCGCCCGTTCCTCCCCGCCGCCCTTATCGCCCTCGCCGGCCTAAATGCCGGGATTCCCGCGGCTTCGGCCCTGCAGGCGCGGCCCGCCGCCGCCGCGCCGGCGAGCCCCTACAGCTATGCCGACATCGCCGATCTGGCGACCGCGGCGCCGATGGCGGTCCACGCGCGCATCGCCTCGGCCGTGGCGCTCAAGCCCGACCGCGCGCCCGGCGTCGCGCCGGGACACAGCCGATTCTATGTCGAGGCCGACGTCGTCAGCCTGATTCGCGGTTCGGGCCCGCTCGCCGCGCGCGTCGCCTATCTGGTCGACCTGCCCAATGGCGCGAACGGCAAGCCGGTGAAGCTCAAGAAGAAGATGCCGGTGCTGCTCTTCGCCCGCCCGGTCGCGGGCGCGGTCGCCGGCACCGCGAGCACCGGCAGCATCCGGCTGGTCGCCCCCGACGCGCAGCTGCCCTGGGACCCGGCGACCGAGGCGAAGCTGCGCGCGGTGCTGACCGAGCTGGTCCAGCCCGGCGCGCCGCCGGCGATCACCGGCATCGCCAACGGCTTCCACGTTCCCGGCACGCTGCCCGGCGAGGGCGAGACGCAATTGTTCCTCGACACGGCATCGGGCGAGCCGGTGTCGATCACCGTGCTGACCAGCGCCGACGGCTCGCGCCGCTGGGCCGCCGCCTTCGGCGAAATCGTCGACGGATCGGCGGCGGTGCCGGCGCAGGGCACGCTCGCCTGGTATCGCCTCGCCTGCGGCCTGCCGCGCCAGCTGCCGCTGAACAAGCTCGCGGGGACGCCGCCCGAGGACCGGCGCAAGGCGGCGTCGGACTATGCGGTGGTGCTCGGCGCGCTCGGCGACTGCGCGCGCACGCGGACGCCGCCGGTGGCGCGGTAAGGCGCGATCATCCTCGACTGAAAACCATGCGTCCCCGCGAAGGCGGGGACCCAGAGAAGGAAAGCGCAAGGCCGCTCTGGGTCCCCGCCTTCGCGGGGACACGCGGCTTTTCAACCAAAATAGTCACGCACCAAAGAAGAGCTACGCGGCGGTGAAGCCGCAGCGGGCTTGTATCGGCGCGAAAAGGCGATAGGGGCGCAGGCGTCCGGCGGATGCACGTCCGCCGCCAGCCAACGGAGCCACCCGCATGTCGCCTTCGCCCGCCCCCGCCGCACCCCGCCCGCCGCTGCGCGTCGCGCTCGCCGGGCTCGGCGTCGTCGGCGGCGGCGTCGTCCGGCTGCTGCAGGCGAACCGCGCGCTGATCGCGCGTCGGGCCGGTCGGCCGGTCGAGATCGTCGCGCTGTCGGCGCGCGACCGCCACAAGGACCGCGGCATCGACCTGTCCCCCTATCGCTGGGAGGATGATCTTGGCGCGCTGGTCGCGGCGGACGACGTCGACGTCGTCGTCGAGATGATCGGCGGCGCCGACGGCATGGCGCTGACCCTCGCGCGGCAGGCGCTGGTTGCGGGCAAGGCGCTGGTCACCGCGAACAAGGCGATGATCGCGCATCACGGGCTCGACCTTGCCCGGCTCGCCGAGGAGCGGGACACGCCGCTGAAATATGAGGCCGCGGTCGCCGGCGGCATCCCGGTCATCAAGGCGATCCGCGAGGGCGCGTCGGCGAACCGGATCGCGCGCGTCTATGGCATCCTCAACGGCACCTGCAATTATATCCTGACGCAAATGGAGCGGAACGGCGCGAGCTTCGCCGACGCGCTCGCCGCGGCGCAGGCCGAGGGCTATGCCGAGGCCGACCCGAGTTTCGACGTCGACGGCATCGACGCCGCGCACAAATTGTCGATCCTCGCCGCGCTCTGTTTCGGGACGAAGCTCGACATCGAGGCAGTGAAGACCAGCGGCATCCGCGACATCATCGCCGCCGACATCCGCGAAGCCGAGGCGCTGGGCCACCGCGTCCGCCTGATCGGCATGGCCGAGCGCGATGGGGCCGACGCGAACGGGGGCCTGTATCAGCATGTCCAGCCGTGCCTGGTGCCCGCCGACCATCCGCTCGCCTATGTCCCCGGATCGCTCAACGCCGTGGTCGCCGAGGGCAATTTCGTCGGGCGCCTGTTCTTCGAGGGCGCGGGTGCGGGCGCGGGCCCGACCGCATCGGCGATCGTCGCCGACATCATCGACATTGCGCGCGACGAATATGGCCCCGCCTTCGCCATGCCGGTCGATGCGCTCGACGCCGCGCCGCCCGCCGACACCGGCGCGCGCGTCGGCAAGCATTATGTGCGGCTGGTGGTCGAGGACCGGATCGGCGTGCTCGCCGAAATCGCCGCCGCGATGCGCGACGCGGGCGTGTCGATCGAGAGCTTCATCCAGCGCGGGACCGAGGACGACGACGGCGTGACGATCGCACTGGTTACCCACGAAGGCCCGGCGCGGGCGATCCACGCCGCGCTCGCGGCGCTGGCGGCGTCGGACCATGTCGTCGGCGCGCCGATGCACATGCCCATATTGGCACTTTGACCCGCTTGTAATCGGCCGCCGCCCTGCTACCCCGGCGCAAGGGGAAAAGGGGGCGCTTTATCATGGACATCGAGATCCGCCGCGGGCTCGCCGAGGCGCGGGCGCTGGCGAGCGAACGCTGGCAGCCGCTGCTCGTCTATATCGGCCTTGGCGTGCTGCTGCCTTTCGCGCTGCTGGCGAGCGAACCGATCTTCAGCCTGCGCAACCTCATGGCGATCGCCGCCGATCCTTGGACCTATCGCGTGAGCGGGTCGATCACGGGGCCGCTCTATCTGCTTGCCATCGTGTCCGTGATCGTCACCGGCGCGATGCTCGCAGCATGGAACGCGCTATTGGTCGAGATACGCGAAGGATTTCTTTCCGAGATCATGTTCGGGATGGTCGCCGGCCTCGGCTTTCTGTTCGTCACTTTGATCGTCAATCTGGCGGTCGGATTCGGTCTCGCGGCGATCATCTGGGGCGCCGTCGGTCCGCGTGCGTGGCTCGAAATGCCGCTGGACGTCCAGTTTCTGCCGCGCCTGGTCGGCTGGACGCTGACGAGCTGGCTCGCCGCGCGCTTCTGCCTCGCCGGACCGATCATGGGCGCGCTGGGCAAGCTCGAACCCGTCACCGCCTTCGCCGAATCGTGGCGGCGGACGCGGTCGGCGCAGGGACGCCTTTTCGCTCTCTATCTCGGCCTCAACATCGGGGCCGGAATCGTCGTCGGCCTGCTGGTCGCGCTGCACGGCTATCTGATCCTCAACGGCGATCCGGGCAGCCTGCCCGAAATGCTGATGAGCGGGGTGTGGGCGCTGCTCTGGTCGGGCTGGTTCGCGGCCGCCGTCCTGATACCCGCGGGGCTCTATCGCGTATCGCAACCCGGTGCGACGGCGGCCGAGGTTTTCGCCTAGGGCCCTTCCTCCTCCGTATCCGGCGGCGGGACGCCGGTTTCGGGGTCGGTCGCGCGCTTCGCCAGTTCGTAGA
>CALMYE010000194.1 GCA_937873425.1 uncultured Sphingopyxis sp. | reverse complement strand
TCGAGCGACCAGGGCTTCGGCACCGCCGCGGTCTTCGCCTTCTCCGGCGACCGGCAGAGCCATATCGATCATGACCGCCTGACCATGCCCGACGCGCCCGCCCCGGAGACGCTGAGCCCCGTTCCCGAGCACAAGGCCCGGCCGCCCTTCACCCGCCATTTCGACATGCGCCCGACCAGCGGCCCGCGCTTCGACTGGAAGAGCGAGGTCGGCGAATATCTGACCTGGGTGCGCTTCGTCGAGGAGCCCGCCTGCCATCCGATGGTCGCGCTGCTCGCGATGGGCGACGCCCTGCCCCCCGCGGCGATGGCGCTGTTCAGCCAGTTCGGACCGATCAGCTCGATGAACTGGACCGTCAACATGCTGACCGGCGCGCCCGCGACCGACGATGGCTGGTGGCTGCTGTCGGCGAAGACCGGCTATGCGCGCGGCGGCTTTTCGGTGCAGGACATGATGATCTGGAACCGCGCCGGCGAGCCGGTGATGAGCGGCAGCCAGGGGATCGCGATCTATGCTTAGAACTTGCTCGATTGGATTAAACCATTGAAACCCCTCCCCTTCAGGGGAGGGCAGCGAGACTTGGGAACTTGTTCCCTAGTCGCAGCGGGTGGGGCCATCGGCCTGACGCCACCTCGCAGCCCCCACACCAACCCCTCCCCTGAAGGGGAGGGGCTTAGTTGACCGGCAACACCACCGCCGCGTCGAGCCCCTGCCGGCCTTCGCGATTGGCGAGGTCCAGCCGCCCGCCCTCGCCCTCGGCCAGCACGCTCGCGATCGCAAGGCCGAGCCCCGCGCCGCCCGTGGCGCGGTTGCGCGACGCCTCGCCGCGCGCGAAGGGTTCGACGAGATCGGCAAGCCGCGCCGGGTCGATCCCCGGCCCCGCATCGCGCACGACCAGCCGCAACTCACCCGCCGTCACCTCCGCGAGCAGCGCCGCGCCGCCGGCATAGGCGAGCGCATTGTCGACCAGATTCCTGAGCGCGCGCCGCACGAGCAGCGGGCGGCCGGTCAGCGCGGGCAGCGGCGACAGCGCCTCCGGCCCCGCGACCGCTTTGCCCATCGCGCGATATTCCTCGCCCAGCTGCGCGAGCAGCGTCGCCGGGTCGTAGCGCTCGGGCGCCTCCTTGCCGGACCCGCTGCGCGCCAGCGCGAGGATGTCGGTCAGCATCGCGGTCATTTCGTCGATCGTCGCGATCATCTTTTCGCGCAGCGCGTCATCCTCGACCGCCTCGACCCGCACGCGCAGGCTGGCGAGCGGGGTGCGCAGATCATGGCCGACCGCGCCGAGCATCCGGTCCTTGTCGGCCAGCATCGCACCGATCCGCGCGCGCGAGGCGTTGAAGGCCGCGATCACGTCGCGCACGTCCGACGGCCCCTCTTCGAGCAGCGGCGGCCCGTCGCCCGCAGGATCGCGCCGCACCGCCTGCGTCAGCGCGCGCAGCGGCTGCGCGGCGCGCCACGCGATCAGCAGGATCGGCACGAGCAGCAGCACATAGAGCGACAGCGTCTGCCAGATCAGGAAGCCCTGCAGGCGGTTGCCCTCGCCCGCCACCCAGACGCGCACCGCGACATAGCGTTCGCCGACCTTGGCCGAGACGATCGCGATCCGGGCCGGGCCGGCACCGCGGACCTTTACCGCATGCCGCCGGTGCGGCGTGACCCAGGCATCGACGCGATCGGCCGCGATCCCCGCCGCTTCGAGCTGGTCGGTGACATGGCGGGCGAGGTCGGGATGCGGCCGCGCGAGCGGCGGCGGGACGAAGGGCGTATCCTGGATGCGATGCTTCGGAATCCGGTAGAGCTCCTGCGACGGATCGCCGCCCGGATCGCCCCTCGCATCGCCGCGCCCGCGCCGGTCGCGTTCGAGCGCGTCGATGATCCGCGCGACCGCCATGCCGCCGCCGTTCGCCAGCGCCTGTTGCCGCTGCCCGCGCTCGAGCAGCACCAGATTGACCGCCTGCGCGACGAACAGCGCCGCCGCGACCGCCAGCAGGAGCTGGGCGACCAGGCTTCTGGGCCAGAGGCGCAGCTTCATCCGCCGTTCCCCAGCCGCTTGACCTCGCAGGCGAGCGTGTAGCCGCCACCCCACACCGTCTTGACCAGTTGCGGATGCGCGGCGTCATCCTCGATCTTCTTGCGCAGCCGGCTCACCAGATTGTCGATCGCGCGGTCGAAGATGTCCGCCTCTCGCCCGCGCACCAGATCGAGCAGCCGGTCGCGGCTCATAACCTGCCGTGGATGGCGCACCAGCGCGTGGAGGAGATGATATTCGCCCGACGACAGCGCGACCTCGTTGCCCTCGTCGTCGACCAGCACCCGCTCGACCTCGCGCAGCACCCAGCGGCCGAAGGCATAGCTCGTCCCGCCGGGGTCGAGCGTGCGCCCGTTCGCCTGCGTGCGGCGCAGCACGGTGCGGATGCGCGCGACCAGTTCGCGCGGGTTGAACGGTTTGACGACATAATCGTCCGCGCCGATCTCCAGCCCGATGATCCGCTCGGTATCCTCGGCGCGCGCGGTCAGCAGGATGACGGGAATATGGCTGGTTTCGCGCAGGTGCCGGGTCAGCGACAGCCCGTCCTCGCCCGGCATCATGATGTCGCTGACGACCAGGTCGACGCCCTGCGCGCGCAGCACCGACCGCGCCTCTGCGGCGCTCGCCGCGGCGGTGACGGCAAAGCCCTGCCCGGCGAGATAGTCGGACAGCGGCTCACGGATCGACGGTTCGTCGTCGATCAGCAGGATGCGGGGGGCGTCGCTATCGGGCATTCAGGTTCCAGAGCAATCGGGCGCATCCGCCGGCCGGGAGGATTGGCCGGGGATGCGCCCTTGCTGGCAGGGGGCGGCGGCAAAGGCAATGCCGGGAAGGGGGAAGCCCGCCCTCGCCGCCGCCGGTCCCGGCCGGTTACTGGGTGGCCGGCGCCCCGCCGCGCTTGGCGCGCCATTCGTCGCGCTTCGCCTTCATCGCGGTGCGATGCGCGGCGCGTTCCTCGGCGCTGATCGTCCCGTCCTTGTTCGCATCGACGCTGTCGAAGCGGGCGAGCGCAGCCGCGACAAACTCGGCCTGGCTGATCGCCTTGTCGCCGTCGGTGTCGGCCTTCATCCAGTCGCCGCGCGCGCCGTGGAAACCGCCGCGCTTGCCGAAATGGCCGCGCGCGCCCGGGCGCTTGCCTTCGCGCGCCTCGCCGGGCGCGCCGGCGGCAGCCCGCTTTTCGCGGCGCTCGGCCATCTTGGCCTGGCGGTCGGCGGCATGCTTGTCCCATTCGGCCTTGCTGACATTGCCGTCCTTGTCGGCGTCGAGCCGCTCGAACGCTTTGGCGCGCATCTCCGCACCGCGCACCGCGCGATCGGCGGCGTCGAGCTTGCCGTCCTTGTTGGCGTCGAGCCTGGCGAACAATTCGATCGCCTTGGCCTGCGCCTCGGCGCGGGTCGAGGGCGCATCGCCCTTCGGGCCGGCGCCCTGGGCGGCGAGAACGGGCACGGCGACCAGCGCGGCACCCAGCGACAAAAGGGTCAGTCTCTTCTTCACGTAACGAACTCCTGCATGGGCAGCCCGAAGGGGGCGGGCTGCGATGAGGGCCTTCTAGGCACGCTTTGTCCCAGCGCCTTGCCGGATGGCCGGAAATTTGTCGTAAATTGTCGCAAAAGACCAGCGCCGTTCATGGCGGCGCAAGCCGATCCTGCACCTGCCCGATCTACACCTGCAACGTCGCGCCGCCGCTGACCCGGATCGTCTCGCCGGTCACGAAGGCGGCGCCCGGCGACGCGAGCCACAGCATCGCCTCGACGATGTCGCGCTCCTCGCCCGCGCGCGGGATGATCTGCATCGCGGTGACCCGATCGACCACCGCCTGCGGCAATTCGGCGCGGATCGTGTCGGTCAGGATCAGCCCCGGCGCGATCGCGTTCACGCGGATGCCGTCGCCCGCGAGCTCATGCGCGAAGGACGCCGTCAGCCCGCGCACCGCGAGCTTGGTCACGCCATAGGCCTTTTGCGCGCCATAGGCCGCCATCGACGCGATATTGACGATCGCCGCGCCCTCGCGCCCAGCCATGAACGGCCGCGCGCCAAGCGTGCAGTGGATCACCCCCCAGACATTGACGTCGAACATCCGCCGCACGCGCGCCGTGCCGAGCGCGCCGATAAATTCGTTCGCCTCGGCCGAATGGATGCCGGCATTGTTGATCAGCAGGTCGATGCCGCCGTGCCGGGCGGCGACGCCGGCCATGATCTTGTGCATCGCCGCTTCGTCGGCGACGTCGCCCGCGATCCCCTCCGCGCCCGCGCCGATCTCGTCCGCGGCCGCATGCGCCGCCGCCGCGTCGAGGTCGAGCAGCACGGCGCGCGCCCCGCGCCGCGCGAGCGCATGGCCGAACGCCTTGCCGAAACCGCGGCCGCCGCCGGTGATCACCGCGACCTTGCCGTCGAAACGCCCGTCCGCCACGCCGCCTCTCCCCTCGATCCATTTTCGAGGAAGATTCGCCATAATTGACGATATGTCAATTTACTGGGATGCAGGTGCCCGGAAACAGGTAAGCCCCGTCGCATTTCTGCGGCGGGGCTCCCTAGGTTCCATCCGGAGACGGAACCAGATTCTACGCAATCTTTCGATCAAGCAGGTTCATGAAACGCGGGCGGATCGTCATGGTTCCACGGACGCGCAAATTTTTTCGCGAATTTTTCTAGGTGACCTTCTTCGCCGCCGCCGTGCCCAGGATCACGAACAGCGCGACCAGCGCCAGGCCGACGAAGAACAGGATTTTCGCGATCCCCGCCGCGGTTCCGGCGATGCCGCCAAACCCCAGGATCGCGGCGACCAATGCGATCACGGCAAAGATCAAGGCCCATTTGAACATCTGACGTCTCCTTCTTCGAGCGCGCGG
>CALMYE010000193.1 GCA_937873425.1 uncultured Sphingopyxis sp. | reverse complement strand
TGCCCGGCGCCGGCGATGAAGCTGACGACGATGACCAAGGACGACCGGTCGGACTTCGACAGCTATGTCAACTCGCTGCAGGCGGTCGGCGGCACCTATCACGACGCCGGCATGGTGTGGGGCGTGCGCTTCCTGTCGCCCGACGGCATCTTCGCCGACGAGAATGGCGCCGCGCCCAACGGCCGGCCGATCGGCCGCCACATCATCTTCATGACCGACGGCGAGATGTCGGCGAACACGGGCAACCTGACCTTCCAGGGCTATGAGTGGACGATGCAGCGCGTCGGCGGCAATTGCACCGATACGGTGGCCAACTGCGATACGGCGTTGACCAGTCGCCACAACAACCGCTTCCTGCAGTTGTGCGAAAAGGCGAAGGCGAAGAACATCACCGTCTGGGTGGTCAGCTTCGGGGTCGCGCTCAACACGCAGATGACGACCTGCGCCACCGCGGACAAGGCCTATTCGGCGTCGAATGCCGCGCAGCTCAACAATAATTTCCAGGAGATCGCGCGCCAGATCTCCAAGCTGAGGCTGTCGCAATGAGGATGTGGACGACATTCCGCCGCGACGAGCGCGGCACCGCGATCACCGAATTCGCGCTGACCGCGCCCTTGTTCCTGCTCATCCTGATGGGCATCTTCGACTTCGCCTGGCAGATGTATGCGAAGCAGGTGCTATCGGGAGCGGTCGCCGAGGCCGGCCGCGCATCGACGCTGGAGGACAATGCGTCCGACCAGGCCGCGCTCGACGCCAAGGTCGCGCGCCAGGTCAGGAACGTGTTCGGCAACGCCGAGGTCAGCTTCTCGCGCAAGGCCTATTCGAGCTTCGACGAGGTCGGCGACCCCGAAAATTACACCGATTCGAACAAGAACGGCCAGTATGACAGCGGCGAATGCTTCCAGGACGTCAACGGCAACGGCAACTGGGACGCCGACCGCGGCAAGGCGGGCAATGGCGGCGCGGACGATGTCGTCGTCTATGCCGCCAGCATGGAGATCAAGCGCGTGCTGCCCGTCTGGCGGATGCTCGGCCAGCCGCAGGAAACGACGATCGTCGCCAAGACCGTGCTGCGCAACCAGCCCTATGGCGCCGCGACCTCGACGAGCACGGTGATATGCAAATGAGCCGCTTCTTCCCGTGCCGCCTGCGCGCCGCCGCGGCGCGTCTGGCGCGCGACAGCCGTGCGACGGTCATCGTCGAAATGGCCTTCACCATCCCCTTTCTGGTGCTGATCGGCTTCGCAGGGCTGGAAATCGCCAATCTGACGCTGGCGAGCACGCGGATGAGCCAGGTCGCGCTCTCCGCCGCCGACAATGCGTCGCGCATCGCGCACGGCAACAATCTGTCGCTGCCGCGCGTGCGCGAGACCGACATCAACCAGGTCTTCGCCGGGGTCCAGGAACAGGCCGGCGGACTCGATTTCCGCAATAATGGCCGCATCATCCTGTCGAGCCTCGAACGCAATGCGCAGGGCGGCCAGTGGATTCGCTGGCAGCGCTGCTTCGGCAATCTCGCCGCTGCGCCGCGCTACGGCGCGCAGGGGACGGGGGCCACCGGCACCGGCTTTCCCGGCATGGGTCCGGCGGGACGCGAGGTGACCGCCGCGAGCGGCACCGCGGTGATGTTCGTCGAGGTCACCTATCGCTATCGGCCGATGCTGTTCGGCAGCTGGCTGGGCGAGCGCACGATCCGCTCGACCGCCGCCTTCAATATCCGCGAGGCGCGCGACCTGACGCAGGTCTACAATCCCGCGCCCGCGGCGACGGTGTCGAGCTGCGGCTGAGCCGCTAGCGCGCAATCGGAGATTTATCGCGGGCGCGGCGGCTGCTACATGCGCGTCCGCCGATGACGACCGACCATCCTCCCGACAGCCAGCTCCGGGGCTTCGTCGCGCTGCTGCCCGCGGGCGTGCGCCCCTATGCGCTGCTCGCGCGCTTCGACCGGCCGATCGGCTGGTGGCTGCTCTATTGGCCCTGCGCCTTCGGGCTGGCGCTCGCGGGCGGGGCGGTCAGCCATTGGGCGCTGTTCCTGTGGCTGCTGCTGGGCGCGATCGTCATGCGCGGGGCGGGATGCGTCTATAACGACATCGTCGACCGCGACCTCGATGCGAAGGTCGCGCGCACCGCGTCGCGGCCGGTCGCGAGCGGCGCGGTATCGGTCCGCAATGCCTGGCTGTGGGCGATCCTGCTGTCGCTTGCCGGACTCGCCGTGCTGCTGCAACTGCCGCTGCGCGCGCAGATCGTCGCGCTCGCCAGCCTGATCCTCGTCGCCGCCTATCCCTTCATGAAGCGCCTCACCTGGTGGCCGCAGGCGTGGCTCGGCCTCGTGTTCAGCTGGGGGGCGCTGGTTGGCTGGGCGGCGGCGGGCGGCGCGGACGGGCTGGCGATGCCTTTGCTCTATGCCGGCTGTATCGCCTGGGTGATGGGTTACGACACCATCTATGCGCTGCAGGATATCGAGGACGACGCGCTCGTCGGGGTGAAGTCGAGCGCACGGGCGATGGGGCGGCATGTGAAGGGCGGGGTCGCGCTCTGCTACGCCACCGCGCTCGGGCTGTGGGGCTGGGCGCTGTGGACGGTGCGGCCCGA
This sequence comes from uncultured Sphingopyxis sp., assembly GCA_937873425.1. Classification (GTDB taxonomy): domain Bacteria; phylum Pseudomonadota; class Alphaproteobacteria; order Sphingomonadales; family Sphingomonadaceae; genus Sphingopyxis. The sequence goes on along the minus strand of CALMYE010000193.1, from coordinate 39 downwards.
CCCGCTGGTGCTGGTCGCGCTGGTGCCGGCGGCGCTGCA
>CALMYE010000192.1 GCA_937873425.1 uncultured Sphingopyxis sp. | reverse complement strand
ACCGCCGCGCCTTCCTTCGCGCAGAGCAGCGCGATCTCGCGCCCGACGCCGCGCCCCGCGCCCGTCACCGCGACCACCTTGCCATCCAGCATGCCCATGCGACTCTCCCAATATCCGTTTGGCGAACCGGCTAGTTGAGCTTTGCGGAATATTCAATATAAAGAATTATGTTTTCATATTTGTGAAAAGGTGATGCGTGGCGGGAGAGGTGAGATCGGTGTCGCAGGCGTTCGCGGTGCTGCGCCTGCTCGGCGAAAGCGCGCCGCTGACGCTGTCCGATATCGCCCGGTCGCTCGGGCTTGGCGCTTCGTCCTGCTTCAACCTGCTCGGCACGCTGGTGGCGGAGGGCGCGGTGGTGCGCGAGGCGCCGGGCAAGCGCTATCGCCTCGCCGACGGCTGGGCGCGCTCGGGGCTGCTGCAGGGCGGCGACGCGCGGCGGATGATCGACCGGCTGCGCCCGCTGATGATGCGCTTCGCGCAGGAGCATGGCGTGACCGCCGGGCTATGGCAGGTCGCCGCGCGCGACCGGCTCCAGCTCGTCGCCCATGCCGAAAGCAATGCCGTGCTGCGCATCCACCTCGCGCAGGGGCAGCGCCAGCCGCTCGGCGGCGGCGCGGTCGGCCGCGCCATCGCCGCCGCGCAGACGCCGGACGCGGAGGAGATCGCGCGCCGTTTCGCCGCGGTCCGTTGGGAAAAGCCGATTGCCTTCGCCGACTATGCCGAACAGATACGGCTGGCGGTGCGCACGGGCTTCGCGCTCGACGACGGCTACACGCATATCGGCATCGCCACCCTCGCCGCGGTGTTGCCCGGCCGCGGTGCCGAATATTGCCTCTCGGCCAGCTTCTTCGCGGGCGCGCGGAGCGGCGCCGAAGTGACGGCGTTGGGGAAGGCGCTGGTCGATCTGGCGCGTTTTGAAGAGGCCTGATCCTCTGTCCAAACCCAAATCAAGCCCCTCCCCTTCAGGGGAGGGGTTGGGGTGGGGGCCTGCGAGATAGCGCAAGGCCGATGGTCCCACCCCGCTGCGACTACGGCCCGGCTGGCGCCGGACCAAGTCTCGCTGCCCCCTCCCCTGAAGGGGAGGGGGAATGGTGGCGTCAAACCCCCGCCTCCGCCAGCAACGCCTGCGCCTCCTTGCCCTGCCAGTCGATCGCCCCGACCACGCGCCAGACCTCACGGCCCTCGGCATCGAACAGGATCGTCGTCGGCAGCGCGCTGTTGAACGCGACCAGCAGATTCATCTCCGGGTCCAGATACGGCTGCAGCGCCTTCAGCCCCGCCTGCTGGAACCAGGGATCGACGACCTCCGCGCCCTGCCGGTCCTGCGCGACCGCGACGACGTGCATCGCATCGCCGCTCGCCGCCGCCAGCGCGTCGAGCGTCGGCATCTCGGCGACGCAGGGTATGCACCATGTCGCCCACAGATTGACGAGCAGCGGCCTGCCGCGGAAATCGGCCAGTGTCACCGGCGCGTCGTCGGGGCCGCGGAACAGGGCGCCCGGCGCCGGCTTGCCCGCATGCGCCCGCACGACGTCGTGGTGAAAGGCGGCGATGTCCTTCCCGGCTTGACCCGCGGCAAGTTTTGATTGGCCCGCGCCCGCTTGCTCCCCGGACGCCTTTTCCCTATCGCAGCCCGCGATCGATCCGGCCATCAGCAGGGCCAGGGTCGCCAGACCAATTTTCGGGACGCGGCGGATGGCGAAGACTCCGGACAGTAACAGCATGTGGGGTGGCCGCTTCGGTGGCGGACCCGCCGCGATCATGCAAGAGATTAACGCCTCCATCCCCGTCGACAAGCGCTTGTGGGAAGAGGATATCGCCGCCAGCCGCGCCCATGCCGCGATGCTCGGCGCCGCCGGGATCATCGCGCCCGACGATGCCGCGAAGATCGATGCGGGCCTCGCGCAGATCGCCGCCGAATATGCCGAAACCGGCGTGCCGGTCGACCTCGCGCTCGAAGACATCCACATGACGGTCGAATCGCGATTGAAGGCGCTGATCGGCGAGCCCGCCGGGCGGCTCCACACCGCGCGCTCGCGCAACGATCAGGTCGCGACCGACTTCCGCCTGTGGGTGCGCACCGCCTGCGACCGCATCGACGCCGGACTGCGCGCGATGCAGGCTGCGCTCCTCGCCCGCGCCGAGGAGCATGCGGGCAGCATCATGCCCGGTTTTACCCATTTGCAGGTCGCGCAGCCGGTGACGCTCGGCCATCACCTGCTCGCCTATGTCGAGATGCTGGGCCGCGACCGGGGCCGCTTCGCCGATGCGCGCGCGCGGCTCAACGAATCGCCGCTCGGCGCCGCCGCGCTCGCCGGGACCAGCTTCCCGCTCGACCGCGCCGCGACCGCATCGGCGCTGGGCTTCGACCGGCCGATGGCGAACAGCATCGACGCCGTGTCCGACCGCGATTTCGCACTGGAATTCTGCGCCGCCGCCTCGATCGCCGCGATCCATCTGTCGCGCCTTGCCGAAGAGGTCGTGATCTGGGCCAGCCAGCCCTTCGGTTTCGTCAGCCTGCCCGATGCCTGGTCGACCGGCAGCTCGATCATGCCGCAAAAGCGCAACCCCGACGCCGCCGAACTGGTGCGGGGGCGCGCCGGCCTGCTGCTCGGCGCGTTCCAGCGCCTGTCGGTGATCGTCAAGGGCCTGCCGCTGACCTATTCCAAGGATTTGCAAGACGACAAGGAGACGGTGTTCGGCGCCTTCGACGCGCTCGCCCTGTCGCTCGCGGCGATGACCGGCATGGTCGAGACGCTGACCTTCCGCACCGACCGGATGCGCGCGCTCGCCGCCTCGGGCTTCTCGACCGCGACCGACCTTGCCGACTGGCTGGTGCGCGCGGCGGGGGTCCCTTTCCGCGAGGCGCATCATATCGTCGGCGCCTGCGTGAAACGATCGGAGGAGCTCGGCGTTGAACTGTCGGCGCTGCCCGCCGAAGAGGCCGCCGCGATCCATGCGGCGGTGACGCCCGAAGCGCTGGCGGCGCTGACCGTCGAGGCATCGGTCGCCAGCCGGATGAGTTATGGCGGCACCGCGCCCGAACGGGTAAGGCAGGCCGTCGCCGCGGCCCGCGCCGCGCTGGAGGATTGAGGATGAAGCTGTCGCGCCCGATCGCCGTCACGCTCGCCGGCGCCTTGCTGCTCGCACCGCTCGGCGCGTGCGGCAAAAAGGAGGATTTGAAGCCCGCGGCCGGCGACCCGGCCCCGCCGCTGCCCGTCGGGGCGAAGCGGCAACCGACCACGGAGGAGCTCACGACGCCTGACGCGCAGGCCCGCCCCGCGCGCAGCGACGAACTTCTCAAACGCTCCGAACGCCGCGAAACCGACGATTTCGACCTGCCGCCTCCGGGCTAAATCGAACCGCTTTTTTGCCGTTCGGGCTGAACTTGTCGAAGCCCCGTCCTTCTTTTCGCAAGAAAAGAACGGCCCTTCGACAGGCTCAGGGCAAACGGTGCATAATATCAGGATCTGATTGTGGACCATTTCGACTATCGCGACGGCGTTCTCCACGCCGAGAACATCCCCCTGCCGCGCATCGCCGAGGAAATCGGCACCCCCGTCTATGTCTATTCGCGCGCGACGCTCGAGCGCCATGCGCAGGTGTTCGCCGACGCGCTCAAGGACATCCCGCGCAAGCACATCGCCTTCGCGATCAAGTGCAACCCCAATCTCGGCGTGCTGCGCGTCCTCGCGCGGCAGGGTTACGGCGCCGACGTCGTATCGGGCGGCGAGCTCGAACGCGCGCTCGCCGCGGGCATGGCGCCGCAAGACATCGTGTTTTCGGGCGTCGGCAAGACGCGCGCCGAGCTTGCGCTCGGCCTCGACCGCGGCATCGGCCAGTTCAACATCGAGCATGAGCCCGAAGGCGTCGCGCTCGCCGAAATCGCGCTTGCCAAGGAAATGACGGCGCCTGCGGTGCTGCGCGTCAACCCCGACGTCGATGCGGGAACCCACGCGAAAATCTCGACCGGCAAGGCGGAGAACAAGTTCGGCGTCGGCATCGACAGCGCCCCCGACATCTTCGGCCGCCTCGCTGCGCTGCCGGGCCTTCAGATGCGCGGGGTCGCGCTCCACATCGGCAGCCAGCTGACCAGCCTCGACCCGCTCGAGGCGGCGTTCGAGCGCGTCGGCCGCCTGATCGCCGATCTGCGCGCCGCGGGACACAGCATCACCCATGTCGATCTCGGCGGCGGCCTCGGCGTCCCCTATCGCCCCGAGGATAATCCGCCGAGCCCGGCCGAATATGGCGCGATGGTCGCGCGGGTGACGAAGGATTGGGACGTCACCTTGATGTTCGAGCCCGGCCGCGTCATCGCGGGCAACACCGGCGTGCTGCTGACCGAAGTGCTATGGGTCAAGCCCGGCGCGGTGAACCCCTTCGTCATCGTCGACGCCGCGATGAACGATCTCGCGCGCCCCGCGCTCTACGATGCCTGGCATGATTTCGTCGCGGTGCGGCCGACGGGGGAGAAGATGACCGCCTCGATCGTCGGCCCGGT
>CALMYE010000191.1 GCA_937873425.1 uncultured Sphingopyxis sp. | reverse complement strand
TTGGTCGTCGTGCTGCCCTTGGGGCCGGTGTCGCACGCGGCGAGGGCGAGGAGCGGGAGCGTGGCGAGGAGGAGTTTGCGGTTCATAAGTTTTTCCTAGTCGCTGGCCGAAAGCTTGTCGAGAAAGGCAGGAAAGGCGCGTTCGAGCGCCGCGTCGACATCGGCGAAGGTCGCGGGCCGGCCGAGCGCGGCGAGGCTGGTCACCGGAAATTCGGCGATGCCGCACGGGACGATGCCGCCGAAATGCGACAGGTCGGGCGCGACGTTGAGCGAAAAGCCGTGCATCGTCACCCAGCGTTTCACGCGCACCCCGATCGCGCCGATCTTCGCCTCGCGGCCTTGCGCGTCGTCGGTCCAGATGCCGATCCGCCCCTCGGCGCGCCGCGCAGCGACGCCGAACTCCGCCAGCGCGTCGATGACCCAGCCTTCGAGCGCATGGACATAGGCGCGTATGTCGCGCCCGCGCTTCGCGAGGTCGAGCTGGACATAGCCGACGCGCTGCCCGGGCCCGTGATAGGTGTAGCGCCCGCCGCGCCCGGCGTCGTAGACCGGAAAGCGTGGGTCGAGCATCTCGGCGGGATCAGCGCTGGTTCCGGCCGTGTAGAGCGGCGGATGCTCGATCAGCCAGATGCGTTCGCGCCCCTCACCAGCGTGGATGGCGGCCGCGCGCGCCTCCATGTCGGCGAGAGCGGCGGGATAGTCGGTCAGTCCCGGCGATACGGTCCATTCGGGGCTGGGCGCGATGGTCATCGGCGACCTCCTGCCCATGTGTGCGACGGAGCGCAAGAGGCGGAAGCTAAAGGGTTAATAACGCTGGACATCGGGCGCCAACAGGGCCAGTCTCCCTCCCGGTAAACAGGACGGGCAACGGGGTGCAGATGCCGAAATTCGACATGGGCGCGGCATGGGACGATGCGACGCTGCTGCTGCGTTCGCACACCGCGCTGACCGGCGCGATCGCCGCAGTCTTCCTGTTCCTGCCGACGCTGGCGGTCAGCTGGTTCGGCCCCGTACCGATCGAGGCCGCCGACGGAGCGAGCTTCGACCAGGCTATGGCGGCGCTGCGCGAAACTATGCGTCAGGCGCTGCCCTATCAGCTCGGCATCGCGCTGGTTGCGGCGGTCGGCGGCGTCGGGGTGCTCCGCCTGTGGCTGTCGCGCGAGAGCATAAGCGTCGGCGACGCGCTGGTCTTCGCGCTCAGGATGCTGCCGACGGTCGTGGGTCTCCAGATCCTCGTCGGCGCGGGACTTTTCCTCATCGCCTTGCTGTTGCTGTTGCCCGGGATCGCCGCCGGCGCCGGCGGCGGCGGGATCGGCCTGGTGCTGATCGTGATCGGCCTGCTGCTGCTCGCCGGTATCTGCGCCTATCTGTGGGCGCGGATTTCGGTCGCATCGGCGGTCATCGCCGACCAACAGCTCTATAATCCGGCCCGGGCGCTCGGCGAAAGCTGGGCGCTGACGAAGGACAATGGCTGGCGCATCTTTCTTTTCCTGTTCCTCGTGCTGGTGGTGATCATCATCCTTTCCATGCTGTTCGGCGGCGTCGCCCATCTCGCCTTCGGCACCGGGGAGGGGATCGGGCGGATCGTGACCGGATTGGTGGAAGCCGGCCTCGCGATGATCGGGGGAATCGTGTCGCTCGCCGTTGCCGCTGCCGTCTATCGGCAGCTGGCGACGCGCGATGCGGGAGACGTGTTTGCATGACCGTGAGGGCATATTTTCCGTAGGGGAAGATTTGGTCGCAAACGGAACCATAATCATGTAGGCGATGACATCACAGGGTCGAACAAGGAAGAAGGAAGCAGGTTCAACAAAAGGGGGAAGAGACATGGTCAAGATGAGTATCGGTGCGGCTTTTTCGGAGACGTTCGCGTTTCTGAAGGCCAATTGGACGCAGATGCTGATATGGATCGGCGGAACGATCATATTGCTGGGCCTGCTCGGCTATCTGTTTCTGGGGTCCACATTCTCGGCCTTGGCTGTCGGCGACCCGTCGGCGATCATGGGCGCCTTCGGCCCGATCGGCCTTTTCGCCCTGATCGCCGCGATCATCCTCTATGCCGTCTGCATGCTGATCTGGCGCGGCGGCATGCACTCCGGCGAAACGCCCAATTTCGGCTGGGCGCTGCAGGCCGGCCCGGCCTTCGCCTTCGGCATGCTGGTGGTGATGATCGCCGCCTATATCGTCGTCTTCATCGTCATGCTCGTCTTCGGCCTGATCTTCGGCGCGGCGGTCGGCGGGATGGGCGGGTTCATGTCGGGTGACGTGGGCGCCGCGGGCGGTATCGCGATGATCGTCGGTATCCTGCTCTATATCGCGATTCTCGTGTTCATGCTGTGGGTGCAGGGGCGCTTCATCGTCGCCGGCCCGGTGATGGCCGATCGCCTGACGCGCAATCCGATCACCGGACTCAGCGAATCGTGGAAGCTCACCAACGCCTCGCAATGGACGATCGTCGGCTTCTATCTGCTCTTCACCATCCTGCTGGTGGTCTATGCGCTGGTGGCGGGCATGATCTTCGGCGCGATCCTCGGCGGCGTCGCCAGCGGCGGGTCGATGGCCGGCCTGCTGATCTCGATGATCGTCTCGGCGGCGGTGATCTATCTGCCGATCCTGATGGTGTCGGTCTCGATGCCGGTCGGCGTGTATCGCGCGATCGCACCGCGCGCTTCGGGCGACGTCTTCGCCTGACCGCGCAGGCAGTGCAAGGGAAGGGGCGCTCCGGAAACGGGGCGCCCTTTTCGCATCAATCCCACTTCGCCAGCGGCGGCAGGCTCATCAGGATCGCGTCGATATTGCCGCCGGTCTTGAGTCCGAACAGCGTCCCGCGGTCGTAGACGAGATTGAATTCGGCGTAGCGGCCGCGCCACACCAGCTGCGCCTCGCGCTCGGCCTCGGTGAAGGGCAGGTTCATCCGGCGCCGCACGATCTGCGGGAAGATGTCGAGGAAGGCCTCGCCCACCGCGCGGGTGAAGGCGAAATGGCGGTCGAACTCGGCATCGTCGCCGCATTCGAGATGATCGTAGAAGATGCCGCCGACGCCGCGATGGACGCCGCGGTGGGGGATGAAGAAATAATCCTCGGCCCATTTGGCGTAGCGCTGATAGACGTCGGGACCGAAGGGCGCGCAGGCCGCGCGCAGCCGCGCATGGAAGGCGTCGGTATCCTCCGCATAGGGAATCGGCGGATTGAGGTCGGCGCCGCCGCCGAACCAGCGCTTGGTGGTAGCGAGCAGGCGCGTGTTCATGTGCACGGCAGGGGCGTGCGGGTTCGCCATGTGCGCGACCAGGCTGATCCCGGTCGCGAAGAAGCTGGGGTCCTCCGCCGCGCCGTGGATCGACGCCGCGAAGTCGGGCGCGAAGCGGCCGCCGACGGTCGAGACGTTGACGCCGACCTTTTCGAACACCGCCCCCGTCATCACCCCGCGCACGCCGCCGCCGCCTTCGCCGGGCGCGATCCCCTCCGCCTCGCGGTCCCACGGCACATAGTGGAAGCGCGCGTCGCTGCCCGCCTCGGCCTCGATCGCCTCGAACTCGGCGCAGATCCGATTCCGCAGCGATTCGAACCAGTCGCGCGCCGCCTGTTGCTGGGGATCGAGCGGGGTCATGCCGGAAAGCCTTTCGTCTGCCTGAGCGCTTCGCCGAGCGCGATGCCAGCCGCGACCGCGACATTCAAGGAGCGAAAACCCTCGCGCATCGGAATCGCGACCCGCGCCGCCGCCGCCTCATGGACATAGGGCGGCACGCCCGCGGATTCGGCGCCGAGCAGGAGCAGGTCGTCCGGCGCGAAGGCGAAATCGGGCAGGCGCGTCGCGCCGGCGGTGGTCAGCAAGACGATACGCTTGCCCGCGCTTTCGCTCCACGCGGCGAACTCCCGCCAGCCCGCATGGCGCCGCACGTTCGCGCGCGCCGCATAATCCATCCCCGCGCGCTTCAGCGCCTGGTCGGAGAAGGGAAAGCCGCACGGCTCGACGATATGCGCCGGCACGCCGAAGCAGGCGGCGGTGCGCAGCGTCGTGCCGACATTGCCGGCGATATCGGGCTGGAACAGGGCGATCTCCATCGCGCTTCCTTAGAGACAGAAGCCGGGCAAATCGAGCGTTTCGGCGCCGCGTCGCGGCATGGCGGGCGAAGCGGAAATTGCCTGTTGGCAAGCCCATTATGTGCGGCTATCAGGCCCGCAATTCCCGGAGGGGCCGCCGGGCGTGCGCCGCCGCGCGCGTGCAACAGGGCGACCCTTTCAGGCGGATTTTGTCAGTTCAGCCATGCAAGGGCAATCGAATGGCCAGTGAAACCGAAACCAGCGCCTTAGTCGAAGAGGGCGTGCGGCGCCGCGACTTCATCAATATCGCGGCGGTCAGCTTCGCCGGGGTCGGCGCGGTCGCGGTGGTTCTGCCGCTGGTCAACCAGATGAACCCTTCGGCCGACGTGCTCGCGCTGTCCTCGACCGAGATCGACATTTCGGCGATCGGCACCGGGCAGGCGATCAAGACGAGCTGGCGCAAGCAGCCGGTGTTCATCCGCAACCTGACCACCAAGGAAATCGCGGAAGCCAATGCGGTGCCGATGAGCGACCTGCGCGACGCGCAGACGCTCGCCGAGCGCACCAAGGCGGGCAAGGAGAACTGGCTGATCACGCTTGGCGTCTGCACCCATCTGGGGTGCGTTCCGCTGGGCGCGGCCGAGGGCGAGGCCCGCGGCGACTTCGGCGGCTATTTCTGCCCGTGCCACGGCTCGCACTACGACACCGCCGCGCGCATCCGCAAAGGCCCGGCGCCGACCAACCTCGTCGTGCCGCCCTATGAATTCACCAGCGACACCGTTGTGACGATCGGCTGAGGAGCGAGATAAGATGAGCTTTCCCTGGGCCAAGCAATATCAGCCGCAGCATCCGCTGATGCAGTGGATGGACGAGAAGCTGCCGCTTCCGCGCCTCGTCTACAATGCGATCGGCGCCGGCTATCCGGTGCCGCGCAACCTCAACTATTTCTGGAACTTCGGCGTTCTCGCCGGCGCCGCGCTGGCGATCCAGATCATCACCGGCATCATCCTGGCGATGCATTATGCCGCGCATGTCGGCGTCGCCTTCAACTCGGTCGAGCATATCATGCGCGACGTGAACGCCGGCTGGTTCATCCGCTACGCGCATATGAACGGCGCGAGCATGTTCTTCATCGTCGTCTATCTGCACATCTTCCGCGGCCTTTACTACGGATCGTACAAGGCGCCGCGCGAGATGGTGTGGCTGCTCGGCGTCGTGATCTTCCTCCTGATGATGGCGACCGCCTTCATGGGCTATGTGCTTCCCTGGGGACAGATGAGCTTCTGGGGCGCGCAGGTGATCACCGGCTTCTTCTCCGCGATCCCGGTCGTCGGCGAGCCGGTGCGCCAGTGGCTGCTCGGCGGCTTCGTGCCCGATAACGCGACGCTCAACCGCTTCTTCTCGCTGCACTATCTGCTGCCGTTCGTGATCCTGGGCGTGGTGATCCTGCACATCTGGGCGCTGCACATCCCGGGCTCGAACAACCCGACCGGCATCGAGGTGAAGGACGAACAGGACACCGTCCCGTTCCACCCCTATTACACCGCGAAGGACGGCTTCGGCCTCGGCGTGTTCCTGCTGGTGTTCGTCGGTCTGACCTTCTTCAGCCCGAACCTGCTCGGCCACCCCGACAATTACATCCCCGCGAACGCGCTCTCGACGCCCGCGCACATCGTGCCCGAATGGTATTTCCTGCCCTTCTACGCGATCCTGAAGGCCTTCACCTTCAACTTCCTGTGGATCGACGCGAAGCTGTGGGGCGTCATCGCGATGTTCGCTTCGATCGCGCTGTTGTTCTTCCTGCCCTGGCTCGACAATTCGCCGGTCAAGTCGGCGACCTATCGCCCGCTGTATCGCATCTTCTTCTGGATATTGGTCGCGGACGTGGCGCTGCTCGGCGTGTGCGGCGCGATGCCGGCGGAGCAGCCCTATGTGTTCCTCAGCCAGATCGGTGCGATGTATTATTTCGCTCACTTCCTGGTGATCCTGCCCATCGTCTCGCGGATCGAACGTCCGCTGCCGATGCCCAACTCGATCACCGAAGCGGTTCTTGCAAAACATGCCGGCGATACGCCGCCGGCTTCGGCAGCGGCCTGAGCGCCGGACTCTAATTAGGAGCTGAAACAGCCATGGTTCGTCCGCTCGGTTTCCTCGTCGGCCTCGGTTTCATCACCGCGCTGGTGCTCGCGATTGTCACCACGCCCTGGTCGAATGAACCCAATGTCGCATACAGCTTCGTCAAGAAGCCGCGTCATCTGGCGCTCGCCAGCGACGGCCTCTTCCCGCACTGGGATCAGGCTCAACTGCAGCGCGGAATGCAGGTGTACAAGGAGGTCTGCTCGGCCTGCCACAGCCTGAACCTCGTCGCTTTCCGCAACATCCAGGATTTCGGCTATACCGAAGGCCAGGTGAAGAGCTTCGCCAAGAGCTTTCAGGTCCCTTCAGTCAATCCCGACACGGGCGAGCCGGCGACGCGCGACGGCCTGCCGTCGGATCATTTCCCGGCGCCTTATGCGAACGACGTCGCGGCGGCGGCGGCGAACAACAA
>CALMYE010000190.1 GCA_937873425.1 uncultured Sphingopyxis sp. | reverse complement strand
AGGGCCTCGAATGGGGCGGCTCGCTGATCCGCACCGAGGCGACCGGCTATGGCGCCGTCTATTTCCTCGCCAACATGCTCGCCGCCAAGGGGCAGGACCTCGTCGGCAAGACGGCGGTCATATCCGGGTCGGGCAATGTCGCGACCCATGCCGCCGAAAAGATCGTCCAGCTGGGCGGCAAGGTGCTGACCCTGTCCGATTCGGCGGGCTTCATCCACGACCCCGACGGCATCACCCAGGAGAAGATCGACTGGGTCAAGGCGCACAAGACGCACCGCCGCGGCCGCATCGAGGAATATGTCGCGGAATATAAGAATGCGACCTTCACCCCCGGCAAGACGCCGTGGGGCGTCAAATGCGACGTCGCGCTGCCCTGCGCGACGCAGAACGAGCTGCTCGGCGAGGATGCGAAGACGCTGGTGAAGAACGGCTGCATCGCGGTCAGCGAGGGCGCGAACATGCCCACCAACCTCGACGGCGTGCATGTGTTCAAGGATGCGAAGATCATGTTCGCGCCGGGCAAGGCCGCCAACGCCGGCGGCGTCGCGGTGTCGGGGCTGGAAATGAGCCAGAACAGCGAGCGCCGCAGCTGGAGCGAGGGCGAGCTGCAGCAGATGCTGAAGGACATCATGGCCGGCATCCACGAACGCTGCCTGACCTATGGCGATCAGGGCGGCGGCTATGTCGATTATGTGAAGGGCGCCAATATCGCCGGCTTCAAGAAAGTGGCCGACGCGATGCTGGCGTTCGGGGTGGTGTAGGCGCGGCCGAGGCGCAAAAGCGTCCGGCGGGAAAAGGGGACTGGGCATGACGACCGACGCGGGTTCAAGGCGCGGCGATCGACCTTGGGCGGCCTTTGCCGCCCTCGTCTTGCTGCTCGCGGCGCTGGCCGTGGCCGCGACCCTGTCCGCATCCCCCGCCCGCTCGCAGGGCGAGAGCGGACCCCGCTTCACCGGCGTCGCCTCCTGCGCGGGATCGACCTGCCACGGCCGGATGGAGGGCGACGGCATCGTCGTCCGCCAGGACGAGTTGATGAAATGGCAGGAGCCCTCGACCCCCGGCGGTGCGCACAGCCGCGCCTGGGCGGTGCTCAACAACAGCCGCAGCCAGTTCATCGCGCGCAATCTGGGAATCGGCGACGCGGCGCGCGCGCCGATGTGCCTCGGCTGCCACAGCGACGTCGCCAAGGCGGGATCGTCGGCGATATTGTCCGACGGCGTGTCCTGCGAATCCTGCCACGGCGCGGCGGGCGGCTGGCTCGCGAGCCATTATGCGGGCATCGGCACCAACGCCGACCCCGACCGCGAAATGCGCGACAAGCATCTCGCCAATTTGTCGGCGGGCCTGAAGAAGCTGGAAGACCCCGTCGTGCGCGCGGGCGTGTGCATCGACTGCCATTTCGGCGCGGCGGGCGAGGGGCAGTTCGTCACCCACCGCATCATGGCGGCGGGGCATCCGCGCATCGCCTTCGAGCTCGACCTCTTCTCCTCGCTCCAGGCGCATCATCAGGAGGATGACGATTACGGCTGGCGCAAGTTCGGCTCGCGAGGCGCGCGCACCGACCATGTCCAGATGTGGGCGGTCGGGCAGGCGGCGGCGCTCGAACGCAGCCTCGCGCTGTTCCAGTCGCGGCGCGGGACCGAGGGCATCTTCCCCGAATTCTATTTCCTCGACTGCCACAGCTGCCACCGCCGCATCTTCGACCAGGCGAAGCCGGTGCGCACCGGCATCGACAATCCGGGGCGCCAGATTCCCGAAGGCATGCCGCCCTACAATGACGAGAATCTGATCATGCTCGCCGCCGCCGCGCGCATCGCCGCGCCGGGGCTCGCCGACCAGCTTTCGACGCGCACCGCGGCCTTCCACCGCGCGATGGCCGCCGACCGCGCGACCGCAGTGAAAGCCGCGGCAGAGCTTGGGCAGACGGTGACCGCGCTCAAGAGTGCCTTCGCCGCGCGCAGCTTCACCGGGACCGACGCCTTCGCGCTCGTCGATGCGATCGCCGCCCCCGCGATCGGCGACCGGCTGACCGACTATTCGGGGTCGCAGCAGGCGGTGATGGGGGTCGATACGCTGCTCAACTCGATGGTGTCGTCGGGCCGCGTCACGATCGGCGCGGCGGCGGGTATCCGCGCCGACATCGACCGCGCCTATGCCGCGGTCAAGGACCCCAATGCCTACAAGCCCACCGAATTCCAGGCCGCGCTGGGCAGCGCGGTGCGCGCGATCCGGGCGCTGCGCTGAGACAGGATATGCAGATCAGGACCCGCCTCTCCCGCTCCACGGCCCTTGCCGCCATCGGCGCGCTGCTGCTGACCTCGTGCGGCGGCGGAGGGGGTGGGGGCGGCGGAGGGGGCGGCGGCGCGCCCACTCCGACGCCGACCCCGCCGCCCACCGGCGGCCTGTTCACCCCGCCCGCCGCCGAATCGCTGAGCGCCGCCGACGTGCAGCGGGTGATCGCGCAGGCGGTCGGCGAGGCATCGGCGCGCGGCCGGCCGTCGATCATCGCGGTGACCGACCGCGTCGGCAACGTCCTCGCGGTCTTCCGCATGAACGGCGCGCCCGACACGGCGCGTGTGAGCCGCAACCGCATCGGCGGCCCCGCCCCGGCGGGCAGCGAGATCGGCTTGCAGGGCGCCGAGATTCCCGCCGCCGCCGCCGCCATCGCCAAGGCGATCACCGGCGCCTATCTTTCGAGCAGCGGCAACGCCTTTTCGACCCGCACCGCCAGCCAGATCGTCCAGGAACATTTCCCGCCCGCGCCGACCACCGTCGGCCTCGAAAGCGGGCCCTTGTTCGGCGTGCAGTTCAGCCAGCTGCCGTGCAGCGACCTCAACACCCGCTTCGGCGCGATGGGCGGCGCGGCGATGATCGGGCCGCAGCGCTCGCCGCTCGGCCTCGCCGCCGACGCGGGCGGCTTTCCGCTTTACAAGAATGGCGTCGTCGTCGGCGGGATCGGCGTGATGGGCGACGGCGACTATGGCTTCGATCCCAATATCCTCGACATCGACGCCGACGCTGAAGAGGCGATCGCCTTTGCCGGGACGCAGGGCTTCGCCGCCCCCGATACGATCCGCGCCGACCGCATCGCGGTCGACGGCACGACGCTGCGCTTCAGCGACGCGACCACTGCGGACCTCGGCCCGCTGCAGAGTAATTTCGCGGCGATCAACGGCAGCGCGGGGACGCTGATCGCGGTCACCGGCTACAGCGACGGCACGCTGCGCGCCGGCACCGCCTACGGCAGCGAGGCGTCGGGCGTCCGCGCCAGTACCGCCGCCGAGTTCGCCAACCGCGACGCCTTCGTGCTCACCGACGGCAGCGGCAATCCCCGCTATCCGATCCGCGGCGGCACCGACGCCGGCGCGGTCGCGCAGCCGCTGACCGCCGCCGAAGCGCGCGCGGTGCTGGAGGAAGCCTTCACTGTCCTGTCGCGCGCGCGTGCGCAGATCCGCCGCCCGCTCGACAGCCGGATGCAGGCGACGATCAGCCTCGTCGATACGCGCGGCGAGATATTGGGCATCGTCCGCTCGCCCGACGGCCCGATCTTCGGCATCGACGTGTCGCTGCAAAAGGCGCGCACCGCCGCCTTTTTCTCGGGCAGCCACGCCGGCCCCGAACTGCTCGCGACCCCGGTGCTGCCGGGCGTCACCAATGTCCCCGCCTATGTCCAGCGGACGCGCAGCTTCCTCAATGACGCGGCCGCGCTCACCGGCACGACCGCCTTCGCCGACCGCTCGATCGGCAACCTCGCGCGGCCCTATTATCCCGACGGCGAGGTTTCGCGCCCGCCGGGGCCGCTGTCGGTCGAACAGGCGGCGCAGTTCAGCCCCTTCGCGGTCGGGCTGCAGACCGACCTGATCGCGCCCAACCTCGTCCAGCACCTGACCCATGTGGTCAGCGGCGGCGTCAGCCCCGACACGCCGCAGCAATGCACGCAGGTCCCTGACGTCACCCCGGGCCGCAAGCGCATTGCCAACGGCATCCAGATCTTCCCCGGATCGGTCCCTATCTATCGCGGCAATGTGCTTGTCGGGGCGATCGGCGTGTCGGGCGACGGCATCGACCAGGACGATATGGTCAGCTTTCTGGGCGCGCATAACGGCGGCGCGCGCGCCGGCACCATCGGCAATGCGCCGACCAGCATCCGCGCCGACCGCATCGTCGTCACCCTGTCGGGCGGCGCGACCGCGCGGCTGCGCTATATCAGCTGTCCCTTTGCGCCCTTCCTCGACACGGCGCAGCAGAATGTCTGCGACGGGCTGTAGGCGATGGCGATGACCGGAAGCAGCCTTTGGCCGATCATCGCCAGCCTGGCGGCGCAGGGCGCCCCCGGCGATGCGCCCGATCCGGCGCCCGCCGATCCGCCCGTACCCGCCGAGCAGTCGCTCGACGACCTCACCCCGCCGCCGCCGCCCGCCGAATGGCGCGAGATGATCGAGGACGAGGTGGTGACCGAGATCATCGACGGCCGCCGCCGCCCCGGCTATCGCCCGAACCTGCCCGACAGGCTGACGCAGGACAATGTCGGCGCGCTGCGGCCCCCGCCGCCCGAGGCCTTTCCGGGGATGGCGGACCAGCTGCCCGTCCCCGATCGCTGGCGGCTGATCGAAAGCCTGGGGGTGGTCAGGGAGCGCTGGTTCGACCCCTATCACCAGAACACCTACAAGGGCGACCGCGCGATCTGCATCCCCACGGAAGAGGAACAGGAACGCCGCGCGCGGCTCGGCGAGGCGCGCTGCAAGACCCCGAAATTCCTGGGGCTGAAGGGCGAGGACTGGTTCTTCATCGTCAACGCCGTGTCCGACACGGTGTTCGAACCGCGCACCTTCCCGATCCCCGTCGGCGTCCAGACCACCTCGCGCCCCGGCAGCCTCGACGTGTTCGGCAAGAACCGCAGCTTCGTGCTCGCGCAGACCTTCATCGGCGGCGTCGCGCTGATCAAGGGATCGACCGCCTTCAAGCCGCCCGATGTCGAATATCGCCTGACCCTCGCCTATCAGGCCAATTATGTCGACGTGCCCGAACGGCGCGTGCTCGACGTGCGCCCGTCGAAGAAGAGCAACCGCTTCGACCATTTCATCGGGGTGCAGGAATTGTTCGTCGACAAGCATCTCGGCAACACGTCCGACCGCTACGACTTCTATTCGGTGCGCGCGGGCATTCAGCCGTTCCAGAGCGATTTCCGCGGCTTCCTGTTCAACGACAGCCAGCTCGGGCTGCGCTTCTTCGGCAACCGCGACAACAACCGCTTCCAATATAATTTCGCGGCCTTCTGGCGGCTGGAGAAGGACACCAATTCGGGCCTCAACGACATCACCCAGACGCCGCGCAGCGACTTCGTCTTCACCGCCAACCTCTATCGCCAGGATCTGCCCTTCGTCGGGCTGACCAGCCAGGTCAGCGTGACCTACAATATGAACCGCGAAAAGAAGGACGTGCAGATCGACCATAATGGTTTCCCGGTGCGGCCCGCGCTGCTCGGCGACCTGCGCGGGCGCGAATATGACGTCGTCTATCTCGGCTACAGCGCCGACGGGCGCATCGGGCGGATCAACGTCTCGGCGAGCTTCTACGCCGCGCTGGGCGAGGACCGGAACAGCTTCTTCACCAGCAAGCCGGCGCAGATCCGCGCGGGCTTCGGCGCCGCCGAACTCAGCTACGACGTCGACTGGATGCGCTTCCGCCTGTCGGGCCTCTATGCGACCGGCGACGGCGATCCCTACAACAATACCGAGGGCGGGTTCGACGCCATCTTCGAAAACCCGATCTTCGCCGGCGCCGACACCAGCTACTGGATTCGCCAGACCATTCCCTTCGCGGGCGGCGGGCGCGTGATCGCGGTCAGCGGCCGCAACGGCATATTGAACTCGCTGCGCTCGTCGAAGGAGGAGGGGCAGTCGAACTTCAACAATCCCGGCACCGTCCTTCTCGGCGCCGGGGCCGATTTCGACCTGTCGCCGCAGACGCGCGTCAGCGTCAATGCCAACCATCTGTGGTTCGAGAATACGGCGACGCTGCAGGCGCTGCGCATGGAAGGATCGATCCCCAGGGACATCGGCTGGGACCTGTCGGTCGCCGGCATCTGGCGGCCCAAGGCGACGCAGAACATCGTCGGCCGCCTGAGCGCCGCGGTGCTGCTGCCCGGCAAGGGCTTCAAGGATCTGTTCGACAACAAGCAGCGCGAGAAGGCCTATGTGTCGATCCTCGCCAATGTGATTTTGAGTTTCTAGATGATGACGCGCAAGCTCTTCGCCCTGATCGCCTTCGTCCTGATGGGCGCGAGCTTTGCCGTGTCGATGGTGCGAGCGGCCGAGGGCGAAAAGCCGGTGAAGGTCGAATATCGCTTCACCCCGCCCGCGCCGCGCGAGCAGCCCGGCGCGACCTTTGCCGAGCGCGAGGCGGCGGTGCGCGCCAAGTCCGAAGGCTGCTACAGCTGCCACACCCAGACCGACGCGCCGTCGATGCACGTAACGCCCGCGGTGCAGCTCGGCTGCACCGACTGCCACGGTGGCGATTCGACCTCGCCCGCCGCCTTCGGCCGACCCGAGCTTGGCTACGACAATCCCTATAACCTCGCCGCGAAGAAGGTCGCGCATCCGCAGCCGACGCTGCCGAACAGCTGGGGCCACAGCCCGGCGAACCCGATCCGCAGCTATACGCTGCTGAACAAGGAAGCGCCCGAATATATCCGCTTCGTCAACCCCAGCGACTATCGCGTCGCGCGCGAGGCGTGCGGCGCCTGCCATATGGAGGTGATCGAGGCGACCGAGCGTTCGCTGATGTCCACCGGCGCGATGTTGTGGGGCGGGGCGGCGTATAACAACGGCATCGTCCCCTACAAGAACTACATCTTTGGCGAGGCCTATACGCGGACCGGCGATCCGGCGTGCATCCTGTCGCCGACCACCTCGATGACGCCGGAGGAATATAAGAACGCCTGCGATCCCAAGGTGCCGTCGGACAAGATATTGACCGACAAGGAACGCGCGCGCGGCGCGCTCGCGAAAATGTATCCGCTGCCGCGCTGGAGCGTGATCCCGCCCGGCGACGTGTTCCGCGTCTTCGAGCGCGGCGGGCGCAACATCAACACGCAATTTCCCGAAATCGGCCTGCCCAACCCGACGGGCCAGATCCAGCGGCTGGAGGAGCCGGGGCGTCCCGATCTCAAACAGTCGAACCGCGGCCCCGGAACCGGGCTGCGCGTCGCGATTCCGGTGCTCAACATCCACAAGACGCGCCTCAACGACCCCTTCATGTGGTTCATGGGCACCAACGACCAGCCCGGCGACTATCGCCATTCGGGCTGTTCGGGCTGTCACGTCATCTATGCCAACGACCGCGAGCCGCGGCACAGCCTGACCTGGGCGAAATATGGCCGCGACGGCGAAACCGCGACGATCGACCCGACGATCAAGGACCGCCCGTGGCAGGGCAAGGACGACGGCCACGGTCACGGCGGCGGGGCGGACAAGGGCGCGCACCATGCGCCTGACGCCGACGCGCACGGCGCGCTGATCGACCCCGCCGATGCAAAGGCCGGCGCGCCCGCGAAGCCCAGGCGGCTCGAATCGGGGCATCCGGTCAAGCACGCCTTCACCCGCTCGATCCCGACCTCGCAGTGCATGACCTGCCACATGCACCAGCCCAACATCTTCCTGAACTCCTACCTCGGCTACACGATGTGGGATTATGAATCGGACGCGCCGCAGCTGTGGCCGGGGCCCGAGAACAGCGCCCCGCGCCCGCCCGGCATGAGCGACGTCGACTATGAGAAAATCTACAAGCGGCAGCGCTATCCGACCGCCGCCGAGATCCACAAGGTGCTCGAACGCAACCCCGAGGCCGCCGCGCCGCGCGGATTGTGGGCCGACGTCGAATTCCTGCGCGACGTCTATGACGTCAACGAAACCAACAAGGACACGCAGTTCGCCGACTATCACGGCCACGGCTGGAACTTCCGCGGCATCTTCAAGCGCGACCGCAGCGGCAATCTGCTGAACGCCGACGGCAATATGGCGACCTACGGCACCGACACCGCCAACATCGTCGACCCGAAGGACCCGGAAAAATGGCGCAAGAGCTGTTCGCATTACAGCGACGCGAAACAGCGCGACCTCTGCCTCGCCAGCGCCGATCCCGGCCGGCCCGGCGTCGAGGGCAAGTTCGTGCCGCCCGGCATCAACCCCGGCAAGGCGGTCCACATGATGGACATCCACGCCGAAAAGGGCATGCAGTGCGCCGACTGCCACTTCGCGCAGGACAGCCACGGCAACGGCTATATCCAGGGCGAGGTCGCCAACGCGGTCGAGATCGCGTGCAAGGATTGCCACGGCACCGCCGACGCGCTGCCCAACCTCCTGACCTCGAACGTCGCGGCGCGGCCGCAGGGGACCAACCTCGCGCTGCTGCGCAACCCAGACGGCAAGCGGCGCTTCGAATTCCAGTATAATGACGACGGCGAGGTCGTCGGGCTGATCCAGCGCTCGATCGTCGATCCCAGGCTCGAATGGCAGGTCAGCCTGGTCAGACAGGCGGTGACGCCGGGGCCGCATTTCAACGCCAAGGCGGCGCGCGCCAAGCTGATGGCGCGCGCGGGCTCCGAAACCGGCAATTTCGAATGGGGGCCGGGCATCGCGAAGGAGGATCGCGCGCACGGCGACGACAAGATGACCTGCTTCACCTGTCACCTGTCGTGGACGACGAGCTGCGGCGGCTGCCACCTGCCGATCGAGGCGAACTGGAAGACCAGCATGCACCATTTCGAGGGGGAGGAGACGCGCAACTTCGCGACCTACAACCCGCAGGTGGCGCGCGACGAGATGTTCCAGCTCGGCCGGCACCAGCTGACCAAGCCCGGCGAACCCGGCCCGAACGGCGAGGTGCGCGGTATCATCGCCCCGGTCCGCTCGACATCGGCGCTGATCCTGTCATCGACCAACATCAACCGCGAGCGCATCTATATCCACCAGCCGCCGATTTCTTCGGCGGGCTATTCGAGCCAGGCCTTCGCGCCGCACTTCCCGCACACCGTGCGGCGGCAGGAAACCAAGCAGTGCAGCGACTGCCACCTGTCGGCGGCGGACGACAACAATGCCATCATGTCGCAGCTGCTGCTGCTCGGCACGAACTTCGTCAATTTCGTCGGGCTGAACGTCTGGTCGGGGCAGGAAAGCAATTTCCAGGCGACGCGCGTCACCGAATGGGACGAGCCGCAGGCGGTGATCGGTTCCTACCTCCACCGCTATGCCTATCCCGATTACTGGAAGCTCCATGTCGACCAGAACGGCAAGGAGCTGAAGAACTGGGTGCGCGGCAAGACCTTCGACGCCAAGGGGTCGGGCGAGACGCGCGCGCTCGAGGAATTCGCCAACATCGTCCAGGGGACGAGCGGCCGGGTGAACTGCCTGCAGCAGCGCGGCGAATATATGTTCGTCGCCGAAGGGCGCGGGGGCTTCCGCGTCTATGACATCGCCTCGGTCGGCAACAAGGGCTTCTCCGAACGCATCGTCCGTGCGCCCTTCTCGCCGCTCGGCCACAAGACGCATGTGAAGACGCGCAATGCGACCTGCATGGCGATCGCGACGACGCAGCCGATCAGCGTCAGCCGCAACGAGGCTATCGTCAAGAATTTCCCCGAAAACCACGAACAGCCGATGCACCCCATCTATCGCTACGCCGTCATCACCGACAGCGTCGAGGGGCTGGTGCTGGTCGACATCGACACGCTCGCCGACGGCGAATTCCGCAACAACCGGCTGAGCCGCGCACTGACCTGGAACGAGGGCAATGTGCTGGCGGGCGCGCGGCACGTGACGCTGGCGGGCAGCTATGCCTATATCGCCACCGACGCGGGGCTGGTCGTGCTCGACCTCACCGACCCGCTCGCGCCGAAGGTGACGGCGCAATTGCCGCTGACCGACGCGCGCGCCAGCGCGGTGCAGTTCCGCTATCTCTGGGTCACCGACGCCGAGGGTGTGAAGCTGTTCGACGTCACCGACATGGCCCGGCCGGTGCCGGTGCCGTCGGGCA
>CALMYE010000189.1 GCA_937873425.1 uncultured Sphingopyxis sp. | reverse complement strand
GTTATCCGGCACCGTGGTTTCCGTGGAGCCCGGACTTTCCTCCCCTCCGCAAGCGGAGCGGCGATCGCCCGACCCTCTGGCCTGAGGGGAATATAGCGTGGTCCGCGCGCAATTGCGAGGGGTCGTCAATCCCCCTCGGGCTGGGGCAGCAGCAGCGCCAGCAATATCGCCCGGCACTCGCCGTCGATCGTCCCGTCGATCAGTTCGGGCCGGAACCGCCGCTGGAACGCCACGGTGGCCGCGAAGCCGTCGGTCACGTCGTAACCGAAGCGTTCGAGCGCCAGCAGGAACCCCGCGTCGGTCCACAGGGGATCGGTCAGCTTCCGGGTCGGGCGCGGCAGCGCGAGGCGGCGGCGCGCCAGTTCCTCCCACGGGAACAGCTCGCCCGGGTCCTGCTTGCGCGTCGGCGCGATGTCCGAATGGCCGACGACATTGCCGCGCGTAATCGCGTGGCGGTCCTTGATCAGGTGGACGAGCCGCACCACCGACGACACTTGCGGATCGGGAAAGGGGACATAGCCATGTTCATGCCCCGGATTGACGATCTCGATCCCGACGCTCGCCGAATTGATGTCGCTGATGCCGCGCCAGTGCGACCGGCCCGCATGCCAGGCGCGCTTCTCCTCGGGCACCATATGGGTGATCTGCCCATCCTCGCTGACGACATAGTGCGCCGACACTTTCGCGGCGGGATCGGCAAGCCGGTCAATGGCTTCGGCGCCGGTCTTCATACCGGTATAATGAAGCACAATCATCGAAACCGGCAGTGCGCGCTCGTCGAAATTGGGGGACCAGCGTTCAATAAATTCGCTCATGCGTGTCGCGGCCCAATGCTGTCTAGCCCGCCCCTCACCTGCGCCAGCGACGCGCAAATTGCAAGGCGGGTTCAGGCCGCCTGCGGCCGCCGCACCTGCTGGTCGGCGGGCTCGTAGAGGCCGCGCAGCCGCGGGCTCGACACGAACTGGTCGGTCTGGCCGAGCACCGTCTCCCCCGCGCCGAGCACGAGGAAGCTTTGCGGCGCCGCCATCGCGCGCAGCTTGGCAAAGGCCTTCTGCCGCATCGGCAGCGCGAAATAGAGCAGCAGGTTGCGGCAGAAGATCAGGTCGGCCGGGCTCGCCAGCGGCGGCCGGTCGGTCAGCATGTTCTGCACCGAAAAATCGATCCGGCGCCGCAGGTCGGCCTTGGCGAGCCACCCCGCCTCGGTCTGGTCGAACCAGCGCACCATGCGCTGCACCGGCAGTCCGCGCTGAATCTCGAACTGGCTGTAGAGGCCGACGCGCGCGCGGCCGATCGCCTGATAGCTGATATCGGTGCCGACGATATCGACCTGCCAGCCGGCCCATTTCGCTTCCTGCTCGGCGAGCAGCATCGCCATCGAATAGGCTTCCTGCCCGGTCGAGACGCCGCAATGCCAGATGGTCAGCCGCCTCTTGTCGGCATTGATCCGCCGCAGATGTTCGAGCGCGGTGTTCGCTATGTCGTCGAACACACTATGTTCGCGATAGAAAAATGTCTCGTTGTTGAGCATCGCGTCGATCGTGTCGTCGAGCAGCTGGCGGCTGTTCGAGGTGACGAGCGCCGCGACCAGCGCGTCGAGATCGGCGATGCCGTGGCGCTGCATCACCGGCTTCAGCGACATTTCGATGCGCCAGATGCGGCTGGGCGACAGCGTCTGGCCGGTTCGCGATTCGAGCACCCCCATCAGCACGCGATAGGCCGATTCGCTGGCCGTCCCGCCCATCACGGCCGCCCCCGCCCTTTGAGGAAGCTGCCGA
Source organism: uncultured Sphingopyxis sp. (assembly GCA_937873425.1). Lineage (GTDB taxonomy): Bacteria > Pseudomonadota > Alphaproteobacteria > Sphingomonadales > Sphingomonadaceae > Sphingopyxis. Next base: position 32,316 of record CALMYE010000189.1, on the reverse strand, counting down.
GCATCAGCGCGATCGCGTCGGGGTTCAGCGTCGCGGCGGCGATCCCCGCCTTGCTCACCGCGCCGGGCATGCCCCAGATGACGCAGCTTTCGGGCGCCTGCGCGAAGATGGTGCCGCCCGCCGCCTTCAACCGCGCAGCGCCGTCGGCCCCGTCGCGGCCCATGCCCGACAGCACCACCGCGGCGCAGCGCGGGCCATAGACCTCCGCAAGCGAATCGAACATCGGGTCGGCGGAGGGGCAGCAGCCGTTGGCGACCACCCGCCGGTCGAGCGCGATCACCCGCCTGCGCCCGTTCGCGACGACGAGCAGATGCGCGTCGCCCGGCGCGATATAGATGCAGTTCTTCTCGACCGCCATGCCCGCCGCCGCGACGCGGACGCGGCGCGAGGTCATCGTCGCGATCTGCCTCGCGTAAAACTCCATGAAGGCATCGGGCAGATGCTGGGTCAGCAGGATCGGCGCCGCGATGCGCGGGTCGAGATGGGCCAGGAAGCTGGCGAAGGCGGGGATGCCGCCAGTCGAGGCGGCGACCGCGATGCACTCGAGCGGCTGGTCGGTGTCGATCGCGATCGGCGCCGGCCTCGGCGCCGGCCGTTCGGCGATGCGCATCGCGACCGGCGGCAGCTGCGGCTGCTGCCCCAGCGAGCGGATGCGGTCGGTGAGGATTTCGGCGAAACGCCCCGAAAAGCTGCCGCGGCCGGGCTTGGCGAGCGTGTCGCTCGCCCCGAGCGCCAGCGCCTCGATCGCCGCCGGGCCGCCCTCGACGCAGTTCGACGAGAGGATGAGCACCCGGGCGTTCTGCGCGCGCTCGATGATCAGCGGCAGCGCGGTGATGCCGTTCATCCCCGGCATCTCGATGTCGAGCACGACGACGTCGACGGGCTCGCAGCCGAGATAGGCGAGCGCGTCCTGCGCCGACGCGACCGACGAACAGACCGACAGGCCCGGACTCTGCTCGATGATCCGTTCGAGGATGCTCCGCACGACCAGGCTGTCGTCGACCAGCATCACGCGCACGTCGCGCGCCGACGGCATCTCCCGGTCGGCGCCGATGTCGCGGGCAAGAGGTTGGGAAGCGGCCACGCGGGCGGCCTCAGGCGACGCCGACGAGCTGCAATTTTCCTTCGAGCGTTTCGCGGTCGAACGGCTTCATCACATATTCGTCGGCCCCCGCCTCGATTGCGGCGCGGATATGGTCGATGCTGTTCTCGGTGGTGCAGAAGACGACGCGCGGCCGCTCCTCATGCCCATAGTCGAGATCGTTGAACGCGCCGAGGAATTCCATGCCGCTCATCACCGGCATGTTCCAGTCGAGCAGGATCACGTCGGGGCGGTTGGCGCGGCAGAAGGTCAGCGCCTCCTGCCCGTCCGCCGCCTCTTCCACCGAAAAGGACATGCTTTCCAGGATGTGACGCGCGACCTTGCGGATCACCTTGCTGTCATCGACGACCAGACAGGATTTCGACATGATTTACTCCGACCCCCGGGGTTTGACCGAAAACTAGCGCGAAAAGCGTGTGCAGGCCGTTAACATCATGCGGCCCGCGCGACCGGCAAGGTCACGAAATGCGAAGGATCGACGACGAGCAGCGACGCCCCTTCATGCTCGATCATCGCGTCGGCGACGCGCGCCCAGCCGGGCAGCAGCTTGCCGGTGACGCGCGTTTCGGGCGCGTCGATGAAACAGACATCCTCGATCGCGTCGGCGAGCAGCGCATAGCCGTGATCGGCGACGTCGACGACGATCACCCGCTGTCCGGCCTCGACCGCGACCGCCGGCAGGCCGATCACCACATGCGGGTCGATCAGCGTGAAGACGCGGCTCCTCAGCGCGAACAGTCCCGCGACATGCGGCGGCGCGGCGGGGACGTGGACGGGCGTGCCGACCGTCACCACCGAATTGATCGCACGGCTGCGCAGCGCGACGCGCGTATCGGCGATGCGTGCGATCAGGTAGAGTTTTTCCATCATGAGCGGCCTCCCGCGACCCGCTGGCGCAGCGCATCGAGCAGCGCGGCGCGGTCGTAACGATAGATGCTGTCGTCCTCCGGCCCGGCGGCCGCGACCGACGCGCGCAGCCGGACGAGCGGCACGTCGGCGGCCAGCGCGGGCGCCGGGCCGTCGGCGTCGGCCAGGCAGAGCTGGACGTCGGGACGCTCGCCCTCTCCCTCGTCGCCGCTGACCACGCGCCAGCCCGCCCCGCGCAGGATCGGCGCGAGGAAATTGGCGGCCCAGCCTTCGGCATCCTCGGCGAGGCGGCAAAGCGGCCGGCGCTCCGAAGGGCGCGCATCGGCGTCCGCCCCATATTGCGCCATCAGCCAGAAGGGATCGATCAGTTCGACCGGCTCGCCGCCGATCAGCACCACTCCGGCGATCAGGCCGGGCGCCTGCGCCGGCTGCACCGCATCGGGCAGGCGGACGATGTCGATCACCCCCTCGATCGGATAGCAGAGCACCGAACGCCCGTCGTGGAGGCGCAGCAGCTTCACCACGCCATGGCCTTCGGGCAGGCGCGCCGCGTGGACGGGATAGATATCGTCGCCGATCTGGACCTGCACCGCGCCCGCGCTTTCGAACAGCGCCAGCGCCGGAACCTCCTCGACGCGCTCGATCACCGACAGGCGCACGCCGCGCATGCGGCCGCCCGTGTCGCGGAACAGCAGCAACTGCGCCGCGTCGCGCGCGGCGGCGGCTTCGGCCGCCGCTTCGGCGTGGGCGTCGCGCAGCCGGCCCGCCTTGGACGCATCGACGCCCGCGGCGGCGAGCAGTCCCTGCACGTCGAGCAACAGCACCGGTCGGCCGTTGTCGGGCAGCGTGGTGCCGGCATAAAGGCCGGTCGCCATGATCATCGGCGCCGCGGGCTTGATCACCAGTTCTTCATGGTCGTGGATCGCCGCGACGCTCAGCGCGTAGCTCACGCCCTGCCCCGGCCGCACCAGGATGACCGCGCGGTCCTCCGCGTCCTCGTCTTCGCTTTCGCCGGCCGCGCAGCCGAGCAATTGTTCGAGCCGCAGCAGCGGAAACTGCTCGCCGCGCACCGTCGCCAGCTCGCCGCCGCCGACGCGATCGATCCGCACGCTGTCGCTGCTTTCGAGCAGTATCTCGCGCACCGCGCCGCGCGGAACGGCGAAATACTGCCCCGCCGCGCGGACCATCAGGCCGGAGATGATCGTCAGCGTCATCGGCACGCGCAGCACGATCGTCAGCCCGCGCCCCTCTTCGTTGCGCAGTTCGACCACGCCGCCGATCTTCTCCACATTGGCCTTGACGATGTCCATGCCGACGCCCCGGCCCGAGATCGAGGTGACCTTGGCGGCGGTCGAGAAACCGGGGCGGAAGACCAGGTCGAGCTTTTCGCGCGGGCTGAGCGCCCGGGCTTCCGCCTCGCCGATCGCGCGCACGGCCAGCGCCCTTGCGACCAGCCGCTCGGGCGACAGGCCGCGGCCGTCGTCGCGGACCTCGATCTCGATCTGGTTGCCCGACTGGCGCGCCGACACGGCGATATGCGCGGTCACGCCCTTGCCCGCCGCGACGCGCTCGTCGAGCGGCTCGATGCCGTGGTCGATCGCATTTCGCACGATATGGATCAGCGGATCGCGGATATTCTCCATCATCTCGCGGTCGAGTTCGACCTCGCCGCCGCTGGCGGAAAAAGCGACCTTCTTGCCCAGATCCTGCGCGAGATCGCGCACGATGCGCGGCAGCGGCGAAAACAGCTTGTCGATGCGCTGCATGCGCATCTGGCTGACCGACTGGCGCATGCCGGCGATCGAATCGGACAGACGGTCGAACGACGCGATCACCGACGCATCCGCCCCCGATTCGCGCAGCATCCGCGCGAATTCGTTGCGCGCGAGCACGATGTCGGTGACCCCGGTCATCACGCTGTCGAGCAGCGGCAGCGGCACGCGGATCGAACGCCAGTTCTGCAGGAAGTCGGGTTGCTGTTCATCCTCGCCGTCCGCCATCGGCTCGGACGCCGCGGTGGGGGTCGTATCAACCGCAGCCAGCGCCCCGATCACGTCGCCGTCGTCGCCCTCCGGCTCGACGCTGTCCCTGCCGAGCGCGGCGCACAGGCCCGACAGCCGGTCGACGATCGCAAGCACGGCCGAGACGAGCGCGGCATTGGCGGGCCGATTGCCGCGCCGCACCTGATCGAGCGCATCTTCGGCGGCGTGCGCCAGCGCGGTGACGCGCGGCAGCGACAGGAATCCGGAGCTGCCCTTGATCGTGTGGACGAAGCGAAAGATCGCGTCGAGCTGCGCGCGGTCGGCGGGGTCCGCCTCCCACGCGACGAGCGCCCCGCCGGCTTCGGCGAGAATCTCCGCCGTCTCGGCGAGAAAATCGTTGAGCAGATCGTCCATCACGGTGTCGGCGCGCCCCTGAAATCAGGCCGTCACCATGAAGGACAATGGTTAACGGAGCGTTTTCTCCCGCGCCGCAGATCAACCGCGCAGCACCGCGCCGACGAGCAGCGAGGTCGGCGTCTCGCGCGCCAGCATCACCGTGCCGGCGCTCTGCGCCGCCACCGCCTGGACCAGGATCGCGGGCGCGGTGCGCGAGGTCATCGGGCTCGCCCCCTCGCCCTCGGCAAGGATGCGCTCGACGTCGGCGTCGAGGAAGATACGCTCGGCCTCGACGTGCAGCGCGATCTCGATGCCGCCGCCCGCGGCGCTTTCGCAGCCGATATCGAGCCGCCCGCCGCGCACCAGCGCATCGACCAGGATCAGCGCGAGGTTCAGGATGATCTTGACCGCCGGCTTGGGCAGCGGCTCGTCGCCGATCATCCAGTTGAGCGCGATCGCGCGGTCGCCGATGATCCCCGCGATCGCCGCTTTCGCCTCCTCGGGCGGCACGCGCTCGCCGAACCCGCCCGCCGACCCGAAGGCGAGGCGGAAGAATTTGAGCTTGTTCGCCGACGTCCGCGCGCTCTGTTCGAGCAGCTCGATGCAGCGCTCGCGCATCGCCGGGTCCTTCTCGTCGGCGAGCAGTTCGAGCCCGTTGGCGAAGGCGCCGACGGGGCTCAAGAGGTCATGGCACAGGCGCGAGGCCAGCATGGAGGCGAAATCGACGCGGTCGTCGGACATGGATGATGAGGCTCCCCGCGAGGCCGGCAGTTTCCGGTTCGCGCCCGCTCCTATGCGACCTGCCCCCCAAAGGGCAAGCCAGTTCCTCCCCACTTGTGGGGAGGTGGCAGCCCGCAGGGCTGACGGAGGGGGTTGGCGTCCTGACGCGGAGTTGCGTCAGGACGCCAACCCCCTCCACCACCTTCGGCGGTCCCCCTCCCCGCAAGCGGGGAGGATTTGGTGGGCTTGAAAAGCCGCCTTTCCGGGCCATATCGCCAATAATGCAGGGGGATGAGCAAGTCTTGACCGTGGAACTGGGCGACGAGGCCGCCGGCCTGCGCCTCGACCGCGCGCTCGCCGAAGCGCTCCCCGACCTGTCGCGCGAGCGCGTCAAGAGCCTGATCAAGGGCGGCCGCGTCCTCGACGCGAGCGGCGCGACCCTGTGGGACCCATCCGCCAGGGCCAGCGCCCCCGCAACGCTCGAACTCCGCCTTCCCCGGCCCGCCCCGGCGCACAATGAGGCGCAGGATCTGGACCTCGTCGTCGCCTATGAGGACGAGCATCTGATCGTCGTCGACAAGCCGGCGGGGATGGTCGTCCATCCGGCCGCGGGCAATCTCAACGGCACGCTCGTCAACGCCTTGCTCCACCATTGCGCGGGCCAGCTTTCGGGCATCGGCGGCGTCGCCCGTCCCGGCATCGTCCACCGCATCGACAAGGACACCAGCGGGCTGCTCGTCGCCGCCAAGCACGACAAGGCGCACGAAGGGCTCGCGAAGCAGTTTGCCGCACACAGCATCGACCGCCGCTACCGCGCACTCGCGACCGGGCGCCCGATGCCCGCGAACGGCACCGTCGACGCCGCGCTCGGCCGGTCCAGCACCAACCGCAAGAAGATGGCGGTCGTCGCCCAAGACCGCGGCAAGCATGCCGTGACGCACTACACGACGATTGAACCGCTGAAGAATGCGACGCTGATCGAATGCCGCCTCGAAACCGGCCGCACGCATCAGGTGCGCGTCCATATGGCGCATATCGGCCATCCGCTCGTCGGCGACCCGGTCTATGGCCGCGCCCGAAAGCCGCTGTCGGACGTGCTGAAAGCGCGGAATTTCGCGCGGCAGGCGTTGCATGCCGCCCATTTGGGCTTTATTCATCCGGTGACCGGTATCGAAGTCGCGCTCGACAGCGAGATCCCCGCCGACATGCGGGAACTGATCGATGAATTGCGCGTTTAGGTTTCGAATGAAAATCTATTTTGACCGCGGAATCCAACCGCGGCATGTTATGGTTCAAGGAATTAGGGAAGACGCTCTCCATGGCTAACAAAAGCAATGTTCCGGCAGTGGTGCCCGCGCTCGGCGGTGAGGCGAGCCTGAACCGCTATCTGGCCGAAATCCGCAAATTTCCGCTGCTCACGCCCGAACAGGAATTCATGCTCGCCAAGCGCTTTCAGGAGCATGGCGACAATGAAGCGGCGGCGCAGCTCGTCACCAGCCACCTGCGCCTCGTCGCGAAGATCGCGATGGGCTATCGCGGCTATGGCCTGCCGGTCAGCGAGCTGATCAGCGAGGGCAATATCGGCCTGATGCAGGGGGTGAAGAAATTCGACCCCGACCGCGGCTTCCGCCTCGCCACCTATGCGATGTGGTGGATTCGCGCCTCGATCCAGGAATTCATCCTCCGCTCGTGGAGCCTCGTGAAGATGGGCACCACAGCAGCGCAGAAGAAGCTGTTCTTCAACCTCCGCCGGATGAAGAACAATCTGGAGGCGTTCGAGGACGGCGACCTGTCGCCCGAACATGTCGCCAAGATCGCGACCGACCTCGGCGTGACCGAGGACGAAGTGGTCAGCATGAACCGCCGCATGGCGATGGGCGGCGACACGTCGCTCAACGTCCCGATGGGCGAGGACGGCGACAGCCAGTGGCAGGATTTGCTCGGCGACGAAGGCCCGCTGCAGGACGAGCGCGTCGCCGAGGCGCAGGAACGCGACGTGCGCCACGCGCTGCTGAGCGAGGCGCTGGAGACGCTCAACGAGCGCGAGCGCCATATCCTGACCGAACGCCGCCTGACCGACGATCCCAAGACGCTCGAGGATCTGAGCCAGATCTACGACGTCAGCCGAGAACGCGTCCGCCAGATCGAGGTGCGCGCTTTCGAGAAGCTGCAAAAGGCGATGCTCAAACTCGCCGGCGACCGGCGGCTGGTCGCCACATAAGAATCCCCCTCCTCTTCAGAGGAGGGGCAGTGAGACTTGGTTCGGCGAAGCCGGACCTAGTCGCAGCGGGGTGGTGGCCGCGGCACGGCTCTCCCCCGCAAACACCACCCCGCTGCGAGTAGCGAGCAAGCTCGCAACTCTCGCTGCCCCTCCTCTGAAGAGGAGGGGTTTGTTCCGCATCCCCGCTTGCCTCCCCCCACCGACCGGCTAATTTGCCCGCATGCCAACCAAGACCCGCACGAGGAAGCGCAAGCTCCCCTGGTATCTGCGGCCGTTCAAATGGCTGCTGTGGTTCGTCATCCTGTCGGTGGCGTGGGTGCTGCTCTACGCCGTCGTTCCGCCGCCGGTGACGATCACCATGCTCACCGACGGCAACGGCATCACCAAGGACTGGACGAGCCTGTCCGCCATCGACCGCAACATGGTCCGCGCCGCGATCGCCGCCGAGGACGGCAAATTCTGCTCGCATGCCGGCTTCGACCGCGACGCGATCGAGGATGCGATGCAGCGCAACGCCAAGGGCAAGCGCCTGCGCGGCGGATCGACGATCAGCCAGCAAACCGCAAAGAATGTCTTTCTGTGGCAGGGCAGCGGCTGGACCCGCTATGTCCGCAAGGTGCCGGAGGTCTGGTTCACCTTCCTGATCGAAAAGCTGTGGAGCAAGCGGCGGATCATGGAGGTCTATCTCAACGTCGCGGAGACCGGCATCGGCACCTATGGCGTCGAGGCCGGCGCGCAGCGCTATTTCCGGAAGAGCGCGGCGAAACTGACCCCGCAGGAAGCCGCCCGGATCGCTGCCATCCTCCCGCTCCCCAAGAAGCGCGAAGCGATCAGCCCCTCGGGCTTCACCCGCCGCTACGGCAACACCATCGCCGCGCGCATCGGCCAGGTGCGGCGCGACGGGCTCGACGCGTGTATTTATGAGTAGGTTCATGGTATAGTCGGCTGTGGGGTGGTGAACCGCCATGGCCGTCTTTCATCGTGCCGGGTCGGGTCCGGGATCGGGCCGGCGCAATCGTCGCGCGATATTCCAAAGTTCAGGAAAGTTCAGCCCTGTGCAGCACTGATCTGGACTTCGCGATGTGCTGCGGCCTCGGGTGCGTTTCGCGTTTTCATCCACCAATTAAAAGAGCCGGGTCAAAGCTGGCACAGTGAAATAATTTAGGAAAGGCCTATTCGAAGGCGATGGCTGCTTTGGGGTGGAAAGCGGCCATAGTGATCCTCCCCACTTGTGGGGAGGTGGCAGCCCGCAGGGCTGACGGAGGGGGCTCTCGTCCTTTCGCATCGCGTGAGGCCGAGAGCCCCCTCCACCACCTTCGGTGGTCCCCCTCCCCGCGGAGCGGGGAGGATCTTTATGGCCGCAACTGGTCGCTGGCAGCCGTCAAACTGCGACCTCTAAGCCGGCTTCCAGCTCTTCCGCTCTTCCGCTTGCTTCAGCACCTCGAACGCCGCCTGCCCCGCCGCAAAGCGTTTCGCCGCTTCCGCATCGCCCGGCTTCACATCGGGATGGCATTCCTTGGCGTAGGCGCGCCACGCCTTCTTGGTCGCGTCGAAATCGGCGTCGGGATCGAGCCCCAGCACCTCCAGCGCGCGCATCTCGTCGGCGCTGCGGCTGCCGTCGCCCGCGCCGCCCCAGCCATAATGCTGCGCCCGGGCATAGCTGCGCGCGCCGCGCGCTTCCTCGGCGGCGCGGTCGGCCGCTTCTTCGGCGCTGAGCCCCGCGAAATAGTCCCAGCCGCGATTATACTCGGCCGCATGCGCCTCGCAGAAATACCAGCGTTCGGGGCTGTTCGGCGACTTGGGCGCCGGGCAGTTTCCGGGTTCCGCGCAGCCGTGACGATCGCACAGCCGCACCTTCTGCGCCTCGCGCGACGCCCCATAGGGGCGCCAGCGGGGGAAACCCCAATCGTCGGATCGCTTGGCGCGGCTCATCGTCCCCATGTAGCGACCGGGCGCGGGCATGGCTAGCCGCGCGGGCCGAAAAAGCTAGTCTTTCGGCGCGTAACCGAATGCCTTTTGCGCCAGCTCGACCACCGCCGGGTCGATCTCGGGCGGCGTCATCGGCACCGCGGCCTCCAGCGTGTCGGCGACATGCGTCAGCGCCGCGATGCGCGCCGCCTTCTTGTTGTTGCCGTCGATCACCTTCCACGGCGCCCAGCGCGTGTCGGTCTGCGCGAACATCTCGTCTATCGCCGCCAGATACTCCTTGCGCTTCGCCCGGTTGCGATAATCCTCGGTCCCGGTCTTCCAGCGCTTCCACGGGTCGTTCAGCCGGTCGGCGAGGCGCTTGTCCTGCTCGTCCTGGGTGATGTGGACGAACAGCTTGACCAGATGCGTGCCGCTGCCGGTCAGTTGCGCCTCGAACTCGTTGATCTCGTCATAGCCCTTGCGCCACTCGGCCTCGCTCGCAAAGCCCTCGACGCGCTCGACGAGCACACGCCCGTACCAGCTGCGGTCGAAGACCGAGATTTCGCGGTTGCCCGGCAGGCGCTTCCAGAAACGCCACAGGAAATGCCGCGCCTTTTCCTCGTCGCTCGGCGCGCCGATCGGCCACACCTCGAAATAGCGCGGGTCGAGATGCCCGGTCAGCCGGGTGATGATGCCGCCCTTCCCCGCCGCGTCCCAGCCCTCGAACATGATGACGCTGCGCTGGCGATGCGCGATATGCGCGGCCTGGATGCGTTCGAGCCGGTCCTGCAGCGCGGCAAGATCGTCGGCATAGGCGCCCCGATATTTGGCGCCGGTCTCATGGTCGGAAAGCTGGATCGTCATGCCGCGACCCTAGCCCAGCACCGCAGGCCAAACCAAGCGCCTGTTGATGCTGTCACGCTTTGGCACAGCGGCGGGCGCCGGGCTTACTCATATCCCATCAGCCGCTTGCGCGCCTGCCAGGCGGCGAGCACGGCGCGGTGACGCTCGATCCGCGCCAGCGCCGCCGGAATTTCGCGGCTTTTCGACCCCAGCCGCTGCGCCTGCCCGTACCAGTCGATCGCGGCATCGAAATTCTGCTGCATCTCGGCGCACAGGCCCAGGTTGAAGGCCAGCGCCGCGGTCGGCTCGACGTCGCGGGCAATCGCCGACCAGCTGGCGCAGGCGCCCGCTTCGTCGCTCTTGGTCTGACGGACCGCCGCGCGGAACGCGTCCTGCGCCGGCTTGGACAGGCCCTTGCGATTCTCGTCCACCCGCACGTCGATCGCATAGCCGGCGGGCGCGAGGTCGAAGCGCACGCCGCTCGCCTCGTTGGCGAGCGCGGCCGCGACGAACTCCTCGACGCTGCGGCCCGCCTTGCGGTCGGGGCACAAAGTCTGTTCGTCGCGCAGCGACTGCGGCCGGGTGTAGCGCACCGACCCATCGCCCATCGCGACGAGCCGGATGCTGGTGTTGACCGTCGCGACCCGGCGGCGGCAGCGGATATCGACCTGCACCTCCTTCAGGCATTTCTTGTCGTCGTTCGGGTCCTTTTCCTCGCAGCGCGTGCGCTTTTCGGTGACCGGAGTTTCCTCGACCCCGGTGCGCACCGTTCCGGTGATCAGCCCGTCGGCCGGCCCCCCCGCCTCGGGGGCGACGATCCTGAAATAGGGGCGCCCGCCAAAGGTCGCGGAGCCGAGCTCGGCCTCGATCGCGTCGGACAGCGCGGCGCCGTCAGGCCCCGCAAAGCGCTCGACCGACAGGCTGGCGAGATCGTCGGCGACGGGCCGCACCGGCGGATTGCTGCCGCGGATCGTCAGCACCTCGGCGGCGGCGGGCGACGCCCCCGCCAGCAACAGGATTGCGGTCCATTTCCGTCCGATGCCCATCCGTCCCCCTTGGGCGCCCCCCGCGCCCGACCGATCGACCCGCTGCCGGGCTATATCAGAGCCGCATGGCTGTCAAAGCACAGCGGCGATCAGCGCCGCGACGCGCTCGGGCGCTTCCATCGGGATGAAATGGCTATGCTCGGGCCACAGCTCGTCGCGCACCGCGCCGATATGTGGGCCGAGCCCGGTCCAGGTCGGGCTCTGCGAAAAGTCGAGCGCGCCGTCGCGCTCCCCGGCCGGGGCGCGGACCAGCGTGACCGGCATCGCGAGGTCGCCCAGCCAGGCATAGGGGTCGGTGCGCAGCGCATTCTGATACATCGACGCCTCGAGCGCCGGCGGGCAGGCGAGCATGAACCCCTCCCCGTCCGCCGCCGGCAGCAGCCCGTTCAGGCAATAGTCGGCGAGCACTTCGGGGCGCCAGCGGCTGTAGGGCAGCCGGTCGGCGAAGCGCGCCCGCATCTCCTCGACGCTCGCCCAGCGATCGCGGCGGCGCGCGACCGGATGGTCGGCGGGATCGGGAACCGGCAGCGCAGCGCCGCCGCGATAGAAGGGCGGCTCCATGATGACGGGGTCGATCAGCACGACATGCGCGAACGCACTGGGCCGCTCGGCGGCCAGCCGCGTGAGCACATACCCCCCCATGCTGTGTCCGCAACCGACGAGCTTCGTCCCGGCAAAGCGATCGACGAGCGGCAGCAGCGCGTCCGCCGACGCCGCCCAGTCGGAGAGCGACGCGGGCTTGAAGCTCCGCCCATGCCCGCGATGGTCGGGGGCGATGACATGCGTCCCGGCGGGCAGCGCCGCAATCACCCGATCCCACAGCCGGGCATGGAAACCCGTCGCGTGGAGCAGCAGCACCGAAGGGCGGTCCGATGGGCTGCCCCATTCGAACCAGCAGATGTCGCCGTCCGGTGTGGCAAGCCGGTGGGTGGAGGGGTCGCGCATTGTCATTTCGACGCGTCGATACAGGGGATGCCGTAAAGCGTCATCTGCCGGTCGCTCGTCACGATCGTCAGCCGCTCCTCCTCCGCCTGCGCGAGGATCAGATGGTCGAACGGGTCGCCATGATGGAAGGCTAGCGCATCGAGCGCGCGGACATGGTCCACCGTCACCGGCAGCAGGTCGATGCGCTGATCACCGAGCAGGTCGCCGAAATGGCTTCCCGAGCGTTCCAGCTTGCCGACACGCCATTTTATCGTGATTTCCCACAGCGATAAAATGCTGACCAGAACATCATTGTCCGCATCGGCGATCAGCGCACGCGACACGGGGCCGAGGCGCGGCGAATCCTCCAGCCACCAGATCAGCGCATGGGTATCGAGCAGCAGCCTCATTTATACCAGTTGCGCGCTGCCTCGGTGTCCTCGCCATAGAAGGCGTCGAGAAAGCCCTCGGGCCATTCGTCGAAATCGTCCGCGACCCAGATCTTGCCCCGCAACGCCCCCGGCTGCCGCGGTTTTTTGTTCTTGGCAGCGCTTTTGGGAACCACGGGACCGGTGATGCCCCCGGGCAGGGCGGTATAGGGCATGGGCATTTCCCGCACTCCGGTTGCGGACAAGGGCGCATCGGCCAGCTGCCGCAGATAATCCTTCACCAGCGCCGACAGCGACGTTCCCAGTTCCGCCGCGCGAATGCGCGCGCGGTGGTGCGTTTCGTCGTCGAGAGCGATGGTGACATTCTTCATGTGAAACTGCGTAGCACAGTTTCACATAGAGCGCAACTCACCCCTTCGGCCCATCGACCAGCCGGATGCGCAGTTCGCGAAGCTGCTGCTCGCTGACCGGCGCCGGGGCGCCCATCATCAGGTCCTCGGCCTTCTGGTTCATCGGGAAGACGACGACTTCGCGGATGTTCGGCTCGTCGGCGAGCAGCATGACGATGCGATCGACGCCCGGCGCCGAGCCGCCGTGCGGCGGCGCGCCGAACTTGAAGGCGTTGATCATGCCCGCGAAATTGCTGTCGACGTCGGCCTGGCTGTAACCCGCGATCTCGAACGCCTTGTACATGATGTCGGGGCGATGGTTGCGGATCGCGCCCGACGACAGTTCGACGCCGTTGCACACGATGTCGTACTGCCAGGCGAGAATATCGAGCGGGTCTTTCGTCTCCAGCGCCTCCAGCTCGCCCTGCGGCATGCTGAACGGGTTGTGGCTGAAATCGATCTTGCCCGTTTCCTCATCGGCCTCGAACATCGGGAAATCGACGATCCAGCACATTTCGAAGCGGTTGGCGTCGATCAGGTCGAGCTGTTCGGCGACGCGGGTGCGCGCGAAGCCGGCGAGCTTCGCCGCCGTCGCTTCCTTGCCCGCGGCAAAGAACAGGCCGTCATCGGGACCAAGGCCGAGTTCTGCAGCGATCGCGTCCATCTTGTCGGACCCGTGGTTCTTGGCGATCGGGCCGCCCCATTCGCCGCCCTTGCGCGTCGCATAGCCGAGACCGGCGAAGCCCTCGCCCTGCGCCCAGCCGTTCATGTCGTCGAAGAATTTGCGGCTCTTCTCGGCGGTCGCGGGCGCCGGGATCGCGCGCACGACGTCGCCCGCCGCGACGATGTCCGCGAAGCGGCCGAAGCCCGATCCGGCGAAGTGCGCCGACACGTCGGTGATGACCAACGGGTTACGCAGGTCGGGCTTGTCGTTGCCGTATTTCAGCATCGATTCCTTGTAGGGAATGCGCGGGAAGGACCCGGCCGGGGTCACCGACCTGCCGTTCGCGAACTCCTCGAACACGCCCGCCAGCACCGGTTCGATCGCGTTGAACACATCGTCCTGCGTGACGAAGCTCATCTCGAAATCGAGCTGATAGAATTCGCCCGGGCTACGGTCGGCGCGCGCATCCTCGTCGCGGAAGCAGGGCGCGATCTGGAAATAGCGGTCGAAGCCCGCGACCATCAGCAGCTGCTTGAACATCTGCGGCGCCTGCGGCAGCGCATAGAATTTGCCGGGATGGACGCGGCTCGGCACCAGATAGTCGCGCGCGCCCTCGGGCGAGGAGGCGGTCAGGATCGGCGTCTGATATTCGGTGAAGCCCTGCTCGACCATGCGGCGGCGCAGGCTGGCGATGACGTTCGAGCGCAGCAGGATGTTGGCGTGCAGACGGTCGCGGCGCAGATCGAGGAAGCGGTATTTCAGGCGGATATCCTCGGGATAGTCCTGCTCGCCCGCGACCGGCAGCGGCAGTTCGGCGGCCGCCGACTGCACCGAAACCTCGCGCGCGCGGACCTCGACCTCGCCGGTCGGCAGGTTCGCGTTCACCGTCTCGGCCGACCGCGCGATCACCTCGCCGGTGATCGTCACGACGCTTTCGGCGCGCAGGCCGTCGAGCGTCGCGAAGACAGCGTCGCTCGAATCCGCGACGATCTGCGTCAGCCCATAATGATCGCGCAGGTCGACGAAGAGCAGGCCGCCATGGTCGCGCTTGCGATGCACCCAGCCCGACAAGCGGACGGTCTGCCCGACGTCCTGGCCGCGAAGCTGGCCGCAAGTGTGGGTGCGATAGGCGTGCATTTCGGTTTCTTTCAATGTCCGGGGGGAGGCCGCGTCGGGAACGCGCCGATATGGCCGCGCCTAAGGCAGGGCGGCGCGCCATTTGTCAAGGGTGGAAGGCGGATTCAGACCGTCAGGCCGAAGCCGTCGAGCACGTCGCTGCCGAACTGCGCGCGGTCGACGGGATCGGGCAGCAGCCGGTCGCGCGCCGCGCGCCAGCGTTGCAGATCCTCGCCATAATCGGCGGCGATCCGCGCGGCGTCGAGCCGGCAGCTCTTCGCCCAGTGGCGCGTGAAGGCGATACGCTCGCGGTCGAGCAGCTCGACGACGCGCGCATAGGCGTCGGCCGTCCGCTCGCTGCGCGGACCGTCGAAATCGATCACCGCATTATGCTGAAAGCGCGCGGGCGCGAGCAGTCCCTCGGCGCGCTCCATGAAGCGCACGGTGACCGCGGTCGAGCCGCCGTGGCGCGTGTAGACCGCGCAGATCAGCTCGAACACATGGGCGAGGTCGGCGCGGTCGATGGTCACCGAGGCGTTGAACAGGTCCGCCAACGGCCGGTGCGTGTCGAGTCCTTCGCCCCAGGTGCCGAACACCGCGGGATCGTCCACGTCGGGACCGGCCGCATAGCCCTGTTTCATCGCGAACTGCAGCAGCGCCCCCCGCGCCCACGGCCAGTCGTCGAGCAGCCGCCCAAGCAGGCTGAGCGCGTCATGCCCCGCCCCCAGCTCGCCCGGCGTCGCCTGCGGATAATCGGGCCGCCACGGCTCGCGATAGAGGAAGCGCAGCATCGCCGGCCGCTTGAACGGCTTGTAGGGATTGACGATCATCTGCACGAAATCGGGCTCGAGATCGAGCGCATAGGCCGCCGAGAAGCGCCGGAAATCGCCCGCCGCCAGCCAGTCGAGCGCCGCGCGTTCGACGGTGCGCAGATTCTGGATCGGCCGGACGAGGAACCGCGGCACGCTGTCGACCACCAGCGCCGTCACGATGCCGAGCGCGCCGACCGGCAGCTGCGCCGCCGCGAAGACATCGTCGTCGCGCAGCGGCGCCGATCCGGTGCCTGCGATGAAGGCGTCGTCCATCAGGCCGCGCGCGGGTTCGATCCAGTGGACGCCCGACGGCGTCACCATCTGCACCGCGCGGATATGGTCCTGAATGCCGCCATGCGCGACCATCGAGCCGTGCGTTCCTGTCGCGGCGGCGCCCGCGAAGGTCTGGCCGTTGCCCGCCCCGCTCGTCCACAGCGAGCGGTCCTGTTCTTCGAGCTTGTCGGACACTTCGTCGACGAGCGCGCCGGCCTCGACGAGCATCAGGCCCGATGCGTCGATGCCGGGCCGCACGTCGCCCGGACCGATGCGGAAGCAGCGGTTGAAACGGCGCGTATGGAGCAGCCAGGCGTCGGAGCAGATATTGACGTTCGACGGCGACCATCCCGCACCGAGCGGGCGGACGCGCTTGCCTTCCGCCCGCGCCTTCGCCAGCCATTCGCGCACCGCCGCCGAGGCGATCGCCAGCTCGTCGCGCCCGCGCGCCGCGTCGCCGCTGCGCAGCGCGAAGCGCATCGCGCCTTCGCATACGCCGGTGCCGTGATAGTTGGACCAGTCCCCCGGCCCGCCGAGTGGGACGATCGGCATCAGGCGTCTCCCAGCGGCAAGATGCCGGCGTGGGCGCGCCAGGCGACGGTGACCGGGCGCACCAGCCCGGCGGTGAAGATGGCGATCAATATCTGTTTCCGCGTCGCATAGACGCGCACGTCGGACAGGCCGTGGTCGGATTCGGGGGTCAGGAAGGGCTGCCGCGATTCGGCCGCGAGCCCCCACCAGCGGAGGATGATCTCCACCTCTTCCTCGTCGAGCGGCCGCGGGTTGGCGATCGACACGAAAATATCGCCCTGCCCCGCCAGATACTGGCCGAAAAGCAGCAGAAAAGCGAGCGCCGCCAGCGCCCAACCGACCCACATCATGTCACCGCCCCTTCGCGTTTTCCCCTGCCGGCATTCCGGCTTTCGCGACCCGAAGAGCGCGGGCAATTTTTCCTGCCCGTCTGCCTCAACTAGCTGTATAGGCGCCGCATGCAAGTCCATCCGCTCATCGAAACCAGCGCAGCGCTCGTCGAATTCGTCGACCTCATAAAGAACAGCGATTTCATCGCGGTCGATACCGAGTTCATGCGCGAGAATACGTTCTGGCCCGAACTCTGCCTGATCCAGGTCGCGAACAGCGACCATGCCGCGGCGATCGACCCGATGGCGCCCGGCATCGACCTTGCCCCGCTGCTCGCGCTGCTGGTCGACAATGAGGATGTGCTGAAGGTGTTTCACGCCGGCGGGCAGGACGTCGAGATCATCTTCAACATGACCGGCAAGACGCCGCATCCGATCTTCGACACGCAGATCGGCCAGATGGCGCTGGGGCAGGCCGAGCAGGTCGGCTATTCGAACCTCGTCGAGGCATGGCTGGGCATCCAGCTCGACAAGGGCGCGCGCTTCACCGACTGGAGCCGCCGTCCGCTCGACAAGCGCCAGATCGACTATGCGATCGGCGACGTCACGCACCTCGCCAAGATTTTTCCGATGATGCTGAAGAAGCTGGTCAAAACCGGGCGCGGCCACTGGCTCGATGAGGAGATGGAACGCCTCGCCGATCCCGCGGGCTACAGCCTCGACCCGGACGACGCCTGGCACCGCATCAAGATTCCGTCGCGCAAGCCCGACGTGCTGGGCCGGCTCAAGGCGCTCGCCGCGTGGCGCGAGCGCGAGGCGCGGACCAAGAATCTGCCGCGCGGGCGTATCGTCAAGGACGAGACGCTCGCCGACCTCGCCGCGCATCCGCCGAAGGATCAGGACGGGCTCGGCCGCGTGCGCGGCCTGTCGGCGACCTGGCGCGCGAACGACATCGGCGGCCGCCTGATCGACGCGCTCGCGAATGCGCAGCCGCTCGGCCGCGACGACATGCCCGACCGCGCGCCGCGCGGACCGGGACTCGGCAAGGAAGGCGTGCTGGTCGCCGACCTGCTCAAGCTGCTGCTCAAGATTCGCGCGCGCGAGCTGAATGTCGCCGCGCGGCTGATCGCACGAAGCGACGATCTGGAAGCGATCGCGTCGGGGCGACGCGACGACATCCCGATGATGCAGGGCTGGCGCTACGAGGTGTTCGGCCATGCCGCGCTCGACCTGGTCGAAGGGCGCATGGGCTTTGCCGTGCGCAGCGGCAAGCTCGTGATGAGCCGGATCGAAGTGACGCCGGTCGAAGGTTAGAACATGATCAGCTTTGAGTGAAAAGCCTGTGCTCCCGCGAAGGCGGGAGCCCAGAGCGGCCTTGCGCTGATCCGCTCTGGGTCCCCGCCTTCGCGGGGACACACCGGTGTTTCATTCAAAGTCGATCAAGATCTAGAGCAGCAGCAGTTCGGGCTTCGCATCGAGCGCCTGCGCCAGAGCGCGCAGGCGGCGATCGACCGATTCGCCGACAAGCGCGTGCCAGCCGGGATCGAGGCTGAGGATCAGCTTGCCGTCCCGATGTGCGATGCGAGTCGCCTCCAGTGGCGCCCCCACCCCGCCGGTCAGCCGCTGCGCGAGGCGGATCGCAAGCCCCCATTGGCGCGCCCGCGCGACGCGTTCCGGCGCGACGAGCGCGCCCATCGCGGGGAAATCGGCATCGGCGCCGCCGAAGCCCGCATGCAGCGCCCGCGCGAGCAGGATGCGCCCCGGAATGTCGATGCCGCGCCAGTTGCCATGCAACGCGATCTCGGTCCCGCGCTCGGCGCGGAAATCGGGGTTGGCCGACCAGGCGACGTCGCTGAGCAGGCTCGCCGCGAGGCGAATGCGGCTGTCGGCGACGCTCTCGCTGTCGAAGAGCGGCGCGATCCAGTCGGCGATCGCACGGCCGTGCGGGGCGAAGCGCGCGAGGCGGCGGCCCTCGAACTCGGCGGCGACGATCAACGGGTCCTGCGCGCGCGTCGCGGGGTCGAGCGCCTGATAGAGCAGCCCTTCGCGCAGGCCCGACGACGACACCGTCATCTCCGGCGCGTCGATGATGTTGGCGAGCGCGGCGAGCAGCGCCGCGGCGTCGGGCAGCGTCGCGGCGCGGTTCGACGCCATGCCGGGGATCGCCTTCAACTCGTCGAAGCTCAGCCGCTTGGTCGCGCGCAGCAGCCGGCGCAGCGCCGCGCGCGGCAGCGCATGCTGGTCGAGGATGGCGAGCGGGTCCTTGGTCAGTTCGAGGTCGAGGCGCGCCAGAGCGCGCCACGAGCCGCCGACCAGATAGAGCGGCAGGCCGGCGCAGTCGCCGGGCCAGCCCTTGGCGCGCAGCATCTTGCGCAGCATGCGCTCGAACGCCTGCTGGCCGTCCTTGCGCAGCGCGGGCAGCCGCAGCACGCCGAGCGGGAAGCTGTTGCGGCGGCCGACCTGCCCGTCCTTGACCTGCGCGAGTTCGAGGCTGCCGCCGCCGAGGTCGACCGCGATGCCGTGCGCGTCGGGGATGGCGGCGACGACGCCATAGCCCGCCGCTTCCGCCTCTTCCTGTCCCGACAGCAGGCGGATTTCGAGGCCCGCTTCGGCGGCGCCGGCGATGAAATCGGGACCGTTGGTCGCATCGCGCACCGCCGCCGTCGCGACGCATTGCAGATTCTCGACCTCCATATGGCGCGCGAGCAGCGCGTAGCGGCGCAACGCATAGAGGCCGCGTTCGGCATCCTCGGGGGCGATGCGATTGTCGATCGCGAGGCCGCGGCCGAGACCGGCGGCGACCTTTTCGTTGAAGATCACCGCCGGCGCGCGCGGCGGGCCTTCATAGACGACGAGGCGCACCGAGTTGGAGCCGATGTCGATGACCGCCGAGCGGTGGAGGCGGGAGGCGGGTGCGCGGCGGAGCGGCAATGGCTCAATCTTCGCGCATGTTGAGCAGGAGCGTCGGCACGTCCTGGCGCTGGTGAAGCGTCGTGCCGCGGCCCGAAAGCGACGGATTCGTCATGAAATAATGGTGCAGGTTGAACGGCTTGTCGCTTGGCGTCAGGCGCACATAGGTGCCGTCGGGTTGCAGCACCCAGCTTTGTTCATTGTCGATCAGGTTGGCGACGAGCACCTGGTCCAATATCTGGTCGTGGACGGTCGGATTCTCGATCGGGATCATATATTCGACGCGGCGGTCGAAGTTGCGCGGCATCCAGTCGGCGCTGGAAATATAGAGCTTCGCCCCGCTATGCGGTAGCGGCGCGCCGCCCGCGAAGGCCCAGATGCGGCTGTGCTCGAGGAAACGGCCGACGACCGACTTGACGCGGATCGTTTCCGACAGGCCGGGAACCCCCGGACGCAGGCAACAGATGCCGCGCACGACCAGTTCGACCGGCACCCCGGCGCCGCTCGCCTCATAGAGCTTGTCGATGATGTCGGGATCGACGAGGCTGTTCATCTTGGCCCAGACGCCCGACGGCCGCACCGCCCTCGCCGCCGCGATTTCGGCGTCGATCAGGTCGCAGAGATTCTGCCGCATGTTGAGCGGCGACATGGTGATCAGTTCCAGCCGCTCGGGCTCGACATAGCCGGTGATATAGTTGAACAGCTGCGCCGCGTCGCGCCCGGCGCGCGGGTCGGCGGTGAAGAAGCTGAGGTCGGTATAGATGCGCGCGGTGACCGGGTGATAATTGCCGGTGCCGAAGTGGCAATAGGTGCGGTATCCCTGCCCTTCGCGGCGCACGACCATCGAAATCTTGGCGTGCGTCTTCCACTCGATGAAGCCGTAGACGACCTGCACACCGGCGCGTTCGAGCTGGTTCGCCCAGAGGAGGTTCTGCTCCTCGTCGAAGCGCGCCTTGAGCTCGACCACGGCGGTGACCGACTTGCCCGCCTCCGCCGCCTCGATCAGCGCGCGGATGACCGGCGACTGGTTGCCCGCGCGATAGAGCGTCTGCTTGATCGCGACGACGTCGGGGTCCGCCGCCGCCTGGCGCAGGAAGGAGAGGACGACGTCGAAGCTCTCATAGGGATGGTGGACGAGGATATCCTTCGACCGGATCGCCGCGAAGCAGTCGCCGCCATGCTCGCGGATGCGTTCGGGAAAGCGCGCCGAATAGGCGGGGAATTTGAGGTCGGGGCGGTCGACGTCGACGAGCGCCGACAGCGCGGCGAGCCCGACGAAACCCGCGATCTTGGCGACGATCGCCTCATGCCCCTGAATATCGGCGTTGAGCACCGCCGCCAGTTCGCCGGGCATGTCGGCACCGAGTTCGAGCAGGATGACGCGCCCCCGCCTTCTCCTGCGGATCGCCGTGCGGAACAGGCGGACGAGATCCTCGGCCTCTTCCTCCAGCTCGATGTCGCTGTCACGGATGATGCGGAACACGCCGCGCGAGCGGACGCGAAAGCCGGGGAAGAGCAGGTCGGCGAACATCTCGACCAGATATTCGATCGGCACGAAGCTGCTCGTCTCGCCCGGCACCGGCACGAAACGCGCGAGCGAGGCGGGGATCATGACCAGTTCGCGGATCGTCTCGCCATCGGACTTGCGTTCGAGGTCGAAGATCACCCCCAGCCCGCGGTTGGGGATGAAGGGAAAGGGATGCGCCGGGTCGAGCACCTGCGGCGTCAGGATCGGAAAGATCTGGTCGATGAAATATTGGCGCAGCAGCGCGCGCAGCGCGTCGGCGTCGGAACCCGCGCCGTGGACGATGATATGCTGCTGCGCGAGCAGGTCGTGCAGCCGCTGCCATTCGGACTGCTGCTGGTCGACGAGGCGGTTCACCTCGGCCTCGATCTCGGCGAGCTGCTGGCCGGGCGAGCGGCCGTCGGCCGAAGGGTCCTCTATGCCCTGAAGCTGCTGGCCCTTGAGCCCCGCGACGCGGACCATGAAGAATTCGTCGAGATTGCTGCCCGAGATCGACAGGAAGCGCAGCCGTTCGAGCAGGGGATGCGCGGGATTGCGCGCCTCCTCCATCACCCGCCGGTTGAAGGCGAGCCAGGAGAGTTCGCGGTTGAAGAAGCGTTCGGGACCGAAGGACGGCGGCGCCGTTTCGGCATCATTGTCGGCGCGAAGGGGGCTTCCACCTATCGACATGTCGTTCCATCCTGTCTTTCGAGCAAATCGGGGTCGATCAGCCCTTGTGACAGCAATGTTTCACGCGCGAGACGGATGCCGACGCGCCGCCCCTGTTCGAGCGAGGCCGCGTCGAGCGCGGCGACGACGCGGTGGATCATCGCATAGCTGCGCTCCATGCGCGGCACGATATAGGCGGCGACCTCGAGCGCGAGCGCGATGCCGCGCTGCGCGAACAGCGCTTCGATCAGGTCGCGGGCGAGACAGTCGTCGGGCTCGCCGATCGTCAGCACCGGCACGGCACCGAGCCGCGAACGGAGGTCGGGAAGCGCGACGTCCCACGCCGCCGGCGGCGCGTCGGCGACGATCAGGAGCGGCGCGCCGCCCGCCTGCGCCACGTTCCAGGCGTGGAACATCTCCTCTTCCGAAACGCTGTCATGGCCGTCGATCACGCGCCCGCCGGTCTCGCGCGCGAACAGCCGGCCCATCAGGCTGCGCCCCGATCCGCGCGGGCCGGTCAGCACCGCCGTGCGCACCGGCCAGGTCGCGACATGGCGCAGATAGCGCACCGCGTCGGCGTTGCTGGTGCCGACGATCAGCGGCCCGTCGTTGCTGCCCCCCGCGCTCCAGTCGAGCGGGAGCGCGATCTGTCCCGAAGGGCGCGCCATCAGCGGCTGATCCTGAGCGTGCTGCCGCTTCCCTGCACCCGGTAGCCGCGCGCTTCGAGCGCCGCGCGCAGCGCCGCGCCGTCGCCGCGGAAGGTCACGCGCATCACCGATGTGCCGCCGAGCGCGAGGCTGGTGGTCGCCGCCGACTGGACGCCGGGAACGCCGCCGACCGACCGCTCGGTCGCCGAGACCGATTCGACGTCGGGCGAGCTATATTGCACGGTGAAGCTCTGCACCCCGGCGGCGGGCGTCGCCGTCGCCACGCTGCTGTCGGTTTCGGTCGGCAGCGCCGTCGTGGTTGTGGTTTCGACCGGCAGATCCTTCACCTCGACCGGCTTTTCGAGCACGAGATAGGCGTCGGTGCGCAAAGTGCCCGCCGCGAGCGCGTCGGTGTAGATCTGGTCCATCCGCGCGACCGCCTTTTCCATCATGTCGGGCAGCGCCGCCGGGCTGGGGCCGGTCATGGTGAAGCTGTCAATCAGCTTGTTGTCGGGGCCGAAGCGCGCGGTGAAATGGCCGGTGACCGGCCCGCCGGGATAGCTATATTCGACGCGCGCGATCGGGATCAGCACGTCGGCCGCGCCATATTGGTCGAGGATGACGCGCCACCACACGCGCCCGCGCCGCCCGATCTGCCCCGGATTGAGCAGCAGCGTATCGGCGCCGGTGCCAGCGGTGCGGACATAGTCGATCGCGCTCTGCCCGGTGTTATATTCGGCCCAGGCGCGCTGCCACGCGCTCCTTTGCTCGAACACCTGCGGCATGCCGTCGATCGAATAGACCGGGATGACGAGCAGCGGCGGCGAGCGAAGCGTCCGCCCGCTGACCCCCAAAATCTGTCCGGCGCGCACCCGGTCGAACTGGACGCCGAGCTTCGCCACATAGCGGCGCGGACCGATCTGCTCATGCTCGACGACGATCGCGGTGACGATGCCGTCGAGCACCGAATCGCTGAGCGCCGGCCCGTTGCTGCCGTTGATGCGGCGATAGAGCTGCGCCCAGCCCTTGCGCTGCGCCTCGCGCCAGCCCTTGGTGCGCGCGTCGTCGGCATTGTCGCCGGTGACGTCGACCGCGATGCCGCTCGCCAGAAAATCGCCGCTGCTGTTGATCGGGGTGATGCCGCGGTCGCCGCGACCGATCTGCCCCTCGACCACCCCGGCGATCAGGATCGCGAAGAACAGGCCGAACAGCGCGGCCCAGCGCCAGTCGCGCACCCGCGCGAAAGCCGGAGCCGGGCGGAACGCGAAGCGGGGGGAAGCGGCCGAAATCATATCTTCTCTATGCTCTGCCCCGAACCCCATGCGAAAGGCAAGCGGGCGGACAAGGAAATCATGGCATTTGCCGGCTGGAACCGTTAGTCGCGCGTGCCATGGATTCCAAGCACAACCAGCCGCCCGCCTATACTTACGCCCAGGCCGGCGTGTCGATCGAGACCGGCAATGCGCTGGTCCGCGCCATCGCTCCGCTCGCCCGCGCGACGCGGCGGCCAGGCGCCGACGCCGACCTCGGCGGCTTCGGGGGGTTCTTCGACCTGAAGGCGGCGGGCTTCAGCGATCCGTTGCTCGTCGCGGCGAATGACGGCGTGGGCACCAAGCTAAAGCTCGCGATCGATTCGGGGCGGCATGACGGGGTCGGCATCGACCTCGTCGCGATGTGCGTCAACGACCTGATCGTGCAGGGCGCCGAGCCGCTCTTCTTCCTCGACTATTATGCGACCGGCAGGCTCGACAATGATGTCGCCACCGCCGTCGTCGCGAGCATCGCCGAGGGATGCAAGCAGGCCGGATGTGCGCTGATCGGTGGCGAGACGGCAGAAATGCCGGGCATGTATGCGGAGGGCGACTACGACCTCGCCGGTTTCTGCGTCGGCGCGGTCGAGCGCGACCGGGTGCTGACGGCGGACAAGGTCGCGGCGGGCGACGTGATCCTCGGCCTCGCCTCGTCGGGCGTGCACAGCAACGGCTTTTCGCTGGTGCGACGGCTCGCGGCGGACAAGGGGTGGAAGCTCGATCGCCCCGCGCTGTTCGACCAGAATGTGCTGCTGATCGACGCGCTGATGGCGCCGACGCGCATCTATGTGAAGAGCCTGCTGCCGCTGGTGAAGGGCGGCAAGGTCCATGCGCTGGCGCATATCACCGGCGGCGGGCTGCTCGAGAATATCCCGCGCATCCTGCCCGCCAACCTGCACGCGCATATCGACGCCGACGCCTGGGACCAGCCGCGGCTGATGGCCTTCCTGCAGGCGCAGGGCCATATCGAGCCCGAGGAAATGGCGCGCACCTTCAACTGTGGCATCGGCATGGCGGTGGTGGTGGCGGAGGCCGACGCCGCCGATGTGACGGCGGCGCTGGAAGCGGCGGGCGAGACGGTGTTCCGGATCGGGCATATCTCGGAGGAGGCGAAGGGCTGCACCGTGTCGGGCGGCGCGGAGACGTGGAGTGCGATGGGTGCGTGGAGCGCGACGCACAATGGCTGAAATCCTCCCCACTCGTGGGGAGGTGGCAGCCGCGCAGCGGCTGACGGAGGGGGCTATCGGGGCCAGCCGGCGTGGTGTGAGGGCGCCAACCCCCTCCACCGCTTCGCGGTCCCCCTCCCCGCAAGCGGGGAGGATTTGATGACGAAAGCCAAGGTCGCCGTCCTGATCTCGGGCGCCGGGACCAATATGGCGGCGCTGCTCTATACCGCGAAGGCCGAGACCTGTCCCTATGAGATCGTGCTGGTCACCGGCGACAATCCCGACGCGCCGGGCTTCGCGATAGCAGAGGCAGAGGGCGTGGCGGTCGCCCGCCTGCCGAAACCGACTGCAAAGGACAAGGCGCAATTCTTCGCCGTGCTCGACGCGCAGATCCGCAAGGCCGGTGCGGACCATGTCGCACTCGCCGGGTTCATGCGCATCCTCCCCGACGATTTCGTGCGCGCGTGGGACGGCCGGATGCTCAACATCCACCCGAGCTTGCTGCCCAAATACAAGGGGCTGAACACCCACGCGCAGGCGATCGAGGCCGGCGACAGCCACGGCGGGTGCAGCGTGCATGTCGTGACCGCCGAGCTCGACGGCGGCCCGGTGCTGGCACAGACGCCGGTGGCGATCGTCCCCGGCGACACGGCGGACAGCCTCGCCGCGCGGGTGCGCTTCGCCGAGCATCAGCTCTATCCCGCGACGCTGGCGGCGTTCGTCGCGCGCGAACGCTCGCCCGAATATCTGCGCGGCCGGGTGCGCGACCTCGCGCTGGCGCTGCCCGAGGCCGACGAGGTGACCTCGCACGGCATGCCCTGCTTCGGCATCGTCAAGGGCAAGAAATTCGCCTATTTCACCGAGGACCATCATGGCGACGGAAAGATCGCGCTGCTGGTCAAGATCAGCGGCGCCGACGAACAGGCGGCGCTGATCGAGATGGACGAAGATCGCTACTATCGCCCCGCCTATTTCGGCGACGGGTGGATCGGCATCCGCCTCGACCTCGGCGACACCGACTGGGACGCGATCGCGGAGTGGCTGCGCAAGAGCTGGCTGGCGATTGCACCGCGGAAGCTGGCGGGGCTGATGGCGGTGGCGGAGGAGTTTTGACGATGCGGTTGTTCGCGGCGCTGTTGATCCTCACTCTCGGCGGCTGCGGCATAGCGGTGTCCGACAAGCCGATGCTCGCCGCCGCCGACACCATCGGCGCGCCGCAATTCGAGGATGGCGTCTGGTTGCTGCCCGAACTTGATGAAGAAGAGGATTGCGCCGTCGACACCGCGCAGCCGGTTTCGAAATGGCCCGATTGCGCATCCTGGTCGGTGCATCGCGACGGACAATGGTTTGCGCGCGACGGCGATAGCGGGATCGCGACCAAGGCGGTGCCCTACTCTACCGTCACCGTGTCGAACGGCGATATCGCGATCATCCAGCTCGAATCGGACAAATCGCCTGCGGACGACGGCACGGTCGATCCGATGCCCTATTCCTTCGGCGCGTTCGACAACAAGCCGGCGGCCACCGCGAAGCTGCGCTCGATCCGCTTCTGGATCGTGATGTGCGGCAAATATGAAGAAAGCGGTGCCGACGACGATGCCCCCATGACGCTGATACGCTATCCCGGATTCGACGAAAAATGCCGGCCGGCGTCGATGCAGGTCCTGCGCGATGCCGCGGCAGCCAGCCGCCCGCCGCCGACGTTGGAACTGCCCGTTTTCCACTGGGTGCGGGCGACGCTGGACTAGGCAGCGAAAAGGCCGCCGGATCACTCCGGCGGCCTCTCTATTTCCCGTCATCCCAGCGAAAGCCGGGATCGCGTGAAGGTCGTGCGCGACCGATGGAGACCCCAGCTTTCGCTGGGGTGACGTGTCGGCTTTCAGCCGACGATTTCTTCCGGCTTGAAGAAATAGGCGATCTCGATCGCCGCATTTTCCTCGCTGTCGCTGCCGTGGACCGTGTTCGCCTCGATGCTTTCGGCCAGTTCCTTGCGGATCGTGCCGGGTTCGGCGTTCGCGGGGTTGGTCGCGCCCATGATGTCGCGGTTGCGCTGCATGGCATTTTCGCCCTCCAGCACCTGCACGACGACCGGACCGCTGGTCATGAATTCGACCAGCTCGCCGAAGAAGGGGCGGTCCTTGTGGACGGCGTAGAAGCCCTCGGCCTGTTCGCGGGTCATGTGGATGCGCTTCGACGCGACGACGCGCAGGCCGGCCTCTTCCAGCATCCTGGTGACCGCGCCGGTCAGGTTGCGGCGCGTCGCGTCGGGCTTGATGATCGAGAAGGTGCGGGTGACCGCCATGGGAAAGCTCCTGCGTGGGTGTGTTCTGTGATGCGCGCGCCTCTAGCCGCGCTTTTGCACCGCCGCAAGGCCGGAGCGCGGGGCCGATGGGACAGGTGGATTGACCCGCCCGCTCAGTTGCGCGCGCCCCAGGTGACGCTGCCGTTCACCATATCGCCCGACTGGGTCGCGGTCACCTGCACGCCCGTTCCCTTGTCGCCGGGCTTTTCGGCGCCGATGATCATCGTGTCGCCCGACCGGATCTCAGTCGTCACCTTCATGCCCGCGCCTTCAGCCTGCCCCCGGAAATGGGCGATCACGTCGGCCGCCTGCCCCTTCGCCTCGAAGCCCGCCATGCCGCCTTCGCCTTCCTGGTTGGTCGCGGTGAAGCCGCCGGTCATCGTCGAACCGGGATAGGGCGCGAAGCCCGCGGGCAGCTTCGCATGCGCCGCGCCGCCGCCGAACTGCATCTCACCCTCCTCGGTCTTGATGCTGATATTGCCCTTGCCGCCGTCGTCGCTCGCGGTGACCTTATACTCGGCGGTCTTGCCGGTTTCGGGATCGGTATAGGTGCCGCTCGCGACCTCCTGCTCCGATTTGGACCCGCAGGCCGCAAGCAGAAGCGCGGTCGCCGCCGCGGCGGCGAGGATGGAAAGAGGCTGCCTGATCATCGTCCAACTCCCTTTGCTGTTCGACCCGTGCCTGTCATGGCAGAAGATCGGCGGCGATGACAGGGATCACAGGGCGGGCGCCCTCACGGCCCTTCGGACCAGCGGCCGCGTTCGTCCTGTTTCCAGAAGCGGTTGTCGACATCCTCGCGCGCCGCGAGCGTCCGCCAGGTCGCGCGGGCATCGTCGATGCGGCTGTTGTCGAAAAGCAGAAAGGCGCGGTCGAAGCCCAGCGCTTCTTCGCGCCACTCGCCGTCGGCGAGCGCGACGAGGCGCGCGCCGTTGGCGGGGGCGGCGTCGAGCGTGCCGGCGACGAGGATCGGCTCGACCGCTTCGTCGGCCGAGCCGGCGGCGCCGTGCGGCAGGAAGCTCGCGGGGGTCAGCGTCCACAGCGCCGCGTCGATCGCCTGCCGCTGCATCGCCGGGCCCGCGACAATCAGCAGCCGGTCGCCGTTATCGAGGATGCGCGACGCGATGGCGGGGAGCACCCGTTCGACCGGGTCGCGGGTCAGGCGGTAGAAATCGACGCGGGGCATGATGTCACTCAATTCCGTTGGTCCTGAGGAGCCATTGAGCTCGTCGAAATGGCGTCTCGAAGGACGTTGGCGCAGCATCTGGTCCTTCGAGACGGGTCTTCGCCAAGCTCAGCCCCTCCTCAGGACGAACGGGAGTAAAGTATCGATCACCCCTCGAAATTGTCCGCGACTAGCCGGTCGAGCAGGCGCACGCCGTAACCGGTCGCGCCCTTGGCATAGGTCGGGCCGTCCTTGTCGTGCCAGGCCATGCCGGCGATGTCGAGATGCGCCCATTTGACGCCGTCCTCGACGAAACGCTTGAGGAATTGCGCCGCGGTGATGCTGCCGCCCTCGCGCGGGCCGATATTCTTGATGTCGGCGATTCCGCTGTCGATCAGCTTGTCATAGGCGGGCGACAGCGGGAAGCGCCACAATTTGTCGTTGCTGGCGGTGCCGGCGTCGAGCAGCTGCGCCGCCAGCCCCTCGTCGTTCGCGAACATGCCCGCATATTCGTGGCCGAGCGAAATCACCATCGCGCCGGTCAGCGTCGCGAGATCGACGATCACCTCGGGCTCATAGATTTTCTGCGCCCAGGTGATGGCGTCGCAGAGCACGAGGCGGCCCTCGGCGTCGGTGTTGAGCACCTCGACCGTCTGGCCCGACATGGTGGTGACGATGTCGCCGGGGCGCTGGGCGTTGCCGTCGGGCATATTCTCGACCAGCCCGACGATGCCGACGACATTCGCCTTCGCCTTGCGGCCGGCGATCGCCTTCATCGCGCCCGCGACGGCGCCCGCGCCGCCCATGTCCCATTTCATCATGTCCATGCCCGGCCCGGGCTTCAGGCTGATGCCGCCGGTGTCGAAGGTCACGCCCTTGCCGATGAAGACGACGGGCTTCGCGCCCGCCGCGCCGCCGTTCCAGCGCATCGCGAGCAGCCGCGGCGGCCGCACCGAGCCCTGCGCGACGCCGAGCAGCGCGCCCATGCCGAGCGCCTTCATCTGCCGCTCGTCGAGCACTTCCAGTTCGACGCCGAGGTCGGCGAGATGCCGGCAGCGTTCGACGAAGCTTTCGGGATAGAGGATGTTCGGCGGCTCGGCGACCAGCGTCTGGGTGAGCGCGACGCCGTCGGCGACAGCCGAAGCCTCCGCCCAGCGCGCCGACAGGTCGCCGTGCGGCGAGGCGATGGTGATGGTCGTCAGGCTGGGCTTGGCCTTGTCGGACAGGCGCGTGCGATAGGTGTCGATGCGCCACCCGCGCAGCTTCGCACCGAGCGCGAAGGCGAGCACGTCGTCCGCATCGCTGGTCCCCGCGCTCGCGAAATTGACCGCGACCGAGGCCACACCGCTGGTCAGCAATTTCGCGGTCAGCGCCGCGCCGCCGCGTTCGAGGTCGTGGACATTCCCCTCGCCGATGCCGACGAGCAGCAGCCGCTTCGCGCGGTCGTCGTCGATCGCGGCGGTTTCGGCGACCGTGCCGGCGGCGCCGTCGAAACGCGCCTGCGCGGCGGCGGCGCCGAGCAGCGCGCCGAGCGTCTCCACCGCGCCCTTGCGGACCGGAAAGGCGACGACGTCGGCGGACGCATCGATTTGCGCGACAAACTGAATGTCCATTGGGATGCTTTCTTATGCGGTGATTGATTGGAACGTGCCGGACCGATAGG
Organism: uncultured Sphingopyxis sp.; assembly: GCA_937873425.1. GTDB lineage: Bacteria > Pseudomonadota > Alphaproteobacteria > Sphingomonadales > Sphingomonadaceae > Sphingopyxis. The sequence continues at coordinate 2,471 of CALMYE010000189.1, read as the reverse complement.
GGTTTCGCTTGCGAGTTGCAAAAACAAAGCTGTGGGTCCAAGCGGCCGAAGGCGCCAATATGTGGGACAAAGGCATTAAATGAAGGGGACTTTGTTCCAGCGGGGCGTAACGCGGCCGGCATGGCTTGCGGCGGCAAGCGCCGTGGCTCTTTATGCGGTTCCCGCGACGGCGCAGGACGCCGAACCCGACCTTCGCACCCCCGACGTGCCGGCCGTCCCCGGCGACGCGCCCGCGGTCGCCGGCGAGCAGCAGGTCGGCTTCGCCGCCGACAACCTCAACTACGACAGCGAGACCGAGATCGTCGTCGCCGAGGGCAATGTGCAGATGAATCGCGACGCGATTTCGATGCGCGCCGACCGGGTGACGTGGAACCGCCGCACCGGCGAGGTCGTCGCCGAGGGCGACGTCGCGATCGCCAATCCCGAAGGCGACACTGCCTATGGCGACCGCATCGTGCTGACCGACAGCCTGCGCGACGGGGTGGTCGAGAATATGCTGGTCGTGATGGACAATGGCGCGCGGCTCGCGGCGGTGAAGGGCACGCGCTTCGACAATGGCAATATCGAACTGGAGAACGCCGCCTATACCCCCTGCCCCGTCGAAACCGCCGAAGGCTGCCCCAGGAATCCGAGCTGGCAGATCCGCGCCGTGCGGGTGATGTACGACAAGGCGAAGAACAAGGTGCGCTACAAGGGTGCGCGGGTCGAGATCTTCGGCCTGCCGCTGATCCCGCTGCCCGGCCTGTCCCATCCGGCAACCTCCGAGGCGGGAAGCGGCCTGCTGGTGCCGGAGGTGCGGCTCGACCGCACCAACGGGTTCGAGATCGCCGTGCCCTATTATCTGCGCCTCGCGCCCGACCGCGATATCACCATCACCCCGCACCTCTACACCGGCGCCGCGCCGATGCTGGAGGGCGAGTTCCGCGCGCTGACCGACATCGGCTCGTTCCGCATCAACGGCTATGCCACGCACAGTTCGGTCGTGCCGCTCAACGGCGCGCCGAGCACGGGCAGCAACCGGTTCCGCGGCTATCTGGAAAGCGCGGGAAAGTTCCAGCTCAGCCCGCGCTGGAGCGTCACCTATTCGGGCCGCATCGCCAGCGACCGCACTTTCCTGCGCCGCTACGACATCACCCGCGACGACCGGCTGCGTTCGACCTTCGAGATCGAGCGGATCGGCGGGCAAAGCTATCTGTCGATCGCGGGCTGGGCGACGCAGACGCTGCGCGTCAACGACGTGCAGGGGCAGCAGCCGATCGCGCTGCCGATCATCGACTATCGCCAGCGCCTGACCGATCCGCTGTTCGGCGGCCAGTTCGAGCTGCAATTGAACACGCTCGCCATCGGCCGCACCGCCGGGCAGGACACGCAGCGCGCCTTCGCCGGGGTGCGCTGGGACCTGCGCCGCCTGACGACCTGGGGACAGGAGGTCACCTTCACCGGGCTCGTGCGCGGCGACGTCTATCACAGCGACGAGAATCTGCTGACCGCCATCCCCGGCTATCGCGGCAAGTCGGGCTGGCAGGGACGCGGCATCGCTGCGGCGGCGGTCGACATGCGCTGGCCCTTTATCGGCGAGCTGTTCGGCGGCACGCAGACGCTGACCCCGCGGGTGCAGCTGGTCGCGACGCCGCAACTCAAGAATCTCGACATTCCGAACGAGGATAGCCGCGCCTTCGACCTCGAGGACAGCAATTTGTTCGCGATCAACCGCTTCAACGGCTACGACCGGTTCGAGGACGGCGCGCGCATCACCTATGGCGTCGAATGGAATTTCAGCCGCCCCGGTTTCAACATCAACACGATCGTCGGGCAGAGCTATCGCCTGTCGGACAAGCCGACCCTGTTTCCCGACGGCACCGGCCTGACCGACCGCACATCGGACGTCGTCGGGCGCACCACCGTCGCCTACAAGGGCTTCCTGCGGCTGACGCACCGCTTCCGGCTCGACAAGGATAATCTGGCGGTTCGCCGCAACGAATTCGATGCGACGATCGGCGGCCGCTCGACCTATGCGGTGCTCGGCTATTCGCGGCTCAACCGCGACATCGCGCTGTTCGGCGAGGATTTGCAGGACCGCGAGGAAGCGCGCGTCGGCGGGCGCATCGCGGTGGCGCGCAACTGGTCGGTATTCGGATCGGCGATCGTCGACCTGACCCGCCGGGCCGACGATCCATTGGCGCTGGCCGACGGTTTCGAGCCGATCCGCCACCGGCTGGGCGTCGCCTATGACGACGAATGCCTGTCGATCGCGCTGACCTGGCGCCGCGACTATATCGACACCGGCGACGCGCGGCGCGGCAACAGCTTCTCCTTCCGCGTCGCCTTCCGCAACCTGGGCTTCTGACGATCCGCTCAGCCTGCGTTCAGCGTTTGGCGGATAGGGCGGCCGCTGTTATGTTACGCGAGCGCGCGTTTGCGCTGGACCATCGGGCGGCTCCGCTGATACGGAGCGGGCCGGAAGCTTCTTC
>CALMYE010000188.1 GCA_937873425.1 uncultured Sphingopyxis sp. | reverse complement strand
GCGACGCCGCACCTCGACGCGCTGGCGAAGGCGGGGATGCGCTTTTCCAATTTCCATGTCGCCGGCTCCTGCTCGCCGACGCGCGCGATGCTGCAGACGGGGGTGATGAACCACCGCGCAGGGCTGGGCAACATGCCCGAGACGATCCCCGACGCGCACAAGGGCAAGCCCGGATACGACACGGTGATGAACCACCGCGTGGTGACGATCGCGCAGATATTGAGCGCCGCCGGCTACCGCACCTATCTGACCGGCAAATGGCATCTGGGCAGCGACGCCACGCGCATGCCGCACGCCCGCGGCTATGATCGCGCCTTCACCCTCGACGCATCGGGCGCCGACAATTTCGAGCAGCGGCCGATCGAGGTGCTCTACGACAAGGCGGACTGGACCGAGAACGGCCAGCCGCGCACGCTGCCCAAGGATTTCTATTCGTCGCGCTTTCTGGTCCAGAAGGCGATCGACTATATCGAGGCCGATCGCGCGGGCGGCAGGCCCTTCTTCGCCTCGATCAATTTCCTCGCCAACCATATCCCGGTGCAGGCGCCCGACAGCGACATCGCGCGCTATTCGGCGATGTATCGGGAGGGCTGGACCGCGCTGCGCGAAGCGCGGGCAAAGCGCGCGGCGGCACTCGGCATCGTCCCGGCGAACACGCCGATGGTCACCATGCCGACCACGCGCGACTGGGCGAAGCTGGACAAGGACGAACGCGCGGCGGCGATCCGGGTGATGCAGGCCTATGCCGGCATGGCGAGTGCGATGGACCGCGAGGTCGGGCGGCTGGTCGCGCATCTGAAGGCGACCGGCGATTACGACAATACGATCTTCGTCTTCCTGTCGGACAATGGCGCCGAGCCGACCGATCCCTATGCGACGCGGCGCGGGCGCATCTTCCTGAACCTGCGCTACGACACGTCGACCGCGAACATCGGGCGCATCGACAGTTTCAGCAACATCGGCCCGAGCTGGGCCAGCGCCGCCGCATCGCCGCTGTCGGGCTACAAGTTCAGCGCGACCGAGGGCGGGCTGCGCGTGCCGCTGATCGTCGCCTGGCCGGGCAGCGAGCGCATCAGCGCGGGCACGATCAGCAACGGCTTCGCGCATGTCACCGACATATTGCCGACGATCGCCGATCTCGCGGGCGTGCCGCTGCACGACGGGCGGTGGCAGGGCAAGCCGGTCGAGCCGGTCACCGGGCGCAGCCTGGCGCCGATGCTCGGCGGCGCAGCGGGCAGCGTGCATGGCGACGAGCCGCTGGGCTATGAGCTGTCGGGCAACGCCGCGCTGTTCCGCGGCACCCACAAGCTGGTGCGCAACCTGCCCCCGACCGGCGATGGCAAATGGCGGCTGTTCGACATCGTCGCCGACCCCGGCGAGACGCGCGACCTGTCGGCGGCGATGCCCGAGCGCTTCGCGGCGATGATGGCCGACTACCGCGCCTATGCCAAGGCGAACGGGGTGCTGGAGATGCCCGCGGGCTATACCGCCGACGAGCAGATCCAGCGCTATGCCTTTGAAAAGCGCGGACGCGCGCAGTTGATCCAGCTCGGCCTGTGGGCGGGCGGGATAATATTGGCGATCTCAGCCCTGATCTGGGGCTGGCGCCGTCGGAGAAGGCGCCGCGCGTGACGTGTCGATCAGGCGAAAGCCGATATGGTCGGTGCCCAGCCCGCGCTCCTGAAACTGGCGCGCGGCGGGGCGATAGCGCGCGCAATAGTTGGACGCGCACAGGAAACTGCCGCCCTTGATGACATTATTCTCGCCGCCCGCGCGGCTGGTCGTCCATTCCCAGACATTGCCGATCAGATCGTGGATGCCATGTTTGTCGGCAGGAAAACAGGCGACCGGCGCGCGGCTGGTGAAACCGTCGGTGCCAAGGTCGCGTACCGGAAAGGCGCCCTGATAGAAATTGGCGAGCGGCCGGCCGCCGATATCGACCGGCTCGTGCCGGTCGGCGCCGCCGGTCGTCGCGGCGAGTTCCCATTGCTCCTCGCTCGGCAGCGCCTTGCCCTTCCAGCGCGCGAAGGCCTCGGCATCGGCAAGCGCGATCTGGACGACGGGTTCGCGATCGCGGCCCTCGATATTGCTGTCGGGCCCCGAAGGATTGCGCCATTGCGCCCCGACGACCCAGCGCCACCAGTTGGGATTGCCGTCGGTCGGCGCGGTGAACACCGCCGATCCGGGGATCAGCATCTCGGGCGGCGCGCCGGGCAGCGGCGGCGGGTCCTGTTCGGCGAGCGTCCTGTAGCCGGTGGCGCGCACGAATTCGTCATATTCGGCGTTGGTCACCTCGTGCGTCGCCATCCAGAAACCAGCGACCGCGACCTCGCGCGGCGGGCCTTCCTCGGGCAGTTGCGGATCGCCGCCCATGGTGAAGGTCGCACCGGCTATCCAGACATAATCCTCGGCCGGCATCGCCGGGCAGGCGGGCGGCGCGGCGGCGGCCAGTTCGTCCCCCTGCCCCTCCGCCGGCGCCTTGCCGCACGCCGCGACGGCAAGCGCGAGGATCAGCGACAGGGAAAGCGTGCGGCGGCAGGTCATGGATTCTTCCCTTCGGGCATCGCGGCGATCAACCGCTCGGCCATATGCGCGATCACCGCCGCCGCCTCCGCCGCGACCAGCCCCTGATCGTGGCGCAGCGCGCGCCAGGTCTGGAACGACAGGGCGGCGCACAGCGCCTCCGTCCCGGTGCGGTCGGCGCGCACCGCGTCGGGGAGCAGGCGCATCAGCAGATCGCGTTCGAGCGCGACCACCTGGCCATATTGCCCCATCAGATAGGCCGACTGATAGCGCTTGATGTTGCCGGCGAGGCGGAAGGGCAGCATGGTTTCGAACACGCGCGCGCGCCGCCGCACGAGTTCGCGGACATGCGCGCGCCAGTCGTCGCCGTCATAGGGCGCCGCGACGATCGGCCACACGCGCTGCGCGATGGTTTCGGACATTTCGCGATACAGCGTGTCCATGTCGTCGAAATGGCGGAACACGGTGCGCAGGCCGACGCCCGCCTCCTCGGCGACGCGCGCGGCGCTGGGGACGAGATCGCCGCGCTCGATCAGTTCGAGCATCGCGGCGACGATGCGCGCGCGGCTCGACCGGC
>CALMYE010000187.1 GCA_937873425.1 uncultured Sphingopyxis sp. | reverse complement strand
ACCGCCGCGAGCACCTCGCCCGCGTTCATCCGGTCCTTGTTGTAGTGGATCGCGAGGCCGCGCTCCCCCTCGCGCTCGACCTTGTCGAAGGCCGGGTGCGCCGGCAGGCCGGTGACGTCGGCGTCGAGCGTCAGCACGACGATCTTCTCGCGCGCCATGTCGACCAGTTCGCGCGTCGGCTTGTTCGCGATCAGCCGGCCATGGTTGATGATCGCGATGCGGTCGCACAGCTCCTCGGCCTCTTCCAGATAATGCGTCGTCAGCACCACGGTGACGCCGCGGTCGTTGAGGCGCTGGACATAGTCCCAGAGCTGCTGGCGCAGTTCGATATCGACCCCCGCGGTCGGCTCGTCGAGCACGATGATCGGCGGCGAATGCACCATCGCCTTCGCGACGAGCAGGCGGCGCTTCATCCCCCCCGACAGCGTGCGCGCATAGGCGTCGCGCTTGTCCGACAGGTGCACCGCCGCGAGCAGCTCGTCCGAAATGCGCCGATCCTTCGGCACGCCATAGAGACCGGCCTGATTCTCCAGCGTCTCGAACGGCGTGAAGAAGGGGTCGAAGACGATCTCCTGCGGCACGATGCCGATCGAATATTTGGCGTTGCGCGGATCGGCATCGATGTCGAAGCCCCAGATGCTCGCCGACCCGCTCGTCTTGTTGACGAGTCCCGCGAGGATGTTGATCAGCGTCGACTTGCCCGCGCCGTTCGGCCCGAGCAGGCCGAAGATCGTCCCGCGCGGCACGTCGAAGCTGACGTCGTCGAGCGCCCGCTTGCCCCCGGCATAGGTTTTGGACAGGGCGTGGATGCGGATCGCGGCTTCGCTCATGGCCGCCCTCTTAGCCGCGCGCCTGCCCCTGCGAAAGGCCCTCGCCGGCAAGCATTTCTTTACCATCGCCGGTAAGCATATTTTCTCACCTTGCCGCTATCGGGGAATGCGTGAGGACCAGACACATCTTTCGCCCGCTGCCGACGCAGCGCGGCCTAGCCGCCTTCGCGCTCCTGCTCGCACCCACCGCCGCTTCGCCGGCGCTGGCGCAGGCAAGCGCGCAGGGCGAAGCCGAAGCCATCGTGCTGCGGCCCCTCAGCTTCTTCAAGGCGAACGACCTCGATTTCGGGGACATCATCGCCTCGGGAACCGCCGGAACGGTGCGCATCGCGCCCGACGGATCGCGCAGCAGCACGGGCGGCGTGACGCTGGCCGGCGGCGGCGGCGAGCCCGCGCGCTTCGCGGGGCTCGGCACCTACAACCAGAATGTGATGATCTCGCTGTCGGCGAACCAGATCTGGATCACCGGGCCGGGGCAGCAGATGCGCGTGCGCAATTTCGAGATCGGATCGACGCCGACCGCGATCCTCTCGACCACCCCGACGCGTTTCCGCATCGCGACCACGCTCGGCAATTTCAACTTCCCGGTCGGCGCGACGCTCGACGTCAACGCGGGTCAGGCACCGGGCGATTACAGCGGCACATTCACCATAACGCTCAACTATCTTTGATCCGCCGATACGTGGGGAGGGCGGCACCGGGGGGACCACTTGCGCTTTTCGGGGGGAAAAGCGCCTGCCCGGTGCCGCCATGGCGTCATATTGTGAAAAAACCGCTTGTCCTGAGGAGGGACTGAGCCGGGCGAAGGCCCGTCTCGAAGGACCCTTCGAGACGCCGCTTCGACAAGCTCAGCGGCTCCTCAGGACAAGCGGAGGAGATGATTGCCCGCATCCTTCCCACTTGCTATGGGCGCGCTCGATGACCGACCACGTCCCCGAAACGATCCGCACGCCCAGGACCCGCATCGCCTGCGACGGCACCGGCGACGGCCTCGCCGACGCCGCGCTCGGCCACCCGCGCGTGTGGCTGGAGATCGACCCCGACGACGGCTTCGCCGACTGCGGCTATTGCGACCGGCGCTTCGTCCTCATCGGCGGGATCGCCGATAAAGGCTGAACGTCGGCGGGATCGCCGACAAGGGTTGAACGCAACCTCCTTCTCCCTTGATGGGAGAAGGATACGCAGCCTTATCGCGAAGCGATTAGGCGAAGTTGGATGAGGGTGATGGCGCGCCCTCGCGCCGTCGCTTCAGGCCGAGAGCGCACCCCCACCGCTGCGACTAAGCCAGCAAGCTGGCAAGTCTCGCTGCCTCCCCCATCGAGGGGGAGGGTTGCACCCTCTGAAACGTAAACGCGCCCTTTACCAACCCCGCGCATCATCGCTTCATGCCCTGCTGCCATAGTCTGTGCCGGACAGGAGCAGAATCGTGGGGATTCGAGGGACCAATATCCGCCGGGGCGCGCCGCGTATCCTGGCATGCGCCGCGGCCGCGATGCTGTGCGCGCCGGCGCACGCCGCCGATCATCAGGGCATCGCCAGCGCGACCGTCGTCCGCCCCAACACGCTGGTCAAGACCGACGACCTCGACTTCGGCTCGCTGATCAGCGGCGCGACCGGGGGCACGGTGACGATCAACCCCGTCACCAATGCGCGCACCACCACCGGCGGCGTGACCGCGGTCGGCAACGACGGCCAGCGCGCGCGCTTCCAGGGCACCGGCGGGCTGATCCTGATCATCGTCACCGGCAGCAACAGCGTCACCCTGACCCGCGCGGGCGGCGGCGCGACGGCGATGACCGCCAGCCTGACGCGCGCGATGGCGAACGGCAGCGGCGGCATCACCCTTCTCGCCCCGACCGCGACCCTGCTGCCCAGCGGCGTCCAGACCTATTATGTCGGCGGCACGCTGACCGTCCCCGCGAACCAGCCCGAGGGCGATTACAGCGG
>CALMYE010000186.1 GCA_937873425.1 uncultured Sphingopyxis sp. | reverse complement strand
ATCATTGACGGCTTGCTTACCATTTTCGGCTAGGGCGGGCGGGTGACGCATATGCCCAAATTGACGATGCCTGCGGCCGGCGCCGAGCCGGTGAGCGTACCGGCCAAGCGGCCGCGTTCGGCGGTCAGCGCCGGCGTCGGAATCGTCGGGCTGATGGGCCTCTTCGCCTATCTGCTGAGCGCGCGCTACGCGCCCGACATCGCAGCCTTCCTCGGCATCGACTGGGGCGACCGCGGTCCCTTGAACGGCCCCAATTCGGCGATCGCCAGCGTGCTCGCCTGCGGCGTGCCGATGGTGCTCTGGTCGGTGTTCGTCGACAAGGTTCACCGCAATCTCTCGACCGGCATCGACTGGTCGCAGCGCCGCCCGTGGAAGGAGACGCTCGACATCAGCCTGACCAAACTCGCCGGGCTGTGGGCGACCTGGGGGCTGATCGCGCTCGTCTATGCGACGATGCGCTTCTACTGGTTCGGGCAGTATGAATTTTCGATGGGGCTGCTCGGGCGCGTCGCGCCCTGGCTGCTGCTCGTTTCGGTGCCCTATATGCTCTGGCTCGACCGCCGCATGGTCGAGCCGCGCGACGGCTGCTACGCCTTCGGCCGCTGGCTGGTCGCGCCGGGACAGCCCGTGGACGGCCGCGCGATCGGCCATCATTTCCGCGCCTGGGCGGTGAAGGGCTTTTTCACCGCTTTCATGCTGTCGATCGTGCCGGGCAATTTCTCGGCGCTCGTCACCGTGCCGATGAGCGAGGTGCTGGCGAACCCCTATATGACCGGGCTCTGGGCGCTGAACCTGCTCTATCTGGTCGATGTCCATATTGCGACCGTCGGCTATATCCTGACGCTGAAGCCGCTCGACGCGCATATCCGCACCGCCAATCCTTATGGCATGGCATGGGTCGCGGCGCTCGTCTGCTATCCGCCCTTCATCCTGATGAACGGTGGGCCGCTCGACTATCAGGTGAACGGCGCCGACTGGGGCTATTGGCTCGAAGGTCACGACACGCTGATCATGCTGTGGGGCGCGGTGCTGGTCGCGCTGATCGCGGTATACAGCTGGGCGACGATGGCCTTCGGCATCCGCTTTTCCAACCTGACGCATCGCGGGATCATCACCCACGGCCCCTATGCCTTCACGCGCCACCCGGCCTATATCTCGAAGAATCTCAGCTGGTGGGTCGGCTCGATGCCTTTCCTCGTCACCGCCGGCGGCTGGGTCGAGGCGGCGCGCAACGTCGCGCTGCTGTGCCTGGTCAGCGGCGTCTATTACTGGCGCGCGAAGACCGAGGAAAAGCATCTGCTCGCCGACCCCGCCTATGCCGTCTATTGGAACTGGGCGCAGGCGCACGCCTTCGTCCCGCGCCTGTTTGCGAAGCTGACTGGACGGCCGCGGCCTTTGGTCCGCCTCGAACCCGACTCGCGCGTGGGGCCGGTTGCCTGACGGCAGGTGTCAGAAGCTGAGTTCGTCGTAGATTTTCGACAGGTCGTGGTTCCACGCGCCCTCGTATAGGTCGAGCAGGTCGTGCGCCGGGCTGTTGCCGCTCTTGGCGATGCGGCGCAGCGGTTCGAGGAAGCCGACCTCGTTGTCGCCCATCGAATTGACCTCGCCGCGCGCCGCGAGGCCCGCCGCCGCTATGTCGAGCACGCGGTGCGCGAGGTCGCCGACGGTGCCGCCGCCGGGGGCGGGGGCGCAGAGCCCTTCACGCGGTACCGCGTCGCGCAGCGCCTGCTGCGCCTCGATGCTCCAGCCCTTGACCAGATCCCACGCCGCATCGAGCGCGCCCTGGTCGTAGAGCAGCCCGACCCACAGCGCCGGAAGCGCGCAGATGCGGTTCCACGGGCCGCCGTCGGCGCCGCGCATTTCGAGAAAGCTTTTCAGCCGCACTTCGGGAAAGGCCGTCGAGAGATGGTCGTTCCAGTCCGAAAGCCGCGGCAGCTCGCCGGGCAGGACGGACAGTTCGCCCCTCATGAAGTCGCGGAAGCTGAGGCCCGCGGCGTCGATATACTTCCCGTCGCGGAAGACGAAATACATCGGCACGTCGAGCATGTAATCGACATAGCGGTCGTAGCCGAAACCATCCTCGAACACGAACGGCAGCATGCCGGTGCGCGCGGGGTCGGTGTCGGTCCAGATATGGCTGCGGTAGGAGAGATAGGTGTTGGGCTGCCCTTCGGTGAAGGGCGATGAGGCGAAGAGCGCGGTCGCGAGCGGCTGCAGCGCGAGGCTGACGCGGAATTTCTGCACCATGTCGGCCTCGCTCTTATAGTCGAGGTTGGTCTGGATGGTGCAGGTCCGGAGCATCATGTCGAGCCCGAGCGTGCCGACGCGCGGCATATGCTCCAGCATGATCTTGTAGCGGCCCTTGGGCATCACCGGCAGGTCGGTGCGCGCCTTGTCGGGCCACATGCCGAGCCCGAGGAAGCCGAGGCCGAGTTCGGCGCCGACCTCCTTCACCTGTTTCAGGTGACGGCCGGTCTCGGCGCAGGTCTGGTGGAGATTTTCGAGCGGCGCGCCGGAGAGCTCGAGCTGGCCCGCGGGCTCCAGGCTGATCGTGCCGTCGCTGCCGGCCAGCGCGATGACGTTTCCGCCCTCCACCACCGGTTCCCAGCCGAAGCGGGTGAGCGCCATGAGGAGGTCGCGGATGCCGCCGGGCTCGTCGTAGGAGGGGGCGCGGTGGTCGGCGGTGCGATAGACGAATTTCTCGTGCTCGGTGCCGATGCGCCAGCGCTCTTTCGGCTTTTCGCCCTTGACCATGGGGACCGCGAGCTGGTCGCGGCTTTCGATGATGGGATCGTTTTGATCTGAAACCGTCCGCGTGCTCATGGCAGCGCCTTTAGTCGGCGCCGCGCCGTCTGGCCAGAGGTCAGTTGACGATGACCTGAAAGGCGATCGCCATGCTGGCCGCGGGGGCGAGCGAGGCGGTCGTTCCGGTCACCGTCCCGCCGCTGTGCGCGGCGCCGAAGGGGTCGCTTTCGTCGGCGCCGGTCGCATTGTCGTCCTCGACCGTCGTCGCGCCGGCGCAGCTCGTGCCGCTGCGCAGCGAGCCGGGGACGAAGGCGACGGTGGCGGGCAGGCTGTCGCTGATCGCGATCGCCGTCGCGGTCGCTCCGCCGGTGTTGGTGACGAGGATGCAGTATCGCATCGTCGCGCCCGGAATCGCCTTGGGATTGGTGGTGCCGTTCACCGGGTCGCTGACGATGCTGCTCGTCTTGGTGATGGCGAGGTTGGTGGTCGGGCGGCAGAAGCTGATGTCGTGGATCGACATTCCCTGCTGCCCCGGATTGGCGGGGGCGAGGCTGTGGCTGCCATATTCGACGACGATCGTGTCGACCGGCGCGGAGAAGGTGACGACGACATTGCCCCCGGCCTCGCCGTCGGCGGACAATATGTCGCCATAGGCGCTGTTGCCGACGACATAATTGGCGGTGCCGTTGGTCAGCGTCGGATAGACGGGGATGCCGCCGTTGCTGCCGGTGACGGTGACGCGGTCGGCGAACTGGCCCGCGGCATAGTCGATGTCGAACAGGCGGAACTGCGCGCCCGGCACCGCGGTCGGCAGGGTGAAGGTCGAGGTGACGGTGCCGGCCTGGCTGGTGAAATCGACGAGCTGGAAGATCGAATATTGCGCCGGCGACAGGCCGCCGGTCACGACATTCTGCCGCGTCGGCGCCTGCCCGCCGAAGGTCGCGTTGTTGAGGAAGGCGCCGCCGCTGATCGCCATGTTGACGCTCATCGTGCCGATCCCGGTCAGGGCATAGCTGCCGCTGGTCGATCCCGCCGCCCAGCTGACGCCGTCCCAGTCGTGGACGGTGACCCCGGCAGGGCAGAACAGGGCCGGCGGCGTGCCCGCGGTGCGCGTGCCGGAGACGGTGAAGCTCGCTGCGGCATAATCATCCTCGCCGGGCGCGCCGTTGCCCGGCGTCGAATCGCTGTCGGGCACCGACGAGGACATGATCTCGGCGACGTTGGTCACCGTCGCGCCGGAGGTGGCGTTGACCGTGCCGCTGATCGTCAGCGTGCGCGTCGTGCCGGGGGGGATGCTGCCGACGGTCCACAGGCCGGTGCCGGCATTGTAGCTGCCGAAGCCCGAAGCGGAGGCGAAGGTGAAGCCCGGCGGCAATATATCCTGCACCGTCACACCGGTCGCGGTCGCCGGCGAGGCGCCCGCATTGGTGACGGCGAGCGTATAGCTGATGCTCGCACCGTTCGCCGGCGTCGCGCTGCTGACCGACTTGGTCAGCGACAGGTCCGCATAATTGGCGGGCAAGCTGGTGATATAGAGGTCGGCGCGCACGAAATTGCCGTTGTCCGCGGAAGGATATTGATCGCAGATCTCGAGCCGCCAGGTGCCGGCGGCATTCTGTCCGTTGAAGGCCGACAGGGCGGCGTTGGGGCGGAACTGGTTCTGATAGGGCGGCGCGCTCGTCGCATGGTTGACGGTGTTGCCGTCTGTGTTGACGAGCATCGCCGCACCGTCGTCGAGACGGACGTTGAAATGGTCGCCCGACAGGTTGGCAGTGTCGCCGTCGACGAGCTGCACCCGCGTGCCCGCGGGAGATTGCAAGGTGATGCGCAGGTCGCCGCGCCATGTGTGCGTCGCCAGAATGCCGATATCGACGTCGCCGACGATATAGCTGGTGCCGACGCTGAAGTTGCGCACCAGCGGCGCGGTGCAGGGCGTACCGCTGTTGATCGCGCCGCTCGTCGTGTTGCTGTAGGTGGTGGTCGTCTGCGCGCGGGCGGGCGCCGCGACCGCGACGAGCGCCAGCCAGGCGAGCAGCATCAACGCCCGCAATAGCTGCGCATGCCGGTCCCCACTCCGGCAATATCGGCTCTGGTCCCGCCGTTGCATCGCGCCGCTATGGGGCGGCGATGGCTAACATCGGGTTAAGGATGCGGAATCGGGCCGGAATCGGGGGCTCGTCCGTCCGCCGCCCAGTCGCCGCGGTGCGCCATCCACAGCGCGGTCGCGGCGATCGCAGCGGTTTCGGCGCGCAGGATGCGCGGGCCGAGCGCGAGGCGGCGCACCGCCGGATGCGCGAGCAGCGCGTCGCGCTCCCGGCCGGTGAAGCCGCCCTCGGGACCGGTCAGGATCGCGGCGGGCGCGGGCGCGGATGGCCCCGCCATCTGCGCGCCGCCCCCCGCCTCGGCGAACAGCAGCGCGCGGGCCTTGGGCCCGCACTTCACACGCGCGGGCAGTTTCACCGGATCGGCAAGCTCGGGCAGCGCGGTGCGTCCGCATTGCTCGCACGCCTCGACGATCTGCGCGCGCAGCCGTTCCGCCTTGACCCGTTCGACGATGGTGCGCTCGGTGATCACCGGCTGGAGCCGCGCGACCCCGAGCTCGGTCGCCTTTTCGATGATCCAGTCGAGCCGCGCCTTCTTCACCGGCGCGAAGCAGAGCCAGAGGTCGGGAACCGTCTCTCGCGCGCGCATGTGATGCTCGATGCGCAGCGTCAGCGACCGTTTGCCGGCCTCGGCGACGCGCGCCAGCCATTCGCCGCTGCGGTCGTCGAAGAGGAGCAGCGGGTCGTCCGGCTTCATCCGCATGACGTTCAGCAGATAATGGGCATTCGGCCCGTCGATGACGGGTGCCGCATCGGCCGCGAGCGGCATGTCGAGGAACAGGCGGGGGGTGCTGGCGGGGGGCCAGGCAGGAGTGGCGGGCATGACGAAGCGATAGCAGAGCGCGATAAAATGCACAGCCCGCGCCGTGCGGGCGCGCTTCTGTCCCGATGCGGGGCAGAACGGCGGTTTTCGGCGCGGCGCGCACGGCGGCGATTAGCCTTTTGGTAAGCAGTTCCGTCCTAGGTGCGAAGATACCGGCCACCTATCTGTTGGGGCGTAGTGGCCGCCCAAGAGGGGTTTGTGACCATGCGAGGGACCTCGATCCGCCAAATCGTGCGGGGCTTGCGGACATTGTGGCGCGACGAGCGCGGCAACATGATGTTCCTGACCGCCGCCGCCATCGTGCCGATCATCGGCATCGTCGGATCGGGCGTCGATATCGGCCGCGCTTATATGGCCGAGCAGCGTTTGCAGCAGGCGTGCGACGCCGGCGTACTCGCCGGGCGCCGCGCGATGAGCGGCACCGAATATGGCGAAACCGCCCGCGCCGAAGCGAACAAGATGTTCAACTTCAACTATCCGGGCGACGCCTATGGCAGTTCGAACGTCAGTTTCGTGTCGCAGGCGCAGGGCGCCTCGACGGTGCGGGGGACGGCGAGCGCGCGGTTGCCGACCACCTTGATGCGCGTCTTCAACTACGAGAATTTCGACCTGTCGGTGAACTGCGCGGCGAAGCTGGAAATCTCGAACACCGACGTGATGCTGGTGCTCGACGTGACAGGGTCGATGACGACGGTCAATTCGGGCGACAGCGTCAACCGCATGGACGCACTGAAGGCGGCGACCATGTCCTTCTTCGACACGCTGACCAATGCCGAGATGGGCGACGGGCGGCTGCGCTTCGGCGTCGTGCCCTACAGTTCGACGGCGAACGTCGGCGCGATCCTGATGGCGAAGAATTCGAACTGGCTGGCCGACACGGTCACGCTCCCTTCGCGCACGCCGCTCTACCGCACCGAATGGGGAACGGGAACGACGAGCAACGGCGCGGCGAGCGACAATTATCCCGGTTCGGCGGCATCCGGCAGCAGCTGGTCGAGCTGGACCAATCAGTCGAGCAGCATCACCCAGGCGAACTGCGTCATACCGACGCAGCCGGCCGGCGACACGCCGAGCAAATCGGGTTCCCAGACCTCGACCCAGACGAGCCAATATGTCGATGGCAACGGGAACCGCGTCACCAATTCGGACCTCAAGCAGAACTACACCTACAAGAAATATGAGTATCGCTGGTCGAGCAGCCGCTGCCAGCGGCGCGAGCGCACCTATGTCTATACGGAGACGACGCCATCGACGCTGACCCAGCCGCCGGTCCAGGTCTTCGACAATAAATATCGCTACGAGCATCGCGAGTTCGCGGTGTCGAACGCGAAGAGCGGCGGCGGTATCGTCACCGACACCGGCGATGCCGGCGCCGACCGCACCCATTATTGGGGCGGCTGCGTGATCGAGCGCCAGACGACGGCCTTTGCCGCCAACCAGAGCGCGCCGACAAGCGCGTTCGACATGGATGTCGACAGCGCGCCGACCAGCAACGACAACACCAAATGGCGCCTGCTGATTCCCGAAATCGCCTTTCCGCGGGCCAGCGGACCGGGCTCCAAGCCCTCCAACACCTCGGCCACGGGTTCGGTTACGGTGAACAGCAGCAGCGTGTCGAGCGAGACCGGCATCAACGGCAGCTGGCAGAATTATTCGCGATACTGGTCCAACGGCTGGGGCGTCTGCCCGGCGCCGGCGATGAAGCTGACGACGATGACCAAGGACGACCGGTCGGACT
>CALMYE010000185.1 GCA_937873425.1 uncultured Sphingopyxis sp. | reverse complement strand
TAATTCAACTAAATTAATTGACAAGATGCGCGCGACGACCCGCGCGAAATGCGCGTCCGGCCGCGCGCTGCCCGGAAAGAAGGCGCGCGCGAGCAGGCGCTCCTCCTTCCGGCCGTCCCTTTGCATCAAAAGCCGGTGCGCAGCCCGAAGACGAAATTGCGCCCGCGCAGCGGGGAGGCGTTCTTGATGAACGAGGCGTGGTTGAAAGCGGGCGCGTTGGTGAGGTTGGTGCCGCGCACGAAGAGTTCGGCATTGGCCTTTGAACCGGGCGCCAGCTTATAGGCCAGCGTCGCGTTGAGCATGTCATAGCCCGGCGTTCGCGTCTCGAACGCCGCGATCCGGCTCTGCTCGAACACATGATAATATTCGAGGTCGGCCGACAGCGGCCCCCATTGGCCGTCGGCGCGCGCGCCGAGACGGCCGGCGGGAATGCGCGGCAGGTTGCCGAGACCATCCTTCAGCTTCGCGCGGACATAGTCGCCGAAGACCGACACGGCGAAGTCCGGCGTGACCTGCTGGCGAACCTCGCCGTCGATGCCGGTGAAGGTCGCATCGGCCGCCGTGTAGCGGATCAGGCGGAAATCCTCGAACTGGTCGAGCGTGTCGGCGAAGATATAGTCGTCGAAATCCTGATGATAGGCACCGATGGTGAAGGTCGTGGCGCCGCGCGTCTTGCGGAAGGTCAGGTCGATCGACTTGCCGGTCTCCTTGCCGAGCGTCGCGGTGCCGATCTCATAGGTGTTGGTCGCGAGGTGGACGCCGCGCGCATAGAGTTCCTGCACGTTCGGCGCACGCTGCGAGCGGGCGAGCGACAGCGCTAGCGAATAATCGCCCCCGATGTCCCAGACCGCCGCGCCCGAGATCGAGAAAGGCTTGTGGCTAACCCGCCGGTTCAGGGTAGTTTCGATCTTCTGCCACTCCTGCCGCGCGGCGAGTTCGAGGCGCACCGGGCCGGCTTCGAGCGTTTCCATGAGGAACAGCGCAGTGCTGCGCGTCTCGCTCTCCGGAATGAAGGCTTCCTCGCCGAGCGCACTGAACTTGCTCTCCGAATGCTGGACGCCGAAAGCGCCGCGCAAGGGCCCGATCGGCTTGTGGGCGAGCTCGAAGCGGAGGTCGTGCGCCTTGTTCCTGAAGGTGGTCGCGACCTCGTCATCCTCGATCTCGTCATGCTCGTAATCGGTGAAGGAGAGGCGGAAGCGCACCTTCTGGAAACCCGGCAGCGGGTCTGCATATTCGCTGCGGATATCGAAACGCTCGCTTCTCAGTTTGATGAACGGCACTTCGTCATGGTCGTGATCATGATCATGATCGTGGTCATGATCGTCCTCGTCATGGCCATGACCGCCGCAATGGAGATGGCTGCCGTGCGGGTGGCAGTCCTCATAGTCGTGGCTGTGGCCGGGAAGCCCATATTCGCTGCGCTGGCGCGTATATGCGACACCGAGATAGCCGCCGCTGCCGACCCACGACCCGCCGACGCTGAAAGTCGACGTGTCGTTATACGAGCCATCGGCATGCCGTTCACCGAAACGCTTCGGTACACGATAGTCGTTCGACGAGCGATGCACACCCTCCACGCGCAGCGCCAGGCCCTGTCGGCCGAGGGTGATGCCGCCGACCAGCGACCGCTCGTCGTCGGCGGTGCCGAGGCGGCCTTCCGCCGTCCCGGCGATGCCGCCTTCGGGGATCGCCGTCGGCACCTTCTCATCGAGCAGGTTGATCGCACCGCCGATCGCGCTTCCGCCATAGAGCAGCGCGGCCGGTCCGCGCAGCACTTCGATACCGCGCAGCAGCAACGGTTCGGTCGTGATCGCATGGTCGGGCGAAATCGCCGAAGCATCCTGGATGTTCGCCCCGTCCGACAGAGCCTGGACGCGCGGCGCGGTTTGCCCGCGAATGACCGGGCGGCTTGCTCCGCCACCGAAATTGTCGAAGTTTATGCCCGGCTGCCCGGCCAGCGTATCGCCGAGCGTCGCCTGCCGCCGCCGCACCAGCTCGTCGCCCGACAGCGTCACCACCGGCGTCGCGGTCTCGTCCGCCTTCAGCCCGAGAAGGCTGGCGGTGACGACGATCTCCGAATCCGCGGCGCTTCCCGCCTGGGTATATCCCGCCTGCGGCGTGTCCGCGGACCCCGCCGGAGGAACGCTGTCGGAGGCCAGGGCGGCATGCGGCGCAAGGACCGGCACCGCCGCGGCGGAGAGGAGGAGAGATCGAAACTTCACAAAAACCCTTTCATCTTGAGACGCCGGCTTTATATGATACAGTATATCATATCATAACTCTTTTCGGATTCGACCATGTGTGCAAGAAGAGCCATTGCCCGTAGCCGTAGCCAGCCGGCCGCCGATGCGATCGAGGGCGCCGCGATTTCGGCGTCCTTCCTGTGCCTGTTGCATTGCCTCGCGCTGCCGCTGCTGCTGCTCGCGCTTCCCGCTGTGGCGGGCGCCTTCCTGCGCTCGGAGATGTTCCATTATGCCGCGGTGGCGCTGGTGGCCCCCGCCGCGGCCCTCGCCTTCTGGCTCGGCTTCCGCCGGCATTGCGCCGTCCATCCGGCGCTGTTCGGTGCCGCGGGCGTCGCCTGCCTTCTCCTTGCCCTGCTCCCCTCCTGGGAGGAGTTCGCGGCGGACGCGATCACGGTCGCGGGCAGCCTGTTGCTCGTCGGCGGCCATATGACCAACTGGCGGCTGCGCCGCGCCATTGCCTGAACGGCGGAAGGGCGGGCGGAGGCACGCTTCGCGGGGCCGCGCCCATCGTGAACCCGGCCTGCTTGAAGAGGTGGTGATGGCGGTGCTCCGGCAGGCCGGCCGGCCGCTGGGCGCCTATGAGATCGCCGCGAGGAGCAGGGCCACGGCAACCCCGCTCGCGGCGAACCAGGTCTACCGGATTCTGGACCGGCTCGCCGCACGCGGCGACGTGCGGCGCGTCGCGCTGCTGAGCGCCTATATGGCGGCGGGCGGCGAAAGGCTCGGTGTGGCGGTATGCCGGAGATGCGGGGCGGTCGCGAGGTTCGACAGCGCGCCCTGGGAAGCGGCGATCGCGGCGATCTGCAACACCGCGGGCTTTTCTCCCTCCGCGCCGACGATCGAGGTCTCGGGCCTTTGCGCCGAATGCGCGGATTGACGCCCGCCGCGGTGGCTTCGGCGATCCGGGCATCCAGCGGCGCCCGAACACGCCGCCCGAACGATCGGGCTGGCGAACTCGGGCGTCGCGACGTAAGGCGCCGCCATGAGGATCGCGATCATCGACACCAGCACGACGCGCGCCGCCATCATTTCCGATGGGCTGCGCGAGGCCGGGCTCGACGATCTCGTCCTGATCGACCCCGCCGGCCCGCTCGCCCGGCAGGTCGAGGCGGCGCAGCCCGAGGTCGTGCTGATCAACCTCGAAAACCCCAGCCGCGACCTGCTCGAGGATTATTTCGCCATGTCGCGCGCGCTCGCGCGGCCGATCGCGATGTTCGTCGACCAGAGCGACGCCGAGGCGACCGGCGCGGCGATCGACGCGGGCGTGTCGGCCTATGTCGTCGATGGCCTGTCGAAGCAGCGGATCAAGCCGGTGGTCGAGCTCGCCGTCCGCCGCTTCCAGGCCTTCTCGCGCCTCCAGCGCGAGCTCGACGAGGCGAAGAATGCGCTCGCCGAGCGCGCGACGATCGACCGCGCCAAGGCGATATTGATGAAGCGGCGCGGCATCGACGAGCCCGCCGCCTATGCGCTGCTGCGCGGGCAGGCGATGCGGAGCAACCGGCGGATCGCCGAGATCGCCGAGGCGATCGTCACCAGCGAAGCGCTGATGGGAGACATGGAATGACCGCCGAGACATTCCGCATCGGCTTCCTGCCGCTGGTCGATGCCGCGCTGCCGATCCTCGCGCACGAGCTCGGCTTCGCGGCGCGCGAGGGGGTCGCGATCGAGCTGGTGCGCGACATGACCTGGGCGACGGTGCGCGACCGGCTGCTCTATGGCCACACCGACGCCGCGCACATGATCGCACCGTTGGCGATCGCTACGACGCTGGGCCGCGACCGGCCGGCGGTGCCGCTCGCGGTGCCCTTCGTGTTGGGGCTCAACGGCAACGCCGTGACCTTCTCGACCGCGCTCGCGCGCGACGTCGGCCTCGGCGGCACGCTCGGCGATCCGCTGGCGGTCGGCGCCGCGCTGCGCGGCGTCGCGGCGGCGCGCAAGGCCGCGGGCAAGCCGCTGCGCTTCGGCGTCGTCCACCGCTATTCGAGCCATAATTACATGCTGCGCTACTGGCTCGCCGGGGTCGGCATCCGCCCCGACGCCGACGTCGCGATCGTCGTCACCAGCCCGCCCTTCGCCGCCGATGCGCTCGCCGCCGGCGAGGTCGACGGCATCTGCGTCGGCGAGCCGTGGAACTCGATCGCGGTGGATCGCGGCGTCGGGCATATCGCGCTCGCCACCGCGCAGATCTGGCGCCGCGGCGTCGAAAAGGTGCTCGCGATGCGCGGCGAGGTGGCGGACGGGCGCCGCGACGCCGTCGAAGCGCTCGTCCGCGCGCTCCACGCCGCCGCCGCGCATTTCGTCGAACCCGGCACCGCCGGGGACAGCGCCGACATATTGGCGCGGCGCGCCTATCTCGACGCGCCGCGCGAGGCCGTGCTGCGCGCGATCACCGACCGCATCCCGGTGGCACCGGGCGGCGCGCCGGTCCACTATCCCGACTTCATGTTCCAGTATCGCGAGGCGGCGAACTTCCCGTGGCGCAGCCAGGCGGCCTGGCTCTATTCGCAGATGCTGCGCTGGGACGGCATCGCCTTCTCCCCCCGCGACGCCGCGGCGGCGGCCGGGGTCTTCCGTCCCGACATCTACCGCGCCGCGCTCGCGGGCTCGGGGGCGCCGCTGCCGGGCGCGAGCTCGAAGCTCGAGGGCGGGCTCGACGCGCCGATCGGTGCGGGGTCGGTGCAGGGCCGGCTGATGCTCGGCAGCGACCGCTTTTTCGACGGCCGCGCCTTCGATCCCGAGGATATTTCGGGCTATCTCGCTGATCTCCCTTAGCATTATTTTATGCTGCACCTGCGAAATAAACACTTGCGGCGCGCCCGCGAATCGGGCAGCTTAAGGTCACTCGGCAGGGCTGCCGGGGCAGGATAAGGCGGCGACGGCTCCAACGAGGGGGCCGAACCGCAGGCGGACGGGGAGCCATTTCCCCGCAATCCAACAGGCAATGAAGCCGTCAGGATGCGCCCGCATGGCCGCCGTCCTGGCGGCTTTTTTATTGCCCGTCACGCAAAGGGGACGGACGATGACGACTGCAACCGGGGGTGCCGCGACGGCGCCCAAGTCGAGTTTCTGGGCGAGCGGGCACTGGCCCACATTGGTCGCCGCCTTTCTCTATTTCGACCTCGCCTTCATGGTGTGGGTGATCCTCGGGCCGCTCGCGCCCGCCATTTCAGCCGATCTCGGCCTCAGCGCGGCGGAGAAGGGATTGATGGTCGCGGTGCCGACGCTGGCGGGCGCGCTGCTGCGCGTCGTCAACGGCCTGCTCGTCGACCGCATCGGCCCGAAGCGCGCGGGGGCGATCAGCCAGATCATCGTCATCGCCGGGCTGTTCACCGCCTGGCTGATGGGCGTCTCCAGCTTCGCGGGGACGCTGGCGCTCGGAGTCGTGCTCGGCTTCGCGGGCGCGAGCTTCGCGATCGCGCTGCCGCTCGCCAGCCGCTGGTATCCGCCCGAGCATCAGGGCAAGGCGATGGGCCTCGCCGGCATGGGCAATTCGGGCACCGTGCTCGCCGCGCTGTTCGCGCCCGGCCTCGCCGTGCTGTTCGGCTGGAACGCCGTTCTCGGCCTCGCCTGCATCCCGCTGACGATCGTTTTCTTCCTCTATCTGTTCATGGCGAAGGATGCCCCGAACGCGCCGGCGCCCAAGCGGCTGATCGACTATTTCGAGCCGCTGCGGACCGCCGACGCCTGGTGGCTGATGGCCTTCTACTCGGTGACCTTCGGCGGCTTCGTCGGGCTCGCCGCCTCGCTGCCCATCTATTTCACCGACCAGTTCGGCCTGACCCCGGTGACCGCGGGCTATTGCACCGCGGCCTGCGTGTTCGCCGGGTCGCTGGTGCGCCCGCTCGGCGGCGCGCTCGCCGACCGCATCGGCGGGGTGCGCGCGCTGATGATCGTCTATGTCGTCGCGGCGCTCGCGCTCGCCGGAGTGCCGCAGGCGGGCGGCCTTGCCGCCGCGCTCGGCCTGTTCATGGCCGCGATGCTCGCGCTCGGCACCGGCAACGGCGCGGTCTTCCAGCTCGTGCCGCAGCGCTTTTCGGCCGAGATCGGGGTGATGACCGGGCTCGTCGGCATGGCGGGCGGGGTCGGCGGCTTCTACCTCGCCTCCTCGCTCGGCTTCGCGAAACAGTGGAGCGGCAGCTTCGCGCCGGGCTTCTACATCTTCGCAGGGCTGGCGGTGGTCGCACTCGCCGCGCTGACCTTCGTCAAGGGGCAGTGGCGCGCCACCTGGGGCGCGGCCGAAGGCGTGCGGATCTGACCATGGACCGCACGCTCATCCTGATGCTGGCGCTTGCGCCGGCCGGGGCGGCGCACGCCCGCGACGTGACGCTGACGCCGCTCGGCGAAGCCCGGCTGCGCTATGAGGCCGTCGATCAGGAGGGCCTCGCCGCGAACACCGAGGCGCTGACCCTGCGCGTCCGCGCCGGGGTCGAGGCCAGGGCCGGCCGGCTGTCCGCGCTCGTCGAAGGCCAAGGCAATTTCGCCATCGCCGGCGATCATTTCGACGGCCTGCACGGACCCGCAGCGCGCCCGCTGATCGCCGATCCCGACAGTATCGCGCTCGCCCGCGCGCAGGTCCGCTATGCGACGCCGGGGTTCGCCGTCACCGCGGGGCGCCAGCGGCTCGCCTTCGACGACGAGCGTTTCGTGGGCTCGGTCGGTTTTCGCCAGAACGGCCAGAGCTTCGACGCGGTGCGCGCCGAAGCGACGCCGCTGAAGGGCGTGAAGGCCGACCTCGCCTATGCGTGGAGCGTCCGCACCATCTGGGGCATCGACGGCGCGGGCGCGCGGCAGCAGGCGGTATCGGGCGACAATCTGTTCGCGAACCTCGGCGTCGCGACCCCGGCGGGGAAACTTTCCGCCTTCGCCTATCTGGTCGACCAGGACGAGGCGGCGGTGCAGGGCTTCCGCCTGTCGAGCCAGAGCTACGGCGTCCGCCTCGATGGCGCGCAGCCGATCGGCAAGGCGAAGATCGCCTATCAGTTCAGCCATGCGCGCCAGTCCGACTGGCACCGCAACCCGAACGATTATGCCGCCGACTATTGGCTGGCCGACGTGTCGGTCGATTTCGGAGGCCCCCGGGTCGGCGTCGGGTATGAAATACTCGGCGCCGACAAGGGGGTGGCGCTGACCAGCTTCCAGACCCCGCTCGCGACGGGCTTCAAGTTTCAGGGCTGGGCCGACAAGTTCCTGACCACCCCGCCCGACGGCGTCCGCGACCTCTATGCGAGCGCGGGATGGGGCTGGAAAGCCATCGGCCCGCTCAAGGGCGTGACACTGCTGGCCGTCTATCACGCCTATCGCAGCGACCGCGCCTCGCGATCCTATGGCGACGAGATCGATCTGCTCGCGAGCGCAAAGCTCGGCAAGCTCACCGCTTCCGCCCGCTACGCGCACTACACCGCCCGCGGCTTCGCCACCGACACCGATAAATATTGGCTGCAACTGGACTGGACGCTCTGATGGAACATCGCCCCCTCTCCCCCGAGGCCGACACGCGCGACCATCTGGTCGTGATCGGCAATGGCATGGCAGGATGCCGCGCGGTCGAGGAACTGCTCGCGCGCGACCCCGCCCGCTACCGCGTGACGATCTTCGGCGCCGAGCCGCGGGTCAATTACAACCGCATCATGCTCTCGCCCGTGCTCGCGGGCGAGAAAGGCTTCGACGATATCGTGATCAACGACGCCGAATGGTATGCCGCGAACGGCATCGCGCTGGTCGCGGGCGATCCCGTGGCGGCGATCGACCGCGGGGCGAAGACGGTGACGACGCGCAGCGGCGTCACCGAAAGCTACGACCGGCTGCTGATCGCGACCGGCTCCGACCCCTTCATCATCCCGGTGCCGGGCAAGGACCTGCCCGGCGTCATCGCCTTTCGCGATATGGACGATGTCGGCACGATGCTCGCCGCCGCCGAAAGGGGCGGCAGCGCCGTGGTGATCGGCGGCGGCCTGCTCGGGCTCGAAGCGGCGCACGGACTCAGCCTGCGCGGCATGAAGGTCACGGTGCTGCACCTGATGCCGACGCTGATGGAACGCCAGCTCGACGAGGCGGCGGGCTGGCTGCTCAAACAGGCGCTCGAAGCGCGCGGCCAGACGATCCTGACCGGCGCCGACACCGCCGAGATCACCGGCGACACCAAGGTCGAAGGGGTGCGCCTCAAGGACGGCACGCTGATCCCCGCCGACCTCGTCGTGATGGCGGTCGGCATCCGCCCCGCGACCGGCCTCGCGCGCGACGCGGGCCTCGCGGTCGGGCGCGGCATCCAGGTCGACGACCATATGGTGACGAGCGACCCGGCCATTCTCGCGGTCGGCGAATGCGTCGAGCATGACAGGCAGGTCTATGGCCTCGTCGCGCCGCTGTGGGACATGTGCCGCAGCCTCGCCGACGGGCTGGTCGAAAAGCCCAGCGGCTATCGCGGCTCGGTGACCTCGACCAAGCTCAAGGTGTCGGGGATCGACGTCTTTTCGGCGGGCGATTTCTCGGGCGGCGACGGCTGCGAGGACATCGTGCTGCGCGACGCGGCGCGCGGGGTCTACAAGCGCGTCGTGCTGAAGGACGACCGCATCGTCGGCGCCGTCCTCTATGGCGATACCGCCGACGGAAGCTGGTATTTCGACCTCCTGAAGAAACAGGAGGATGTGTCCGGGCTTCGCGACCTGCTGATCTTCGGACAGGCCTTCGCCGCGGGAGGCGGCGCCGCGGACCCTAAGGCGGCCGTTGCGGCGCTCTCGGACGATGCCGAGATCTGCGGCTGCAACGGCGTCACCAAGGGTCAGGTCGTCTCGTGCATCGCCAAGGGCGCGTGCAGCCTCGACGCGGTGCGCGCCACCTGCAAGGCGTCGGCGAGCTGCGGCAGCTGCACCGGCCTCGTCGAGAATCTGCTCGCGCTGACCCTCGGCGACGAGGTGCAGTCGGGCCCGAAGACCATGTGCCAATGCACCAGCTTCGGCCACGACGACGTGCGGCGGGAGATCGTGGCGCAGGCCATGCGCTCGATCCCCGAGGTGATGCAGAAGCTGCACTGGACGACCCCCGACGGCTGTTCCTCCTGCCGTCCGGCGCTCAACTATTATCTGCTCTGCGCGCTGCCGGGAGAGTATGAGGACGACCAGCAGAGCCGCTTCGTCAACGAACGCCTCCACGCCAATATCCAGAAGGACGGCACTTATTCGGTCGTCCCGCGCATGTGGGGTGGCCTCACCAATCCCCGCGAGCTGCGCGCGATCGCCGATGTGGTCGAGAAATATGACGCGCCGATGGTCAAGGTCACCGGCGGCCAGCGGCTCGACATCTTCGGCATCAAAAAGGAGGATCTGCCCGCCGTCTGGGCCGACCTCAATGCCGCCGGCATGGTGTCGGGCCACGCCTATGGCAAGGCGCTGCGCACGGTGAAGACCTGCGTCGGGTCCGAATGGTGCCGCTTCGGCACGCAGGATTCGACCGGGCTGGGCGTGAAGATCGAGCGGATGAGCTGGGGCAGCTGGATGCCGCACAAGTTCAAGATCGCCGTCTCGGGCTGCCCGCGCAACTGCGCCGAGGCGACGATCAAGGATTTCGGCATCGTCTGCGTCGACAGCGGCTACGAGCTGCACGTCGGCGGCAACGGCGGCATCCATGTGCGCGCCACCGACCTGCTGTGCAAGGTCGCGACCGAGCAGGAGGCGATGGACCATTGCGCCGCCTTCATCCAGCTCTACCGCGAGGAAGCGCGCTATCTCGAGCGCACCGCACCGTGGATCGAGCGCGTCGGGCTTGCCTATGTCCAATCGCGGCTGCTCGAAGACGATGCGGGCCGCGAGGCACTGCGCGCGCGTTTCCTCTTTTCGCAAAGCTTTTCGCAGGACGACCCCTGGGCGCAGCGCGCCGGGGGCGCCGAGGCCGAGCATCATGCGCCGATGGCGCGCTTCACCCCGCAGGAGGAATGGGCATGAACGCCGACTGGCTCGACATCGGCTGGGTCGATCAGATCCCCGCGAGAGGCAGCCGCACCGTGCAGGTCGCGGGCGGCGACGACATCGCCGTCTTCCGCACCGCCGAGGGCAAGGTCTTCGCGCTCCTCGACCGCTGTCCGCACAAGCATGGCCGGCTCAGTCAGGGCATCGTCCACGGCGGCGCGGTCGCCTGTCCGCTGCACAATTGGCGGATCAGCCTGGCGACCGGCGAGGCGCTCGGCGAGGACAAGGGCTGCACCCCGACGGTGCCGGTCAAGATCGACGGCGGTCGGGTTCTCATCTGCCGCGCGAGCGTGCTGAAGGCGGCGGCGTGAGGCCGCGGCGCATCCATAATTCTCCCCTCCCTGAAAGGGAGGGGCCGGGGGTGGGTGCGAGCGTCAGCGAGGCTCTTTTCTTCTGCAAGAACGCGGCGATCGGGGCATCGAGCCCCGATCGCCGCAACCCACCCCTGGCCCCTCCCTTTCAGGGAGGGGAAACATGACCGCCATCCGCACCACCTGCGCCTATTGCGGCGTCGGCTGCGGCATCCGCGCGACCGTCACCGGCGCGCGCAGCGTTGCGATCGCCGGCGACCCCGACCATCCCGCCAACCGCGGCCGGCTCTGCTCGAAAGGCACCCATCTCGGCGAGACCGTCGGCCTCGAGGGCCGCCTGCTCCACCCGATGATCGGCAACAAGCGCGCGAGCTGGGACAAGGCGCTCGACCTTGTCGCAAAGAAATTCCGAGACACCATCGCGCGCCACGGCCCGAACAGCGTCGCCTTCTATGTCTCGGGGCAATTGCTGACCGAGGATTATTATGTCGCCAACAAGCTGATGAAGGGCTTCATCGGTACCGCGAACATCGACACCAATTCGCGCCTCTGCATGTCGAGCGCGGTCGCCGGCCACATGCGCGCGTTCGGCGAGGATATCGTCCCCGCGACCTATGACGATCTCGACGCCGCCGACCTGGTCGTCCTTGTGGGATCGAACACCGCCTGGTGCCACCCGATCGTCTATCAGCGCATCCGCGCCCGCTGCGAGGCGGGCGCCAAGCTGGTCGTCATCGACCCGCGCCGCACCGAAACCGCCGAAGAGGCCGACCTGCACCTTGCGATCCGCCCCGGCAGCGACGTCGCGCTGATGAACGGGCTGCTCCAGCATTGCCGCGAGGCGGGCGTCGTCGACGAGGCTTACCTCGCCGCGCATGTCGCGGTGCCGGAGGATTTCTGGGACAGGCTCGGAGAGGGGAACGACCTGTGGTCGGTGGCGCGCACCTGCGACGTGCCCGCCGCCGACCTCAGGCGTTTCTACGAGCTGTTCGCCGCGACCCCGCGCAGCGTGACGATGTTCAGCCAGGGGATCAACCAGTCGACCGCGGGCACCGATCAGGTCAATGCGATCACCAACCTCCATCTCGCCACGGCACGCATCGGCAAACCCGGCGCCGCGCCCTTCTCGATCACCGGCCAGCCCAATGCGATGGGCGGGCGCGAGGTCGGCGGGCTCGCCTCGACGCTCGCCGCGCATATGGACTTCGCGCCCGACAACCGCGCGCGCGTCCAGCGCTTCTGGGCGGCGCCGGCGATGGCGGAGAAGCCGGGGCTGAAGGCGGTCGATATGTTCCGCGCGGTCGGCGAAGGGCGGATCAAGGCGCTGTGGGTGATGGCGACCAACCCCGCCGTGTCGCTGCCCGACGCGGGCCGGGTGCGCGAGGCGCTCGCCGCCTGTCCCTTCGTCGTCGTCAGCGACGTGATCGAGCGGACCGACACCGGCGCCTTCGCGCACGTCCGCCTGCCCGCCGCCGCCTGGGGAGAGAAGGACGGCACCGTCACCAACAGCGACCGCACGGTCAGCCGCCAGCGCGCGCTCTTCCCGCTGCCCGGCGAGGCGATGCCCGACTGGTGGATCGTCAAGGAGGTCGCGCGGCGCATGGGGTGGAAGACCGCCTTCGCCTATGACCGCGCGTCCGACATCTGGCGCGAGCATTGCCGGCTTTCGACCTACGAGAATGACGGCGCGCGGCTGTTCGCGCTGCCCGGCGCGGCGCTGGGTGGGCAGGCCGCCTATGACGATATGGCGCCCTTCCGCTGGGGCGGCGAGCATGTCTTCGCCGACGGCCGCTTTCCGACCGGCGACGGCCGCGCGCGGCTGGTCACGGTCGCGCAGCAGCCGCTGCCCGAGCCGCTCGAAAAATGGCCGCTGACGCTCAACACCGGCCGCTACCGCGACCAGTGGCATAGTATGACGCGCACCGGCCTCGCGCCGAAGCTCGCGCGCCACCGCGAGGAGCCGCTGGTCGAGGTCCACCCGGAGGATGCGGCGCGGCTCGGCCTGACCGACGGCGGCCTCGCGCGGGTGGGAACACCGCGCGGCGACAGCCTCTATCGCGTCGCCTTCCACCCCGGCCAGCGTCCCGGCGAGCTGTTCGTGCCGATCCACTGGACCGACCGCACGTCGAGCGGCGGGCGCACCGGCCTGCTGCCCCGCCCGCTCGTCGATCCCGTCTCGGGCCAGCCGGGCTTCAAGCGCACCCCCGCGAAGATCGAGCCGGTCGCCACGCAATGGCGCGCGTTCCTGCTGCTCGCGGGCGAGCCCGGCGATCGTCCCCCTTGCCTGTGGGCGACCCGCGTCGCGGTGCCGGCGGGCGTGCTCTGGGAGCTGGCGGGCGACGGCGACCTCAAGCGCATCGAGGCGCGGCTGCCGCGCGGCGAGCGCATCGAGGCCGAGGACGCGGCGCGCGGCACCCGCCGCGTCGCGGTGGTCGCGAAGGGCCGCCTCGCCGCCGCGCTGTTCGTCACCGAAACCGGCGAGCTGCCGCCGCGCGACTGGCTGATCGCGCAGCTGACCGCGCCCGAGGTCGCGCCGACCCTGCTCGCCGGGCGCGCGCCGGGGGCGCAGGCGGATCGCGGCCCGGTCGTCTGCACCTGCTTCGATGTCGGGCTCAAGACGATCGTCGCGGCGATCCGCGACCAGCGCCTCGCCGACGTGGCGGCGGTCGGCGCCGCGCTGGGCGCGGGGACCAATTGCGGTTCGTGCCGCCCGGCGCTCGCGCGCATATTGGCGGAGGAGAAGAGCGATGCCGCCTGACGATTTCGCGCCCGGCACCGTCTGGCTGGTCGGCGCCGGCCCCGGCGACACGGAACTGCTGACCATGAAGGCGGTGCGGCTGATCGGGCGCGCCGACATCGTCTTCTACGACGCGCTCGTCGGCGACGGCGTCCTCGCGCTGATCCCGCCCCACGCCGAGCGCGTCAGCGTCGGCAAGCGGTCGGGCCGCCATTCGAAGGACCAGCGCACGATCGACGCGCTGCTCGTCGCCGCCGCCGCGGCGGGCCAGCGCGTCGTGCGGCTGAAGGGCGGCGACCCGTCGCTGTTCGGCCGCTCGGCGGAGGAGATGGCGGCGCTGCGCGCGGCGGGTCATCCGGTCCATGTCTGCCCCGGCATCACCGCCGCGAGCGCCGCGGCGGCGTCGGCGGGCGTGTCGCTGTCGCTGCGCGGCGTCGCCCGCGACGTCCGCTTCGTTACCGCGCACAGCCGGCAGGGCGCCGCGCTCGATCTCGACTGGGCCGATCTGGCGCGCGGCGCCTCGACGCTCGCCTTCTACATGGGCCGCGGCGCCGCCGAGGCCATCGCGGGCGGCCTGATCGCGGCGGGAATGGCGGGGGAAACCCCGGTGCTGATCGCCTGCGACATCGGCCTGCCCGCCGAGCGGCGGCTCGCGACCCGGCTCGACCTGCTCGGCCTCGCGACCCGCGCGCTGGCCGCCGACGCGCCGACGCTCATCCTCGTCGGCGAAGCGATGCGCCAGGAGCCGCGGCGCCTGCCCAAGGTAAGGGCGGTCACTCGCGACCTGCCTTCCGGCGCAGCAGCCGGAAAGACAAATGATTGATATTATTATGGAAAACTGGATGCCCCGCGAGGATTCGAACCTCGATAGACGGAATCAGAATCCGTAGTCTTACCATTAGACGACGGGGCAAGGAGGGGCGCGAAATATGAGCGCGCGGGGCGCCTGTCAAGGCCGCTGCACCGGTTCGCCGCAATGCGCGCATGGGCATCCGCACAAGCCCGCTTGCCCTGCCGATATTCGCCGCTAGCATCGCGCCATAACAAAAGAGGGGGCCGCGCGGCCGTGCCGGTCACCCAAGGAGTGGGCTGAATGCGTCATGTCGCGATCGTCGGGTCGGGCCCGGCGGGCTATTATACCGCCGAAACCCTGCAGAAGGCGGAGGATGTCGCGGTCGACGTCATCGACCGGCTGCCCGTCCCCTACGGCCTGATCCGCACCGGCGTGGCCCCCGACCACCAGTCGATCAAGGCGGTGTCGCGCCGCTACGAGGGCGTCGCGCTCGCCGACAATGTCCGCTTCGTCGGCCATGTCGCGGTCGGCAGCGACGTGACCATCGACGAGCTGACGGACCTCTACGACGCGGTGGTGCTCGCGACCGGCGCGCCCAACGACCGGCCGCTCGACATTCCCGGCGCGGACCTTCCCGGCGTCATCGGCAGCGCCGCCTTCGTCGGCTGGTACAACGGCCATCCCGATTTTGCGCAGCTCGACCCGCCGCTCGATGCCGCGGGGGTCGCGGTGGTCGGCAACGGCAATGTCGCGCTCGACGTCGCGCGCATCCTCGCCAAGACGCCGGCCGAATTCGCCGGCAGCGACATCGTCGCCCATGCGCGCGCGGCGCTGGCGGAAAGCGCGGTGCGGCACATCCACATCCTCGGCCGCCGCGGCCCGCACCAGATCGCGATGACCCCCAAGGAGCTGGGCGAGCTGGCGCACCTCGAACGCGCGAGCCCGCGCGTCGACCCCGCCGACCTGCCCGAGGAAGGCGAGGATGCGCTGCTCGAACCCGGCATGCGCAAATCGGTGACGCACCTGCGCCACTTCGCCGCCAATCCGGTCGCCAAGCCGGTGACGATCGACTTCGACTTCTTCGCCATGCCCGTCGCCATCGAGGGAGACGGCCGGGTGCAGCGCGTGATCGTCGAACGCACCGCGCTCGACGCCGACCTGCGCAGCCACGGCACCGGCGAGACCTATGCGGTCGAGGCGGGGCTGGTGATCAGCTGCATCGGCTATCAGACGCCGCCGATCCCCGGCGTCCCCTATGAGCATGGCCGCGGCCGCTTCGCGAGCGACGAGGGGCGGATATTGCCCGGCCTCTATTGCGTCGGCTGGGCGCGGCGCGGGCCATCGGGCACCATCGGCACCAACAAGCCCGACGGCGCGCGCATCGCCGAGCTGGTGCTGGAGGATATCGGCCGCGGCGCGGGCAAGGCCGGACGATCGGGACTCGACGCGCTGCTCGCGAGCCGGGGCGTGACGCCTGTCACCTTCCGCGACTGGCGCCGGATCGAGGCGGCCGAGGTCGCCGCCGCGCTCGACGGCAACCCGCGCGAGAAATTCACCAGCGTCGAGGCGATGCTCGCCGCGATCGGGCGGTGAAGACGCGAACCGGGGCCTGGCGCACGGCGCTGCGCTGGCTGCTCGCGTTCGCCTATGGCTATGCGGGATACCGCCACCTCGCGACCCCCGGACCCTTCCTCGCCATCACTCCGCCGTGGGTGCCGTTTCCCGAACAGGTCGTCGCGGCGACCGGCGTGGCGGAGATCGCCGGCGCGATCGGCCTGACGATCCCGCGCCTGCGCAAGGCGGCGGGCTGGGGCCTCGCCCTCTATGCGCTGTGCGTCTGGCCGGCGAATTTCCACCACGCGCTGGCGAATGTGGCGATCGGCGGCGAGACGCTCGGCTGGTGGTATCACGGTCCGCGGCTGGCGTTGCAGCCGGTCATCATCTGGTGGGCGCTATGGGCGAGCGGCGCCATCGACTGGCCGTTCGGCCACAGAAGCCCTCCCCCTTGATGGGGGAGGGTTGGGTGGGGGTGAGGTGCAGGCGAAAGCCGAGGGCCGAGAGGCACCCCCACCGCTGCGACTAGGCGATTGCATCGCCAAGTCTCGCTGCCTCCCCCATCAAGGGGGAGGGCTATTACCTTCCCACCGGCGTTTCGATCGGCGGCTGCCCCTTCCGGCTCGCCGCATGCGCCTCGACCGTCTTCAGCACGCGCAGCATGTTGCCGCTGGCGATCTTTTCGAGCTCGGCCTGCGTATAGCCGCGCCGCGCCAGTTCGACGAACAGCGCCGGGTAACCTGCCACATCCTCCATGCCCACGGGCGCCGAATCCATGCCGTCATAATCGCCGCCCAGCCCGATATGATCGACGCCGATCGTCTTCTTGAGGTGATCGATATGGTCGGCGACCTTGCCGATCGAGGTGCTGCGCGGCGGGTTCGCCGCCTCCCACGCCTGCATCGCCGCGGCGACCGCCGCCGGGTCGCCGGGCCAGCGCGCCTTCAGCCGCGCCAGCTCGGCCGCCTTCTCGACCCCGCGCGCGCCGACGTCGGCGTCGAGGAAGGCGGGGAGAAAGACGATCATCACGATGCCGCCATTGGCCTTGACCGCAGGCAGCACGCTGTCGGGGACGTTGCGCGCATAATCATTGACCGCGCGCACCCCCGAATGGCTGAACATGACGGGCGCCTGCGAGGTTTCGAGTGCGTCCTTCATCGTCGCTTCGCTGACGTGGCTCAGGTCGACGATCATGCCGATGCGGTTCATCTCGCGCACCACCTGCCGCCCGAAATCGGTCAGCCCGCCATGCTGCGGCGCGTCGGTCGCGCTGTCGGCCCAGGGGACATTCCTGCCGTGGGTCAGCGTCATGTAGCGCACGCCGAGCGCGTGCATCTCGCGCAGCACCGCGAGCGACGAGCCGATCGAATGGCCGCCCTCGATCCCCAGCATGCCGGCGACCTTGCCCGCCTTCATCTGCTTCTCCAGCTCGGCGGAATTATAGGCGAGCGACAGGTCGGCGGGGTAGCGCGCGATCAGCCGCTTCGCGACGTCGATCTGCTCGATCGTCTGCTGGATGGCGAGCGGCTCGTTCATATTCGACGGCACATAGACCGACCAGAACTGCGCCCCGACGCGGCCCTGGCGCAGCCGCCGGATATCGGTGTGCATCGCGATCTCGCCGCCGCCCGCGGTGTCGGTCGTATCGACGAAATCGAAGTCGTTGATGACATTCGTCACCCGCGCGCGCAGCGCCCAAGGCACGTCATTATGCCCGTCGAACACCGGCGCCTTCTTGAGCGCGGCCTCGGCAACCGCCTCGGGCGATTGCTGCGCGGCGGCAGGGGTGGAGAGGAGGGCGAAAGCGGCAAGGCCGGCGAGCAGGAAGGATTTTGTCATGGCGCGCGACCTTAAGGCGCAGGACGCGGAAATCGAGCCGTAATTTCATGCCCCCCGCGGCCGTGAGGTCGCGCCATATTTATCTCACGCAAAGGCGCGAAGGCGCAAAGAAGAAGGATTCTCACACAAAGACACAAAGAGGTGCGGTCCCGCCACAACCGTTGCGGACCCTTCGCAAGATTTTTTGAGGCCGGACGAAGTCCGGCATTTATTTCCATGCGGTCGCCCAAACCGCGACCTCTCCGCCCGACACGCCCTCTTTGTGTCTTTGTGTGAGATATTCTTTTTCCTTTTCTTTGCGCCTTCGCGCCTTTGCGTGAGATTTTTCCGGCACTTCCGATGCCGACCAACTTGACGTTAACGTCAATCGCGCGCAGCCTGCACCACATGACCGCTTTCGACGACTGGCGCGCCCGTTCGCCCTATTATGACGAAACCCATGAGGCGCTCGCGCAGAGCGTCCGCCGCTTCGTCGCGCGCGAGATCGCGCCCCACATCGACCGCTGGGAAGCCGAGGGCGAACTGCCACGCGACCTGCACAAAAAGGCCGCGGAAGCGGGCATCCTGGGGCTGCGCTATCCCGAACAATATGGCGGCCATTCGGAAGGCTTCGACAATTTCCACGGCCTCGTCGTCACCGAAGAACTCGCCGCAGTCGGTGCCGGGGGCCTCGGCGCCTCGCTGATGACGCACGGCATCGGCCTGCCCCCGATCCTCGCATTGGGCTCCGACGAACTCAAACAACGCGTCGCCCCGCCTGTGCTCGCGGGCGAGAAGATCATCGCGCTCGGCATCACCGAGGCGGGCGGCGGCAGCGATGTCGCGAACCTGAAGACCACCGCCGTCAAGGATGGCGACGATTATGTCGTGAACGGCGGCAAGATGTTCATCACCAGCGGTATGCGCGCCGACTGGCTGACGTGCGCGGTGCGCACCGGCGGGCCGGGCGCGGGCGGCATCTCGCTGCTGCTGATCGACATGGATTCGCCGGGCGTCGAGCGCACGCGGCTCGACAAGATGGGCTGGCGGTGCAGCGACACCGCCGCGATCCATTTCGGCGACGTGCGCGTCCCCGCCGCCAACCTGATCGGGCCGGAGAATGGCGGCTTCATCGGCATCATGCGCAATTTCAACAGCGAGCGGCTCGGCATGGCAATGGGCTGCTGCGCCTACGCCCGCGTCGCGATGGCCGAGGCGGCGGAGTGGGCTCAAAACCGCGAGACCTTCGGGCGTCCGCTCGTCGGCCACCAGTCGATCCGCATCAAGCTCGCCGACATGGAACGGCAGATCGAGGCGACGCAGGCCTGGGTCGACCTCGCCGCCTGGCAGGTCCGCGAAGGCCGGGACCGCCCCGCCGATTTCGCGATGCTGAAGGTGCAGGCGACGCGCATGCTCGAAGCCGTCGCACGCGAGGCGGCGCAGATCCTCGGCGGCGCGAGCTACATCACCGGCAGCAAGGTCGAACGCATCTACCGCGAAGTCCGCGTCAACGCGATCGGCGGCGGCAGCGAGGAGATATTGCTGGATCTGGCGGGGCGGCAATTGTTCGGGGGGCGGTGATTCAGTGACGCCCAACCGACAAACCACGGTTTCCTAGTTTGCCAATTCTATTACCTACTCCGTCAAGGGGCATTTGACATCGGGCTGGGGCATCGTAACATCCAAACGATAATTTTACTGGATGGATGCAATCGCATGCTTACTGCAGCTAGCGAGTTCCCGGTTAAGTCTTCGCTCACTCGCAGTCGATTTATCGCCGAAGTGATCGCTTGGCTCCGTGGTAACCAAAGTAGCACTGTTCTTGATGATCGAAGTGACAGCGAACTGGACTCCGATTTTTCCCGAATCAGCAACTCTGCTGGCGAGATACTCGAAATACGGGAGATCGCCTCTCTGAACGAAGGCTTGCCGTCGATCGGATTCCGCCATGAGCTTCCGGACAAAGAGGGTCGAAAATGGGTTACCGAGGGCGTGTTGAGCCCGATCGTTGGCGGCGGCAAGAATTTGATA
The DNA here is from genome assembly GCA_937873425.1 of uncultured Sphingopyxis sp. Lineage (GTDB taxonomy): Bacteria > Pseudomonadota > Alphaproteobacteria > Sphingomonadales > Sphingomonadaceae > Sphingopyxis. Next base: position 5,956 of record CALMYE010000185.1, on the reverse strand, counting down.
CGGTTCCGGTCGCAATGCATCCCAAATGAGGTCGATGCCTATCTTGAGATTCCGAAGAAGCCCTACCTTATCAAATCGCTCTTGCGTGCCGATCTCGGAGATCGAGACGGAGAGATGATCGCAAGCGACAAGCCCTGCCTGCTTTCGCATGAACGGGATGGCGACTATGAGCTAGCGACGAAAATGTGCCTCGGCAGGGCCAGCGATTTTCTGCCAATAGTCTATATCTCAGCTCCTCTGGATGACCGCGACAGATTGTCTCTGAATGATCTGGAACATTTGTCTGACAGGCTCGGTGGGTGCGCCCATGTTGTGGTCGAACCTGACAGCCGATTTTCATGGAAGATCAAGGAGTCCTCCGGGAGTGCAAATCCGTACCGAGGCTTCGTGGGAATCATTGCACCAAAGCACGGCGTGATAAGGCGGCTGTCCAAGGGACATGTTCTACCTACAAACGCACACCTAAAGGATGCAATCATCGCTATCGCACGCGAGGTAACCTCGCGCCTTCCCGCTCAGGGCATGGGTTGGACCGATCTCCAGGAAAGGGCGCTACGCTCACGACGAGACAGTATGTCTGCGGCATCCATGGAACCAGAGCTGGAAGAACTATACAAATCAGAATTGGAGAACAAGAAACTGGAGATCAATGCCCTTTACCTTGAGATGAGCGCGCTTAGTGAAAAGGTGAGCGAGCTTTCCGAATATCAAAATGGCATCATTGCTAGCAATCTGACTTTTGGAAATGGACTCGTCGATCGAGCTGGTAATGAGATTTATAGTGGAGAATTCGGAGATAGAATCCTCAATGTTTTGACAAGAAATATAAATTTTGAAAATTCGCGAGAGGACTTCGTAGTAGAAGCGATCACGAAAGCGGCACGGGACTCATCTGGTGTAGTCGCTTTGAGGCATAGCATTCGAAACGCTGCGAAAGGCGGCCCTGATTCTCTGATAGCGGTTTTGGAAGAGCATGGTTATCGACTGAAATCGCAAGATCGGCACTATGTCCTCGAGCCTCTGTCCGGCTATGGGGGGTTATCCATCATCACATTGGCAAAGACGCCAAGTGAGTATCGCGGGACGGAAAATGCGAAAGCTCAAGTCCTTCGTGCTCTAGGGATTTAGGGCAGACGAGCGTACACATCGCTGCCCTCAATCCAATCGAAGTCGCACCGCTCGAACTTCAATGATGTCATGGGATTTTGTCCTGGAACGAAAGAAACCGCATGACGAATCTCGCAGTAGACTGGCCCGCTGAGGCCGACACCCTCCTCCCCGACCTCATCGACCTGCGCCGCGCAATTCATCGCGAGCCGGAACTGGGCCTTCAGAATCCGAAAACGCTTGCGAAGATCAAGGACGCACTCGCCGGGCTGCCGCTCGAATTTCGCGAAGGGCCATCGACCACCGGGCTCGTCGCAACCTTGCGCGGCCCCGCGAACGGCCGCACCGTCCTCCTGCGCGGCGACATGGATGCGCTGCCGCTGGTCGAGGATACCGGGCTCGACTTCACTTCCGAAACGAGCGGCGCGATGCACGCCTGCGGGCACGACACCCATGTCGCGATGCTCGTCGGCGCGGCGAAGCTGCTCTGCGCGGCGCGTGACCGCCTGCCCGGCACCGTGATGTTCATGTTCCAGCCCGGCGAGGAAGGGCATCATGGCGCGCGCTTCATGCTCGACGACGGGCTGATCGATCCGCTGCCCGACGCGGCTTTCGCGCTCCACATCATGCCCAATGCGCCGCACGGCGTGTTTGCGGGCAAGCCGGGACCGCTGCTCGCCTCGTCCGACGTCCTGTCGATTACGGTCAAGGGCGCGGGCGGCCATGCGTCGATGCCGCACGACGCGGTCGATCCGATTCCCGTCGCCTGCGCGATCGTCACCGCGATCCAGACGATGGTGACGCGCCGCATCTCGGTCTTCGATCCCGCCGTGGTCACCATCGCGAAGATCGCGGCGGGCACGACGAACAACATCATCCCCGAAAGTGCCGAGCTGCTCGGCACGATCCGCACCCTGTCGCCGCACCGCCGTGCCGCGGTCGCCGTCGAACTCAAACGCCTCGCCCCCGCCATCGCCGAGGCGCACGGCTGCACCGCCGAAGTGCATATCGAGGAGGGTTTTCCCGTCACCATCTGCGACAGCCGCGCCGCCGCCTTCGGCCAGCGCGTGGTCGAGGAGGTCTTCGGCGAGGCGGCGTGGCTGACGATGGACGACCCGGTGATGGGCGCGGAGGATTTCTCCTATGTGCTCGAAAAGGTCCCCGGCGCGATGTTCTGGCTCGGCGCGAGCGAGGCCGGCAGCGACTGGCGCCAATGCTGCGGCCTCCACTCGAACCGCATGGTCCTCGACGAAAAGGTCATGGCACGCGGCGCGGCATTGCATGCGGCGCTGGCGGAGCGGTTCCTGAACGAGGGGTTCGGGTAGGAAATTTTCTCACACAAAGACACAAAGAGGGAAGTGGATGCAGGCAGGGCTGGAAGATCTTGCGAGCATCGTGATCGACTGCGGGTACCGGCTGCATCGGGACTTGGGGCCTGGGCTGTTGGAATCGGCCTATGAGGCGATCATGGCGGACCAGTTGGTCCGCAGGGGTGTCCGCCTTGAACGGCAAAAGCCGATCCCGATCCGCTACGACGGCCTTGAACTGACCGAAGGCTTCCGCGCCGATCTACTCTTGGAAGGTCGATTGCTCGTCGAGTTCAAATCCGTGGAGCGGCTTTCGCCGCTTCACAGCAAGCAGGTTCTGACCTATCTCCGCCTGCTCCATCTGCCGCTCGGCTTGCTCATCAATTTCGGCGGTGCGACCTTTAAGGAAGGTGTGCGGCGAATCGCCAACGGCGATCTTCGGCGCTGACATCTTCGTGTCTTTGTGTGAGATTTTGCGACGCCGACTTGGCAAGCGACGTCCCGGCTCTAAGCTTCGCCAACCGCTATCCCAAAGGAGCCACCCATGATCAACATCCTCAGCGCCATCATTTCGGGCCTCATCATCGGGGCGCTGGCGCGTTTCTTTTATCCCGGCGCGGTGCCGATGGGGTGGATCGCGACGATCCTGCTCGGTATCGGCGGATCGCTGCTCGCGGGACTCGTCGTCTCGCGCGGGCGGAGCGAGTTCAACGGCGCGGGCTGCTTCGCCTCGGTGCTCGGTGCGATCGTGCTGATCTTCGTCGGAAGGCTGCTGTTCGGCGGCTGATGAAAATAGCCGGCGAAATTTGACGCCGGTCAAAGCACGGGCGGGCGAATCGGCGCATCAGGGCTCCATCACGAAGGAGCCCCGCCATGAGCAAACATGTCCCCGCCGCCGACTTCCGCCGCGTCGCAGCCCCCGCGCCGATCGCGGACATCGTCCCCGATCACGGCGTTCGCGCCGTCCGCAGCTTCGACCTGCCGACCGGCCTGTTCGCCGCAACCGCCGCGCTCTATTTCGCCTATCTCGGCGTGATGGCCGCGACCTTCGCCGAGCGGGGGATGGTCGTGCCGATGGCGATCTGCGCGATCATCGTCGGCATGGCTTTCGCCGTCCCTGCCATGTGGGTGCGGATGAAGCCCGACCATGCGGCGCGCCCGCTGACGTGGAGCCGTTTCCTGCAATATGGCATCGCGACGCACACCGGTCCCCTGGGCGGGGCGGGTGCGGCGGCGCAGATGCTGATGCTGCCTGTGCTGATCCTGGCGTGGGGCCTGATCGTCGCCGCGATCGTCGCGACGGTCTAAAAGGGTCGGCACAAGGCCGGCGCGCCGCGGACGGGCGGTCCGCGGCGCGTCTTGCCATTTTCAGGGCACCAGCACCGTATCGGCCGCCTGCGGCAGCAGGTCCGGATAATCGAGCGTATAGTGCAGCCCGCGGCTTTCCTTGCGGTGGAGCGCGCTCTTCACGATCAGTCCGGCGCATTGCAGCAGGTTGCGAAGCTCGATCAGATCGGTCGTCACGCGGAAATGGCCGTAATAATCCTCGACCTCGCGCGTCATCATCTGGATGCGGTGCTGCGCGCGTTCGAGCCGCTTGGTCGTCCGCACGATGCCGACATAGTTCCACATGAAGCGGCGGATTTCGGTCCAGTTCTGCTTGATGACGACCTCTTCGTCCGAATCGGTCACGCGGCTTTCGTCCCACGGCCGGATCGCGGGGGGGGCTTCGAGCTGGTCCCACCTCGCGACAATGTCCTTCGCCGCCGCCTCGCCGAAGACGAAGCATTCGAGCAGGCTGTTCGACGCGAGGCGGTTGGCGCCGTGCAGCCCGCTCTCGGTGCATTCGCCCGCCGCATAAAGCCCGGGCAGGTCGGTGCGCCCGGCGAGATCGATCAGGATTCCGCCGCAGGTATAATGCTGCGCGGGCACCACCGGGATCGGCTGCCTCGTCATGTCGATGCCCAGCGTCAGCAGCTTGTCGTAGATGTTCGGGAAATGGCCCGCGACGAAATCGGGGTCCATATGGCTGATGTCGAGATGGACATAGTCGAGGCCGTAGCGCTTGATCTGGTCGTCGTTCGCGCGCGCCACCACGTCGCGCGGTGCGAGCTCGGCGCGGTCGTCATAATCGGGCATGTAGCGATGCCCCGTCTCGGGATGCCGCAGGATGCCCCCCTCGCCGCGCACCGCCTCGGTGATCAGGAAATTCTTGACCTCCAGATGATAGAGGCAGGTCGGGTGGAACTGCATCATCTCCATGTTGGAGACCCGCGCGCCCGCGCGCCACGCCATCGCGATGCCGTCGCCGGTCGCGCCCCTCGGCGCCGTCGAAAATTGATAGACGCGCCCCGCACCGCCGCTTGCAAGGATCGTTGCGCGCCCGACATGCGCGCGCACCGTCCCCGTCGCTTCGTCGAGCGCATAGACGCCCCATACGCGGCCCGACCCCGAATAGCGCTCCTCGTGCCGGCCGGTGATCAGGTCGATGCACGCCTGCCCGGGGAGCAGGGTGATGTTCGGATGCGCCTCGGCGGTCTTGAGCAGCGCCGCCTGCACCGCCCAGCCGGTCGCGTCGTCGACATGGACGATGCGGCGGTGCGAATGGCCGCCCTCGCGCGTCAGGTGCAGCGCACCCACGTCCTTGTTGAACGGCACGCCCATTTCGACCAGCCGCAGAATCGCGTGCGGCGCGTTTTCGACGACGAACTCGACCGTCTCGCGCCGGTTGAGCCCCGCGCCTGCGACCATCGTGTCCTCGATATGATTCTCGAAGGTATCGCCCGCGTCGAGCACCGCCGCGATCCCGCCCTGCGCGTGAGCCGTCGACCCGCCGGTCAGCGCGCCCTTCGCGAGCACCAGCACCCGGCAATGATCGGCGAGCGCGATCGCGGCGGTGAGGCCGGCGGCACCGGAGCCGACGATGATGACGTCGTGAGGGATGGATTCGGTCATGCTTCTCCCCTCCCGCAGGCGGGAGGGGCCGGGGGTGGGCCTGAATTCAGCGCCGCCACTATCGTCATCAACACGCCTTCCAGATTGGAAAGAACATCGGCGTTAGAAAAACGCAGCGTCTGATAGCCCTGTTTTTTCAGATAGCCCTCCCTGCGACGATCCTCTTCCTGCCGGATGTCATGGGACATGCCGTCCAGCTCGATAACGAGCCTTTCTTCCCGGCACAGAAAGTCGGCCACATAGGGGCCGATCGGCATCTGGCGGCTGAACTTCCAGCCTTCCAACTGACGTTTGGAAATCGCTCGCCACAGCGTGCGTTCGGCCGGTGTCGGCTCGCGGCGCAGGCGCTGCGCCTTCATCGTCTCGCGCGGCCGGAACCTTCGGACAGGCCCACCCCCGGCCCCTCCCGCCTGCGGGAGGGGAGAAGGGCTGTCGCCCTCACCCATTAGCCGCTCGCGTCAGATTCAGGAACACATCCTCGAGGTCCGCCTCGCGGGTCGAGACGTCGACGATGCCGTGCCCCATCGCATTGACCGCCGCGAGCACCTCGCCCGCGTTCATCCGGTCCTTGTTGTAGTGGATCGCGA
>CALMYE010000184.1 GCA_937873425.1 uncultured Sphingopyxis sp. | reverse complement strand
TCGCTGTTGAACAGGAAGCCGTCGCCGCCGGCCTTCTTGTAATCGGCGAGCCAGTCCTGCGCTTCCTTGCGGTCCTTGAAGGGTCCGACGAGCAGGCGGCGGGTGCGGCCCCACTCGGCGCTGCCGCCCGACTTGCCCTTGAACAGCGCCGCATTGGTCCGGGCAAAGCGGTTATAGTCGAAGGCGAGCGCCTTTTCGTTGGCGCCGGTCGCGATCTGGACCCAGATGCGCGCGGGATTGGCCTTTTTCTCCTCGGCTTCGGCCTTGGCTTTGGCTTCTGCCTCCGCCCTGGCCTTCGCCGCGGCCTCGTCGCGCTGGCGCTTCGCTTCGGCGGCGGCTTCCTCCTTGCGCTTCTCCTCGCGCAGCCGGGCGAGCGTCGCGGCATCGACCGCTTCGCTGGGCCGGGCCAGTTCCTCGGCCGGGATTTCGAGCGAACCGACGATGTCGGCGAGCGAGGCGAGCGGCGCCGAGGGGGTCGGCGCGAAGCTCGGCGCAGCGGCGACCGCCGAGGCCGGCGGCGGCGCGGCGGACGCAGGTGCCGGAGCCGGAGCCGGAGTCGGCGTTGGAGCCGGGGGCGGGATCGATGGCGCCGGCGCGCCCGAGGCGGGCTGGCCGATGCCGGCGATCGAGAAGCCCGGCCCGACCGGCCCGGTGTCGCGGATCGCGACGCCGATCGGCGCGGCGGCGGGTGGCGGCGGGCTGCTCGCGGCGACGACGGCCGGTGCCGGCGCAGGCGTCGGAACAGGTGCCGGTGTCGGCGTAGGTGCGGGTGTCGGGGCGGAAGCGGGTGTCGGCGGCGCGCTGGCGACGGCGACGCTCGGCGCCTGGCGCGGCGGCAGCGCGGCGGGGGGCGCCGGTTCGGGCTGGCGGCGCACGGTCACCGCCGGCGGATTGGATGGAGCGGGGGTCACCGTGCCGCGCACGCGCTCATTGCCCCGGCGGCGGTCGGGCCGGGCAGCGGGTGCAGGCGCAGGCGGCGGCGGCGCGGCGGCGGCGACCTGCACCGGGGTGCGCGGCGGGCCGAGATCGCCCGAGGGGAAGCGGCCGAAATGCGCCGCCGCCGCCTGCTGCGCCGGGTTGAGCCGGTTCATCTGCGTCAGATAGGGCAGGATATTCTCGGCGAGCTGCGGCGGCATCGTCGCCTTGACGATCTCGCTCGCCTCGTCGTTGCGGCCGTTGATCGCGAGGATCATCGCGCGCGTCCGCCACGCGCCGCGATCCTGCGCGCGGAGCTGGCCCGCGAGCAGCTGCACCCCGCGGTCGGCCTCGCCCGCGATGCCGAGCGACAGCGCGTAGCGCCGCGTCACCTCGTCATTGGGGGCGACCGAAAGCGCGAGCTGATAGTCGCGCTGCGCCGCCTCCTGCTGGCCGAGCAGGTCGCGCGCGAGGCCGCGGTCGGCGAGGAAGAGCCGTTCGGGCGCGCCGAGCAGCTGCGCCTCGCCGAAATAGTCGAGCGCGCGCGTCGGGCTTTCCAGATGCACCAGCGCCGCGCCCATCGCGGCCTTGACCGCGCCGTCGCGCGGGCTCGCCTGTTCGGCGCGGGTCAGGAAACCGAGCGCGGCGCGATAATCCTCCAGCTCGATCGAGGCGCGGCCGGCGTCGAGCAGCGCCTGCGTGTCGGTGGCATTGGCGGCGATGCGCGCGAGCGCCGAGGCGAGGAGCGTCCGCGCGTTCGTCCTTTTGTCCATCGCCGCCCGGGTCGCGGGGTCCATCGGCGTGACCTGCGCCGTCACCGCGGCGAGCGGCAGCGCCGCGAGCGCCAGCACGGAGAGCGCGGCGGTATTGCGCCACCCGCGTCCCGGCCCCGCCGTCTTCATCGATCGCCGCATGGGCAAACTCATCCCGATATCCGGGCCGCCCTGCCCTGGCGGCGGCCCCATGATCGCCCCGTTACTGGTTGTTCTGGCGGCCCAGGAAACGCGGGATATCGACCCCGCCGTCCCCGCCGTCCTTGTCGCCGTCCCCATCGTCGCCGTCGGGCGACGTCGAACCGCGCGAGAGGCGCGACATGCGCTCGAACAATGTGCCACCGCCGACCGCGCCGCGCGCCGGGGCGTCGGCGACCGGGGCGGGCTGGGGCGCAGGATCGGGCTGCTGCCAGCTCGGAGCACCCGCTTCGGGTTCGTCGAGCACCAGTTCGCCGCTGGTATCGTCATAGGTCGCGGCGACGGTCGACAATTCCATCGGCTCTTCTTCGGCATCCGCCGCGTCGGCGGCGGGCGCCTCGGGCTCGGCCGACGCGGGATCGCCGAGCGAGAAGCCCGGCGCCGGTTCGGGCGTCTCGACGGGCGCCTCTTCGGCGGTTTCGGCAACCGGCTCCGCGACGGGTTCCTCGATAACCGGCGCGGCGGCCGGGGCCGAACTGCGCGCCGGGGCAAAGGAGAAGCTGCGCGTCGCGGCGGTCGCCGGGGCGGCCTCGCCGGTGCCGTCGATGCCGGTGGCGACCACCGACACGCGGATCTTGCCATCGAGCGCATCGTTGAAGGCGCTGCCCCAGATGATGTTGGCGTCGGGATCGACCAGCTCGCGGATATGGTTCGCCGCCTCGTCGACCTCCATCAGGCGCATGTCCTCGCCGCCGGTGATCGAGATGATGACGCCCTTCGCGCCCGCCATCGACACGCCGTCGAGCAGCGGGTTGGCGATCGCCTTCTGCGCCGCTTCGAGCGCGCGGCCGTCGCCCTCGGCCTCGCCGGTGCCCATCATCGCCTTGCCCATTTCGCGCATCACGCTGCGCACGTCGGCGAAGTCGAGGTTGATCAGCCCGGGCATGACCATCAGGTCGGTGATGCCGCGCACGCCCTGCTGCAGCACCTCGTCGGCCATCGAGAAGGCTTCCTTGAAGGTCGTGTTCGGATTGGCGACCAGGAAGAGATTCTGGTTGGGAATGACGATCAGCGTATCGACATGGTCCTGCAACTCGGAAATGCCGGATTCGGCCGAGCGCATGCGCCGCGCGCCTTCGAACATGAAGGGCTTGGTCACTACGCCGACGGTCAGGATGCCGCGATCGCGCGCCGCCTTCGCGATCACGGGCGCCGCGCCGGTGCCGGTGCCGCCGCCCATGCCGGCGGCGATGAAGCACATGTGCGCGCCGTCGAGCGCATCCTCGACCTGCGCGATCGTTTCCTCCGCCGCGGCGCGTCCGACCTCGGGCCGCGAGCCGGCGCCGAGGCCCTGGGTGATCTGCGCGCCGAGCTGGATACGGCGCTCGGCGGGCGAGGCATTGAGCGCCTGCGCGTCGGTGTTGGCGACGATGAAATCGACGCCCTCGACGCGCGCCGCGATCATGTTGGCGATGGCATTGCCCCCCGCCCCGCCGACACCGATGACCGCGATGCGCGGCTTCAACTCATCGACCTGCGGCGGGCCAATATTGATGCTCATCCACTATACTCCCTGCGGCGGCGAACCTGTGCCGCTTCCTCACCATGCGACCCCGCGGGCGGCGGTCCTTCCGCCCGGATTCCTGATCCTGCATTGCACTATTGTGACGCGGGAATCATCCAAAATCTTAACCCTTTCGGCCCTCCCGGGCCTAGAAACTGCTTTTCAGCGCCGCCATCAGCCGGTTGATGATGCCGGTGCCGCGCGGACGATAGACGTCCTGCGCCATCATAGGCAGGTCGCGCAGGTCCACCGGGTCCGACGCGGCATAGAGAATCAGCCCCGCGAGCGTCGCGAAAGCCGGCCCCGCATGCGCGCCGGGCAGGCCCGACAGCCCCTTCGGCCACCCGACCCGCACCGCGCGGCCGAGCGCGCTCTGCGTATAGTCGGCGATGCCCCGCAAATCCGCGCCGCCGCCGACCAGCACCACCTGCCGCCCGACCGGGCCGACGAAGTGCAGGTCCTTCAGCGTCCGCCCGATCTCCCCCATCATCGCGTCGAGCCGCTGGCGGATCACGGAGACGAGCTGGGCGCGGGTGATGCGCGGCGCGTCGCCGCCGGTGGGCGCGCCGGGTTCGAGGTCGATCACCTCGACATTGTCGCGCGGGGACGCCAGGGCCGAGCCGTGGACATGCTGCAGCCGCTGCGCCTGGCTGCGCCTTATGCCGAAGGCGGAGGCGATGTCGTCGGTGATGTCGCTCGCGCCGAACGGCAGCGACGCCATCTCGACAAGCATGCCGCCGGCATAGAGCGAGACGGTGGTCACCGAAGCGCCGAGCTCGACGAGCGCGACGCCGAGGTCGCGCTCCTCGTCCGACAGGCAGGACAGGCCCGCCGCGACCGGTGCGGCGACGACCGCATTGACGTCGAGATGCGCCTGGCGCACCGCCGCCTCCAGATTCCGCACCGGCGCGCCATCGGCCATGATGACGTGGATATCGACGCCGAGCCGGTCGGCGTGGAGGCCGATGGGATTCTTGACCCCGGTCAGCCCGTCGAGCGTGTAGAGCGCGGGCTGGGCGTGAAGGATCATCCGGCCTTCGGGGTCGATCCCCGCGCGGCCCGCGGCGAGCAGGTCGTCGATATCCTCCTGCTCGATGCGGTGGCCACCGAGCTCGCTCTCGATCGGCGCGACGTCGCTGAGCAGGCAACCCGCGGAGAAGGCGACCCAGACGTCGTCGATGTTCAGGCCCGCGATGCGCTCGGCCTGTTCGATCGCCTCGCGCACGACATGCTCGGTCTGTTCCATGTCGGCGACATAGCCGCGCTGGACGCCGCGGCTCTCGCGCTGGCCGGTGCCGAGGACGTGCAGCGCGCCGTCGGCAGTCTGACCGGCGATCAGCGCGCAGGCCTTCCACGAGCCGACGTCGAGCGCGGTGATGATCTTTTCGATGCGCGGCGGCGGCATGACCCTATCCTTCCTCGGCCGCGGTCGCGGCGGCCAGCGCCTCGGCGGCGGCGCGCGCGCCCTCCAGCTTCGCCGGCGCCACCTGTCCCTCGTGCGGCAGACGTAGCACGAAACGCTTGGGATCGCGCATGTCGAAACGCAAGATACCGCGCCCCAGCAACCGGTTGGCGCCGTCCATATGCGCGAATTTGGCGAGCGCCTTCTTCGCCTGCTCCTCGCCCTCGGGCAGCGACAGCGTCTCGCCGCTGCGAAAGCGCAGGTCCCAGCGGCGGTTGCCGACCCAGGTCGCGCCCGCGAGCAGTTCCTTGAGGCTGCTCGCCTCGGCCAGCAGCCGGTCGAGATCGGTCGCGCGCAGATTCGCCTTGGGTCCGATGACCAGCGGCAAGTCGGGCATCGTCGCGATGGTGACGGGTTCGAGCACCACCCCCTTTTCGTCGATCAGCGACAGGCGATTGTTGTTCTGCCAGATCGCCGCCGGGGTGCGCTCGACGATGTCGACGACCAGCGTGTCGGGCAGGCGGCGCGAGACGCGGGCGTCCTTGATCCAGCCATATTTCATCAGGTCGCGGCGCACGCCGTGCAGGTCGAGCGCCGCCATCGAGCGGTCCTTCTGTGCCAGCGCGATGTCATAGACCTTGAGCCGGTCGATGCGCTCGGCGCCGACGACCTCGACCTTGCGGACCTGAAAGCCCGCGCGGCCGACCGCCTGCGCCCATTCCTCCTGCACCTTCATGGTGACGCCGGTCGCGTGCGCGGCGAGGCCGAGCGCGGAGAAGAGGCCGATGCCGATCGTCCAGTTGGCGACCCGCTGAAGTGTCGCATGGCTGACCGGCAGCGCGTTGATGAAGGCGTCGATCCGCGACGTCCTGACCGTCTTGCGCTTCTTCGGCGCGCGCGCCGGGCGGCGCGGGGCCGATTTCGGGCGTTTGATCTTCTGGCTCATAATGCTTCCCCCACGATGCGTTCGACCAGTTCCGCATAATCCATGCCGATCGCGCGCGCCTGTTCGGGCACGAGGCTGAGCGGCGTCATCCCTGGCTGCGTATTGACCTCGAGCAGGAAGATGCCCGCGAGGCCATGTTCGTCGTCCCAGCGGAAATCGGAGCGCGAGGCGCCCTTGCAGCCGAGCAGACGATGCGCCTGCACCGCCAGATCCTTCATCCGCTGCGCGACGTCGCCCGGCACATCGGCGGGGCAGACATGTTCGGTCAGCCCATCGGTATATTTGGCGTCATAATCGTAGAAGCCCGACTTCACGCGCAGCTCGGTGACCCCGAGCGCGGTGTCGCCGAGCACCGCGACGGTCAGCTCGCGCCCCTTGATGAAGGGTTCGGCAAGCAGGCGCGGAAATTCCTGCCACGGCCCGACCGCGTCGCGCGCGATCGGGTTGCCGTAATTGCTGTCGTCGCGCACGATCGCGACGCCGACCGACGAGCCCTCGTTGACGGGTTTCAGCACATAGGGGCGCGGCAGCGGATCGACGGCGAACAGGCTCTCGCTGTCGACCATCGTCCCTTCGGGCATCGGGATGCCGTGCGGGATGAGCGCCTGCTTGGTCAACTCCTTGTCGATCGCGATCACCGAGGTGACGAGGCCGCTGTGCGTATATTTGAGGCCCATCAGGTCGAGCATGCCCTGCACCGTGCCGTCCTCGCCGGGGACGCCGTGGAGCGCGTTGAACACGATATCGGGCTTCGCCTCGGCGAGCTTCAGCGCGACGTCGCGGCCCATGTCGATGCGCGTGACGCGGTGGCCGCGCGATTCGAGCGCGTCGGCGACGCCGTTGCCGCTCATCAGCGACACCTCGCGCTCGGCGGACCAGCCGCCCATCAGGACGGCGACATGCCAGGGGCCCCTCATGCGATCCTCCCCCGCAGGGGGAGGGGGACCACCCGAAGGGTGGCGGAGGGGCACGGGAGGTCAAACACGGCGCATGACTGCACGTGCCCCTCCACCATGCTTCGCATGGTCCCCCTCCCCGTTCCGGGGAGGATCGGCTTTGCCATCCTCACTTCGCCACTCCCACGCGCTGAATCTCCCATTGCAATTCCACGCCGCTCTTCGCCCTCACCCGTCGGCGCACCTCTTCGCCCAGCGCCTCGATGTCGGCGCTGGTCGCATCGCCGGTGTTGATCAGGAAATTGGTGTGCTTCTCGCTGACCTGCGCGCCGCCGATCGTCAGGCCGCGGCAACCGGCCTCGTCGACGAGTTGCCACGCCTTGTGGCCATCGGGGTTCTTGAAGGTCGAGCCGCCGGTCTTGGATCGCAGCGGCTGCGACGCCTCGCGGCTCGCGGAGATGCGGTCCATTTCGGCCTGGATCGCGGCGGGTTCGCCGGGACGGCCGCGGAAGGTCGCGCCGACGACGACCGCGCCCTCGGGCAATTCGCTGTGGCGATAGGTGTAGCCGAGATCGGCGAGCGCGAGCGTGCGGCGTTCACCCGAGCGCAGCACAATCTCCGCTTCGACCAAGATATCCTTGACCTCGCTGCCATAGGCGCCGCCGTTCATGCGGACGAAACCGCCGACCGTGCCGGGGATCGAGCGGAGAAACTCCATCCCCGCGATGCCCGCGTCGCGCGCGGTCGAGGAGACGAGGATGCCCGACGCGCCGCCGCCGCAGCGCAGCGTGGTGGCGTCGAGCGCCTCGACCTTGGCGAACGCCTTGCCGAGGCGGACGACGACGCCCGGAAATCCGCCGTCGCGGACGATGAGGTTCGAGCCGAGACCGAGCGCCATCACAGGGACGGCGGGGTCGAGATCGCGCAGGAAAGCGGCGAGGTCGCCCGCGTCCTTCGGCTCGAACAGCCAGTCGGCGGGGCCGCCCGACTTGAACCAGACGAGCGGGGCGAGCGGGGCGTTGGGGGTGAGCTTGCCGCGGACGGTGGGGATGGTGGCGGTCGAGCTCATAACCCACGACCTCCATTTCCCTCGTCACCCTGAACTTGTTTCAGGGTCCATGGCCGGACGTCGAAATTCGCGCCGCGTTTATGGCGAGGGCGGGCCATGGATGCTGAAACAAGTTCAGCATGACGCATGGGAGAGGCGGTCATCTTTGCCTCTCCACCGCATCCGCCAGCCCGGCTGCGATCTTCGTGATGTCCCCCGCGCCGAGGCAGATGATCTTGTCGCCCGCGCCAAGCGCGCCCGTCGCGATCGCCTCGGCCAGGGTCGCGGCGAGCGCGCCGGCGTCGGCGACGGTCGCCGCATGGCGGTGGCCGCGGTCGCGCAGGCCGGCGACCAGCGTGTCCGACGAAATGCCGTCGATGGGGCTTTCCCCCGCCGTATAGACCGGCAGCGCCAGCACCATGTCGGCGTCGTTGAACGCCTGCCGGAAGTCGTCCATATGATCGCGCAGGCGGGTGAAGCGGTGCGGCTGGACCACCGCAACGACGCGTCCCGCCCCGACGCCCTCGCGCGCGGCCGACAGCACGGCGCGGATTTCGACCGGGTGGTGGGCGTAATCGTCGATGATGGTCACTACGCCCTCACCGGCGGCAATCTCACCCACCTTGGTGAAGCGGCGCTTGACCCCGGCGAAACCGTCGAAGCCCGAGGCGACCTTGTCGTCCGGCACGCCCATGTGCAGCGCCACCGCGATCGCCGCGAGCGCGTTCTGGACATTGTGGCGCCCCGACATCGGCAGATGGATGCCCTCGATCGTCCGGCTGTTGCCGTCGCGGTCGCGCACGACGACGTCGAAGCGGTTGCCGTCGGGGCCGGGGGTCACGTTGGTGCCGCGCACGTCGGCCTGCGCCGAGAATCCATAGGTGACGAGGCGGCGGTCGCGGATGCGCGGGATGATCGCCTGGACTTCGGGATGGTCGAGGCAGAGCATCGCGGCGCCATAGAAGGGAACATTCTCGACGAATTCGACGAAGGCATCCTTGATCGCGTCGAAGCTGCCATAATGGTCGAGATGTTCGGGGTCGATGTTGGTGACGACCGCGATCGTCCCGTCGAGGCGCAGGAAGCTGCCGTCGCTCTCGTCGGCCTCGACCACCATCCAGTCGCTGGCGCCGAGCCGCGCGTTCGATCCGTAATTGTTGATGATGCCGCCGTTGATCACGGTGGGGTCGATCCCGCCCGCGTCGAGCAGCGCGGCGACGAGGCTGGTCGTCGTCGTCTTGCCGTGGGTGCCGGCGATGGCAACGGTCGATTTGAGACGCATCAGTTCGGCGAGCATCTCGGCGCGGCGGACGATGGGGATGCGGCTCGCCAGCGCCGCCTCGACCTCCGGATTGCCGCGCTTGACCGCGGTCGAGGTGACGACAACCGCCACGCCTTCGACATTGGCGGCTTCCTGCCCGATGCTGACCTTGATGCCGCGCTTCCGCAGCCCCTCGACGATGTAGCTATCGGCGATGTCGCTGCCCTGCACATGGTAGCCGAGATTGTGCATCACCTCGGCGATGCCCGACATGCCGATGCCGCCGATGCCGATGAAGTGGATGGTGCCGATGTCGGTCGCGACGCCGCGCATCATTCGCCCCCCGCGCGGGTGGCGGCGGCGCTGCCCGCGACGGCGGCCGGGCGCGCGGAGGCGCCGACGCGGATCACGTCCATCATCGGCGGCGCGGCCAGCGACTCCACCAGATCGGCAAGGTCGCGCGTGGCGTCCGGCAGGCCGCAACCCGCCGCGTTCGCCGCCGCTTCTTCGAGCGCGCCGGGTTCGAGCGCCATGCGCTGGATCTGCTTGGCGAGCGCCGACGGCGTGAAGTCGGGCTGCTGGAAGGAGATGGCGCCGCGCGCCTCGACCAGATCGACGACATTGTGCGTCTGGTGATCGTCCATCGCGTGCGGATAGGGGACGAAGATCGCGGGCCGTCCGGCGCAGGCGAGTTCGGCGACGGTCGATGCCCCCGCGCGCGCGATGACGAGGTGCGCCCAGCGCAGCCGCTCGGGGAAATCGGCGATGTAAGGCGCGCATTCGGCGGCGACGCCGAGCTCGGCATAGCGGGCGCGCACGGCGTCGATGTCGGCCTCGCGCACCTGCTGCACGATCTGGAGCCGGTCGAGCAGCGCGCGCGGCAGCATCGCCACGGCGGCGGGGACGACCTCGCCGAGCACCGCGGCGCCGAGACTGCCGCCGACAACGAGCAGGCGGAGGATGCCGTCCTCGGGCAGCGGCGGGAAGCCTTCCTCGCGGATCGCGACGATCTCCTCGCGCACCGGATTGCCGGTCAGGTGGCGCTTGAGCGCCAGCGCCTCCGGAAAGCGGTGGATGTTGCGATAGGCGACCGCGATCGCATCGACGCGGCCCGCCATCAGCCGGTTGGTGCGGCCGAGCACGGCATTCTGTTCGTGGATCACGCTGGGGCGCTTCGTCGCTTTCGCGGCGAGCAGGCTGGGCAGCGAGGGATAGCCGCCGAAGCCGACGACGACCGCGGGGTCGAAGTCGCGGATCAGCTCTATGCCCAAGCGCCGTCCCTTGCGGATCGCGAGCGCCGCCTTGACCCAGCCGATCGGGCCGCCGTGGACGCGCCCGGCGGGGAGGACGTGCACCTCCAGCTCGTCGGGCTTGCCCGGGATATTGAGCCCCCGGTCGTCGCTGACCAGTGCGACGCGGTGGCCGCGCGCGATCAGCTCGCCCGCCAGCGCATAGGCGGGCAGCATATGGCCGCCGGTTCCCCCGGCGGCGAGAAGGAAATGCCGGGTGGCCGTCATTTTTTGTTCCAGTTGCGGGTCATCGACACCCGCGCGGCATAGGGGTTTCGCCGGGTCAGCGACAAGAGCAAACCCATGCCGATCGACAGGGCGAGCATCGACGATCCGCCATAGCTGATGAACGGCAGGGTCATGCCCTTCGACGGGAAGACCTGGGTGTTCACCGCCATGTTGATCACCGCCTGTCCGCCGAATTGCGCGATCAGGCCGGTGACCGCGAGGATCAGGAAGCTGTCCTCCTCGTCGAGCAGGCGGACGAGGACGCGGACGATGATCGCGAGATAGAGGATGGCGATGGCGATGCAGGCGATGATGCCGAACTCCTCGCCGATCACCGAGAAGATATAGTCGGTGTGCGCTTCGGGCAGCTTGAACTTGGCGAGGCCGGCGCCGGGGCCGGTGCCGATCAGCCCGCCCGCGGTCAGCGTCGCGTGCGCGCGGTCGACCTGGAAGCTGTCGCCCTCCGCGAACAGCCAGATGTTGATGCGCTGCTGCGCCACCGGATAGAAGAAATAGGCAAGGACGAGGCTGGCGATCCCGGCGCCGGCGAGCAGGCCCATGATCCGCATCGACAGCCCCGCGACGAGGATCAGCACCAGCCAGGTCGCGACGAAGATCACCGTCTGCCCCAGATCGGGCTGGCCCATCAGCAACAGCGCGATGATGCCGGTGAAGACGAAGCTGAGCGGCACGACGGGCAGGCTCTGGTCATGGAGACGCAGCGACAAGATCCAGGCGAGCGACACCGCGAAGAAGGGCTTGAGGAATTCCGACGGCTGAAGCCGGAAAAGCCCGCTGCCGAGCCAACGCTGCGCGCCGTTCACCTCGGCGCCGACGAGCGGGACGAGGAAGAGCAGGAAGAGGAAGGCCGTCATGCCGTAGATGGCGCCGCGCCGCGCCTGCGGCTTGGGCAGCATCGACACGGCGAGCATCAGCGGCACCCCGGCGAGCACCCACATCAGCTGGCGATAGAAAAAATAGAGCGGATCGAGCGATTTGGCCGTGGTCGACAATTTCTGCGCGGCGACCGGCGAGGCGGCGGCGACAGCGACGAGGCCGATGGCGATCAGCATCGACACGAGCAGCAGCAGCACGCGATCGATTTCCCAGAACCACAGGCCGAGCGGCGTGCGGTCGGCGCGGCTGAGGCGCGGGCCGCGGCGCTTGCTGCCACGCGGCGCCATCACGACCGGGCGGTCCCCCGTTGCGTCCATATTGTCATATCCCCCGCTCATGCCCCGAAGGCCCTGACGATGCTGCGGAACCGGTCGCCGCGCTGCTCATAGTCGCGGAACTGGTCGAAGGAGGCGCAGGCCGGCGACAGCAGCACCACGTCGCCCGGATCGGCCGCCGCCGCCGCATGGGCGACGGCGGTGGCGAGGTCGCCCGCGCGGTCGATGGGCAGCGCGTCGCCGATCTCGTCCGCGAAACCCTCCATCGCCTCGCCGATCAGATAGGCGCGCTTCACATGGCCGAACCAGGGGCGGCAGGCGGCGAGGCCGTCGCCCTTTGCCTGTCCCCCGGCGATCCAGTGGAGGCGCGGCGCGCCCTGCGGCGCGAAGGCGGCGAGCGCCGGCGCGGTCGAAGCGGCATTGGTCGCCTTGCTGTCGTTGTACCAGCGCACCCCGGCGACCTCGCCGACGAACTCCATGCGGTGCGGCAGCGCGCTGTAGGTCGCGAGGCCATGCTCGATCTGTTCGTCGTTCAGACCCAGCACGCGGCAGACGGCGATGGCGCAGACGGCATTCTGGGCATTGTGCGGCCCCTGCAGCGCGGGCCAGCGCGCCTGGTCGGCGGGGTCGATGTCCTTCGCCGAGACGCGGTGGAGGCGGTGATTGATGCGGCTGGCGATCATCTTCGACGGATCGTCGTCGACCGCGACGATCGCGACCTGATCGCGATGCTGAAGCGTGAAGAGGCGGGCCTTCGACGCCGTATAGCCGGCGAAGCCGTCGTAGCGGTCGAGATGGTCGGGCGTGATGTTGGTCAGCACCGCAACGTCGCAGGCAAGGCTGTGCGAAAGGTCGATCTGATAGCTCGACAGTTCGAGGACATAAACCCCGCCTTCGGGAAGCGGATCGCGCGCAAGGATCGGCAGGCCGATATTGCCGCCCATCAGCGCGGGGACGCCCGCGCTTTCGAGCATGTGTGTAACGAGCGCGGTGACGGTCGATTTGCCGTTGGTGCCGGTAATCCCGACGATGCGGTGCGGCGGCAGGTCGGCGGCGGCTTCGGCGAAGAGTTCGATGTCGCCGATCACCGGCACATGCGCCTCGCGCGCATGCGCGGCGATCGGGTGGCGATTGAGCGGCACGCCGGGCGACACCACCACCCCCGCGAAGCCTACAAGCTCGATCTCCAGCGGATTGCCGATGTCGGCGCCGAGCGCCATCGCCTCGTCGCGCGCCTCCTCGCGCTCGTCCCAGGCGGTGACGCCCGCGCCGCTGGCGATCAGCGCCTCGACGGTCGCGAGGCCAGAACGCGCCAGTCCCAGCACCGCATAGCGGCGGCCGGCAAAGGCGCGCGAGATAATCACCGCAGCTTCAGCGTCGCGAGCCCCGCGAGCGCGAGGACGATCGAGACGATCCAGAAACGGATGACGACGGTCGATTCGGGCCAGCCGAGCTGTTCGAAATGATGGTGGATCGGCGCCATGCGGAACACGCGCCGGCCGGTGCGCTTGTACCAGAAGACCTGGATGATCACCGACAGCGCCTCGACCACGAACAGGCCGCCGATCAGCACCAGCACCAGTTCATGCTGCGCCGTCACCGCCATCGTCGCGAGTGCGCCGCCCAGCGCGAGGCTGCCCGTGTCGCCCATGAAGACGGCGGCGGGCGGCGCGTTGAACCACAGGAAGGCGAGGCACGCCCCGATGATCGCGGCGGCGAACACCGCCAGTTCGCCCGCGCCGCGCACATGCGGAATGCCGAGATAGTCGGCGAACACCGCATTGCCCGACAGATAGACGATGAGCAGGAAGGCGAGGCTGGCGATGACGACCGGAAAGGTCGCCAGCCCGTCGAGCCCGTCGGTCAGGTTCACCGCATTGCCGAAGCCGACGATCAGCACCATCGCGAAGACATAGTAAAAGGGTCCGAGCGGGATGATGACATCGTTGAAGAAGGGCAGATAAAGATCGGTGCCGGTTCGCGAGACGATCAGCAGCACCGCAATCCCCGCGATCACGAATTCGATCAGCAGCCGGACGCGGCCCGGTATGCCGCGATGGCTCGACTTGGTGACCTTGTCGAGGTCGTCGAGGAAGCCGACGATCGCGAAGCCGGCGGTGACGAACAGGCAGGCCCAGACGAAACGGTTGGACAGGTCCATCCACAGAAGTGCCGAAATCATCAGCGAAATCAGGATCATCAGCCCGCCCATCGTCGGCGTGCCCTTTTTCGCGAGATGGCTTTGCGGGCCGTCGTCGCGGATCGGCTGACCCTTGCCCTGGCGCATGCGCAGCATCAGGATGAAGCGCGGGCCGATCCACAGCCCGAGGATCAGCGCGGTCGCGACGGCAGCGCCCGACCGGAAGCTCAGATAGCGGATGAGATTGAGGATTCCCGGGAAATCCAGCCACTCCGCCAGCCAGTACAGCATCAGATATCCCCGTTGGTCAGCGCCGTCACGAGATGCGACAGGCCGACGCTGTTCGACCCCTTGACCAGCACGGCATCGCCGGGGCGGATCAAGCCCTTCAGCCGGTCGAGGGCGTCAGGGTGGGCGGGCACATGCGCGAAATCGATACGCCCCTCAAGCGCTTTGGCGAGCGGCGCCATTTCTTCGCCGACGAGCAGGGCGAATTGCACCCCGGCTGCGACGAGCGGAGCGGCAAGACCGGCGTGATACGCCTCACCGCCGGGACCGAGTTCCTTCATCGCGCCGAGAATCGCGACCTTGCGGTCGGCGGATTCGGTGCCGAGCTGGCCGATCGTCGCCGCCATCGAGGCGGGGTTGGCGTTGTAGCTTTCGTCGATGAGCAGGATATGGCCGCCGCTGAAGGGCAGGCGATGCCGCGCGCCGCGGCCGGCGAGGCCCGCCATCTCGGCAAAGGCGAGGCCCGCCGCGGGCAGGTCGCCGCCGACCGCCTTCACCGCCGCCAGCACCGCGAGCGCATTCGACACCCAATGCGCGCCCGCCTGCGCAATGGTGAAGCAGAGCAGAGCCTCCTGCACCTGCGCGGTGACGAGCGAACCGCCCTGTCCGTCGGGCAGCCAGTCGACCGCGCGTACGTCGGCGCCCTCGTTCAGGCCGAAGCTGACGATATGGGCGGCGTGTTTCTCCGCCTTGGCGCGAAGGCGCGCATAGTGCGGGCTGTCGAAGGGGATGATGGCGGTGCCGCCGGGTTCGAGTCCTTCGAAAATCTCACCCTTTGCATCGGCAATCGCTTCCTCGCTGCCGAAATATTCCATGTGCGCGGGGGCGATGGTGGTGACGATGGCGACATGCGGGCGCACCATGCGGGTCAGCGCGGCGAGTTCGCCCGCATGGTTCATCCCCATTTCGAAGATGCCGTAGTCGACGGTCGAAGGCATGCGCGCGAGGCTCAAGGGAACGCCGACATGATTGTTGTAGCTCTTGACCGAACGATGCGCCCGGCCGGGACGGAAGCGGTCGAGCGCGGCGAACAGCGCCTCCTTCGTTCCGGTCTTCCCCGCCGATCCGGTGACACCGATGATCCGGCCGCGGCAGCGCGCGCGCGATGCGCAGCCGAGCGCGTTCAGTGCGGCGGCGCTGTCCGAGACGCGGACGTGCGGATGGTCGATCGCGCTTTTGCAGACGATACCCGTCGCTCCCGCCGCGATGGCCTTGTCGATGAACTGGTGGCCGTCGGTCGTCTCGCCCTTCATCGCGACGAAGAGATCGCCCTTCCCCACCTCGCGCGAGTCGAAGGCGACGCCCTGCACGGTGAAGTCGGCACTCGCCTCCCCGCCCGTGGCGGCGGCAATGGTGCGGGCGGTCCACAGCGGGTTCATGCCGCCGCCTCGCGCGCGACGCTCACATCGTCGAAGGGGATGACCCGCGTCGCGTCGCCACTGCCGACGATCTGGCCCTGTTCGTGGCCCTTGCCGGCGATGCAGATAATGTCATCGGCGCGCGCCTCGGCAATCGCCGCGGCGATGGCTTCGCGGCGGTCGCCGATGATCCGCGCGCCCGGCGCGCCCTCGGCGATGGCGGCGCGGATCGCCGCCGCATCCTCGCCGCGCGGATTGTCGTCGGTGATGATCGCGACATCGGCCTTGGCGGCGGCGACCCTGCCCATTTCGGGGCGCTTGTCCCGGTCGCGGTCGCCGCCCGCGCCGAAGACGAGGATCAGGCGGCCGCTCGCGTGCGGGCGCAGCGCGTCGAGCGCCGCCTCGATCGCATCCGGCGTATGCGCATAATCGACATAGACGGGCGCGCCCGCGCGGGTGATCGCCGCGCGTTCGAGGCGCCCGCGCACCGGCTGGAGCCGCGCGAGATTGCCGAGCGTCTGGGCGACATCGCCGCCGGTCGCGATGACGAGGCCTGCGGCGACGAGCGCGTTGGCGACCTGATAGGCGCCGATGAGGGGCAGCGCCACCTTTTGAACGAGCCGGCCCGACTGGATCAGCAGCGACTGGCCGAGTTGCGTCGGCTCGCGGCTGACGAGGCGCAGGTCCTCGCCATGCTCGCCGACAGTCAGGATGCGGAGGCCGCGCTGCTCGGCTTCATAGACGGCGGCCGGCGACCACAAAATATCGTCGTTCCAGATCACCGCCGCGCCATCGGCTTCGACCACTTCGGAGAACAACCGCATCTTGGCCGCCAGATAGGCGTCCATCGTGCCATGATAGTCGAGATGATCGTGGCTGAGGTTGGTGAAGGCGGCAGCTTTCACCGGCAGACCCTCGGTGCGATACTGGTCGAGGCCGTGGCTCGACGCCTCGAACGCGGCATGGGTCACGCCCTCGGCGGCGAGGCCCGACATGTTGGACAGGAAGGTGACGATGTCGGGCGTCGTCAACCCGGTGACGGTGCGGTCGTCGCCGGTGGTGACGCCGAGCGTGCCGATCGAGGCGGCGTGAAAGCCCGCCATGCGCCACAACTGGCGCGTCATCTCGACCGTCGAGGTCTTGCCGTTGGTGCCGGTGACCGCGACGCAAGTTGCGGGAAAGCGGTGAAAGAAGCGCGCGGCGATATGCGCGAAGGCGCGGCGCGGGTTGGCGTCGGCGATATGCAGCGCACCCTCGACCTTCGCTTCGGGCCGGGCGACGACGGCGATTGCGCCCGCCTCGATCGCGGCGGGAATGAAATCCTCGCCGTTGAAGCGCTCGCCGACGAAAGCGCCGAAGATCGTCCCCGGCGCGACCTTGCGGTGGTCGATCGCGAGGCCGGTGACGACGGGGTCGGCGCCCCCCGGGTCCTGATGATCGAGCAGCGCCGCCAGACGCATTATTCGCCTGCCCTGTTCTTCCAGAGCAGCGGGGTCAGTTCGGACACGTCGACGTCGCGGCTCTCGTCGGGAAAGACGCCGAGCATCGGGCCGGCGCGCGTCACCACCTTTTTGACCACCGGCGCGGCGGTCCAGCCCGCGGTGCGCTGGCCGGAGCTATAGGCATTGCCCTTCGGCTCGTCGATCATGATCAGGATGACATAGCGCGGATTGTCCATCGGGAAGGCGGCGGCAAAGGTCGCGACGACCGAACTGCGGCGATAGCCGCCGGCGCCCGGCTTCTCGGCACTCCCCGTCTTGCCTCCGACGCGGAAGCCCGGGGCGTCGGCCTGACGCCCGGTGCCGTCGGAGACGATCAGGCGCAGCAATTGGCGCATCCGCGCGCTGGTCGAGGCCTTGAACACGCGGCGGCCCTGCGGCGGTGCCTGGTCACCGAGCTTGAGCATCGTTGCGGGGCGATAGATGCCGCCGTTGACCATCGCCGCATAGGCGTTGGCGAGGTGCAGCGGGGTGACCGCGATGCCGTGGCCGTAGCCGGTGGTCAGCGTCGTCAGCCGGCCCCAGTCCCGCGGCCACAGCGGATGCGCGCGCTCCTTCATCTCGATGTCGGGGCGGCGGTCAAAGTGGAGTTCGCGGAACAGATGCTCCATCTTCTCGCGCCCCAGTTCGTCGGCGATGCGCGCGGTGGTGATGTTCGAGCTGTGGATCAGCGTTTCCGGCACGTTGAGCCAGCGCCGCGACGGGTGGCTGTCGCGGATGCGGTAGCCCGCGATGGCGAGCGGCTCGGTCGCGTCGTAGCGGCGCGCCATGCTGGTCACCGTCCCGGCGTCGATCGCTCCGGCGATGGTCAGCGGCTTGAAGGTCGATCCGAGCTCGTAGAGATTATAGGTCACCGCGTTGCGGCGGATGGTCGAGTCGGTGCCGTTGAGATTGTTCGGGTTGAAGGTGGGCAGCGAGGTCATCGCCATCACTTCGCCCGTATGGGCGTCGAGGATGACGCCCGCGCCGCCGAGCGCCTCCAGATTGGTGACCGCATGGCCGAGCTCGGCCTCGAGCACCCCCTGCACCCGCGCGTCGATCGACAGGGCAAGCGGCTCGCCGCGCATCGCGGCATCGGTCAGGCGGTCGTTATAAGCGCCCTCCATGCCCGTGACGCCCTCGCCTTCGGCATTGATGAAGCCAAGCGCGTGCGACGCGAGCGTCAGCTGCGGATAGAGGCGTTCCTTTTCGC
The DNA here is from genome assembly GCA_937873425.1 of uncultured Sphingopyxis sp. GTDB lineage: Bacteria > Pseudomonadota > Alphaproteobacteria > Sphingomonadales > Sphingomonadaceae > Sphingopyxis. The sequence continues at coordinate 7,491 of CALMYE010000184.1, read as the reverse complement.
GCGGGAAGTCGAAGCCGATCTCGCCGATCGCGTTGACCGCCGCGACCTGATCGGGCAGCGCGCGGCGGCGGATCAGGGTGGAGCGCTCGCCGGTCAGCTTCGCCAGAAACTCCTCGCGCGGGGTGTCGGGGAAAATCTTGACCAGTTCGTCGGCCAGATAGTTGCGGTCGTTGAGCAGCTTCGACGGGACGACGCGGATCGAATAGCCGTCGATGGTGCGCGCGAGCGGCACGCCGTTGCGATCGACGATGTCGGCGCGCGCGGGAACGAACGCCGTCACACCGCCCTGGCGCGGCCCGGTGTCGAAGGCGGCGAACCACAGCAGCCGCATCGCGACGAGCAGGATCGCCGCGGTGAACAGCAGCATCAGAATCATCAGCCGCTGCTGCGCGGTCAGGAGCAGCTGCTGCCGGACCCCGGCGGTGCGGACGCGCGTCGGACGGACGACCAGCGTGTTCATCGCGCCGTGCTTTCCCCTGCTTCGACCGCCGCCGCGCGCTTGAGATCGGCGAGGGTGGATTCGGCGAGGAGCTGGTCCTCGATCATCTTCAATTGCTCGCTGCGGCGGGTCGGCGCCATGCGCGGTGTGCTGTCGGTGCGGACGGCGGCGGCGGGCGCCGTCTCGGCGGGCTTCGCCGCGGCGGCGGCGACCTCCACCGGCTTCGCCTTTTCGGGCAGCGCGACCGGCGACACCATCGCCATCAGCACCGGCGCGACCTCGTTCGCGCCGCGCGCGCCCGGCACCCGGCCGAGCGAGGCGAGCTGGCGCTCGTTCTCCAGATACTGGCCGGCCGTCGGCGCCGAATAGCCGAAGCTGTCGGCGTTCCACTGTTCGAGCTGACGCATCGAGGCGCGCACCGCGAGTTCGGATTCCAGATAGCGGATATTGGCGCGCGTCCGCTCGATCTGGCGCTCGATCTGCGTCAGCTCGCTGCGCGTCGCCGCGACGTTGAGCGACACCGGATAGAGCATCATCGCGATGATCAGCACGAGCAGGACCAGGCCGATTCCCTGGAGCTTGCGGGCCGCCATCAGCATGAGATCGCCTCCTTCACCGTCGAATCTCCGGACCATGCGGGCGCGCCGGTGCGCACCGCGCTGCGCAGCGTCGCCGAGCGGGCGCGCGGGTTGCGCGCTTCCTCGGCCTTGCCCGGCCGCACCTTGCGCGCGGGGGGCAGGAAGGTTGCGGCCCGCGCCGGAGGGGCGAGCGCGGGCCGGTGGCGCGAAGCGCGGGCATCGCCACCGCTGCGTTCGCGCAGGAAATTCTTGACGATCCGGTCCTCGGTGCCGTGGAAGGTCACCACGGCGAGCCGGCCGCCGGGGCGGAGCAGGCGTTCGGCCGCGTCGAGCCCGGCGATCAGCTCATCGAGTTCGCCGTTGATGTGAATCCGGATTGCCTGAAAGCTTTTGGTCGCCGGGTCCTTGGGCGCGCCGGGGGGATGGCGCAGCGCCTTGCGGATCGTCGCGGCGAGCGCGCCGGTGCGCGCGAAGGGGCGGTCGGCGACAATCGCGCGCGCGACGCGGCGCGACTGGCGCTCGTCGCCATAATGATAGAGGACGTCGGCGATCTCCGCCTCGTCGGCGCGGTTGATCCAGTCGGCGGCGCTTTCGCCCTCCTGCTGCATCCGCATGTCGAGCGGACCGTCCTTCTGGAAGGAAAAGCCGCGCTCGGCGCGGTCGAGCTGCATCGAGGAAACGCCGATGTCGAAGACAATGCCGTCGACGCCGCCGATGCTGCGTTCGGCGAGCAGCCGGTCGATCTCGCCGAAGCGGCCGTGGACGAGGGTCAGGCGGCCCTTGGCCTCGTCGACCAGCGCCTGCCCCTCGGCAATGGCGTCGGGATCACGGTCGCAGCCGACGACATCGGCGCCCGCGGCGAGCAGCGCGCGCGTATAGCCGCCCGCGCCGAAGGTCGCATCGACATGGCATTCGCCGGGGACAATGGCGAGCGCGGCGACGACCTCTTCGCGCAGCACCGGGTCATGGCGGGGATCGCGGGGGAGGTCGCTCATTTGCCCTTCCCCTTCGCCCGCGCGGCTTCCCAGCTGGCAGCGGTGCGGCGCAGGCGCGGCCGGTCCACATCGCATCTGGCGAGGATCGGCAGCCACCAGATCTCGAACCGGCGGCCGAGGCCGACGAAGGCGCAAGCGCCGCTCGTAAAATCCTGCCCGCCGCTCTCTTCGGTGAGGTCGCGATGAGCGAAGTAAGGGAGGAAGCGGCCGCTGTCGTCGAGCGTATAGGCCTTGGTGAATTCGAAACGCTTGCGCGAGGCCTCATCCAGGTCGAAGTCGATACCGCGTTCGCGCGCCTCGGCGCGTTCTTCCTGAATTTCGGCCTTGAGCAGGTCGAACTGGTCCTGACCGAAAGCAACGAGGCAGGGCAGCGTTTCGTGGATGCCGACCCAGAGCACGCGCTGCCCGTCCGCATTGAGGGGCACATTGTTGCGGTATTCGGAGGGGACGGCGATGCGCTGCTTGCCGTCAACGGGCGCAAATTCGGTGCCGGAATAGCTGCCGAGCGTAACAACAGCCATTTGCTCGCCCCCTGCCTGACACCGCGGGCAAAACTTCCCCGGCCCCGGAATCGCGAAATTCCGAATCCTGTGACTCAGGCGGAGATTGCCCCTCTCCGACTCCTGCCTATCAACAACAGGCTAGGGTGAAAAGGGGTAAATTAGGATCAGACCGGGGAAAATACCCACCGAGAGGGGCAAATCGGGGGTCAGGCCCTCCTCATGGCGGCGCACGCGCGACGCCAAACGCCCCCGAAAGGATGTTCGGCACGGGAAAAATGGGGACGGAAAGGGACATGACGCGCTTTTACCCTATCCAGACGGGTTGCAACAGGGGCGCGGCTTCGCGCCCGCCCAGCACATCGGCGAGCCAGACGATATTGTCGGAGCGGCGCAGCCAGGGCGCAGCGGCGACCGGCGAACGCCACAGGCTGTCGTGCAGCATGTCGGCATCGCCGACCAGCCAGACCATATGCGGACCCGAAGAGAAGCGGCAGCGGGCGGCGCGTCCATCGCCATAGGCAGAGCAGCCGTCCGGCAGACGCGTGAAGCGGCCCGCCGAATGGAGCAGCAGCTTGCGTCCGCCGGGGCCGGTGAACAGCGGCGCCTCCCCTTCCCGCCCCGGATCGGGCGCGGCGAGCGTGATGCCCCAATGGTCGAGCAGCGGCGTCAGCAGGCTGGTCACCGGCGGATTGCGCGGATCGCCGAGCGGATGCGGCGGCGGCCAGGTCGAAAGCGCGTCGGCGAGGATGACGGTCGGCCCGCCGTGCCGCGCCCTTTCGTCGAGCCGCACCAGATCGGCGGGCGCCAGCGCGCGCGGATGCGCGACGAGCAGCGCCTCGTCGGGGTGGACGTCGGCCAGACTGTCGACCAGCCGCACCGCGAACCGCCCCTCCAGCGCCGCCAGCGCCGGCGCGTCGGACGGCCCGGCGGCCAGCATCGCGGCGAGATCGTCGCCGCCGCCCTGCCAGCGCAGCGGCAGGCCGGTCAGGATCGCCAGACCGGGCTTCCGGTCCGCGGCGCCCGCGGCATAGGAAAGGCCGAGCAGCCCCTGCCCCGCCGCGTACCAGAGTATCGCTATCAGCAGCAGCGCCGGCCAACGCAGCAGGCGCCGCCAGCGCAGCAGCGCCGCGACGGCAAGGCCTGCGATCGACAGCGCGAGGCAGCTCGCGACCGATGCGAACAGCACGACTCCCGCGCCGAGCCGGTGGCCGAGAAACAGATGGAGGAGCAGTTGCGCGAGCAGCAGCCCGCCCGCCGCGAAAGCGAAGGCGGTCCATCGGACGCGCGGCGCGTCGTCGCGCACCAGCCGGGCAAGGAGCAGCGCCCCGGGCATCAGCAGCGGAACGGCGAGCGCGGCGTCGATCCGCCCGAGCGCCATCTGTCCGCCCGCAAACCAGGCGAGGAGGAGGGCCGGCACGACATAGGCGAACGCGAGGCGGAGCGGCCGCGCCGATGCGGCGAGGCCGGCGCGCGTCACTTGGTCGACTTGCTCCGCGCGCGTTCGAGTTCGGGGTCGGGTTCGAGGTCGGGAACCTTCGCAGTCGACGGCGGAAGCGTCTGGACCACCGGCGGCGGCGCGACCGTATCGCCGCTCTTCGTCACCGGCTGGACGCCCAGTTCCTCGAGCGGGGTGCCGACGGCCTTTTCACCCTGCACATTCTGGGCGGGAAGTGCGGCGGCCGCGCCTTCGCTCGCCACCTGCTCGCGCGCGCGGTCGCCGATCAGGCCGGCAAGGCCGACGAGCAGCAGCACCCCCATCACCCCGGCGATGCCGATCTGGAGCCGGCGCATCGAATCGCCGGGGCCGAGCGGTTCGGTCGGGGGGCCTTGTCTGTTCGCGCTCATGCCAGTCCCTTCGCCGCCAGCCATTCGGGATTGTAGAGTGTCGAGAGATAGCGGAAGCCGCTGTCGCACAGGATCGTCGCGATCCGCTTGCCCGGTCCCAGTTCGCGCGCCAGCGCCATCGCGCCGGCGACGTTGATGCCCGACGAGAGACCAAGGCACAGCCCTTCCTCGTCCAGCAGCTGCCGGACGATCGCCAGCCCCTCGGCATCGGAGATGCGGAACTGGGTGTCGATCGGCGCGCCGTCGAGATTGGCGGTGATGCGGTTCTGGCCGATGCCTTCGGCGACGCTGCTCCCTTCCGCCTTGAGTTCGCCATGCTTGTAATAATTATAGAGGCCCGCGCCGTGCGGATCGGTGAGCGCGACGGTGACGCGCTCGTCGCGCGCCTTCAGCCCCAGCCCGGTCCCGGCGATCGTGCCGCCGGTGCCGGCGGCGCAGGTGAAGCCGTCGATCCGCCCGTCCATCTGCGCCCAGATTTCGTCGGCGGTGCCCACGACATGCGATTTGCGGTTGGCGATATTGTCGAACTGGTTGGCCCAGATCGCATTGTCGGTTTCCTCCGCGATCCGCCGCGAGGTGTGGACGAAATGTCCCGGATTGGCGAAGGGCGCGGGCGGCACCAGCACCAGCTCGGCGCCCAGCGCGCGAATGGTGTCCATCTTCTCCGCACTCTGATTGTCGGGCATGACGATGATCGTCCGGTAGCCGAGCGCGTTGCCGACGAGCGCCAGGCCGATGCCGGTGTTGCCCGCCGTCCCCTCGACGATGGTGCCGCCGGGGCGCAGGCTGCCGTTCGCCTCGGCATCGCGGACGATATAGAGGGCAGCGCGGTCCTTCACCGATCCGCCGGGGTTGGCATATTCGCACTTGCCCCAGATTTCGCAGCCGGTGGCCTCGCTGGGGCCTTTCAGCAGCACGAGCGGGGTGTTGCCGATCAGGTCCAGGCTGGTTCGCGCTATCGTCATGGCGCCTGATCTAGGGCCGCGCCCGGCGCGTCGCAAGACAGCATCGCTTGTTCAGCGCAAGGTCAGCCTTGTTCGACGAAAGGAGGATGGCGACCGACGAGCGGCCATCGCCGCGCCACGGCGGGGGTTGCCTTTGTGACAGTATAACATTACTGAACCGCTCCAGCCCATCGCAACAACAGGATTTCTCTCCGCCATGCGCCTGCTTTGCTCCGCCGGTTTCACCTTTGCCACGCTGCTTGCCTCCCCCGCCCTCGCGCAGGAGCGCGACCGGGGCGCGAGCGGCGACGACATCCATGGCCGCGACCCGATCGTCGTCACCGCGCCCTATGTCCGCAGCCTCGACATTCTCGGCAATGTGTCGGTGGTCGAAGGCGACGAGCTGGCGCGCGACATGCGCGGCCAGATCGGCGACACGCTGACGCGCCAGCCGGGCGTGTCGGCGACCAGCTTCGCCCCCGGCGCCTCGCGCCCGGTGCTGCGCGGCTTTTCGGGCGAGCGCGTGCGCGTGCTGACCGACGGCATCGGCTCGATCGACGTGTCGAACACCTCCGCCGACCATGCGGTTACGATCGACCCGCTGACCGTCGAGCGCGTCGAGATCCTCCGCGGCCCCGCCGTGCTGCTGTTCGGCAGCCAGGCGATCGGCGGCGCGGTCAATTTGTTCGACCGCCGCATCCCGCGCAAGGTGCCGGCCGACCATGTCCATATCGACGCGATCGGCGGCTATGCGACCGCCGCCAACGACCGCAATGCCGGCGCCTCGATCGACGTCGCGATCACGCCGCAGCTCGTCGCGCATCTCGACGGCAGCTGGCGCAGGACGGGCGACGCCCGCACCGGCGGCTTCGTCCATGCGCCGGGCCTGCGCGGCGAGCTGCTGCACCTCGCCGAGCATGAGGCCGAGGAAGGCCATGACGACGAGGCCGCCGAACTGACCGCGCTCGCGAACCGGCGCGGCAAGATCGCCAACACCGCGAGCGAGACCTGGACCGCCGCGGGCGGCCTGTCGCTGATCAACGACGGCGGCCAGCTCGGCATTTCGGTCAGCTATTACGACAGCCGATACGGCGTCCCCAGCCGCCCCGGCGCCGAACATCACCACGGCGACGAGGATCATGACGACGAGGACGAGGATCACGACCATGACGACGATCATGGCCACGAACATGGCGAAGGACCGGTCACCATCGGCCTGAAGCAATGGCGCGCCGATCTGCGCGGCGAGGTCGAGATGGGCGACGGCTTCTTCGACAAGCTGCGCATCCGCGCGGGCTTCGCCGACTACCGCCATACCGAGTATGAGGGCGACGAGGTCGGCACCGTCTTCACCAACAAGGGTGTCGAGGGCCGCATCGAGCTGGCGCAGAACGACCGCGGCGGCTGGCGCGGCGCGAGCGGCGTGCAATACAGCCACCGCGATTTCGACGCGGTCGGCGCCGAAGCCTTCGTGCCGCGCAACCTGACCGACCAGTTCGCCGTCTTCACGCTGCAGGAATGGCACGCCGGGCCGCTGGGCCTCGAAGCCGCCGCGCGCTTCGAGACGACCAGCGTACGCGCGCCGGCGCTGGGCCTCGACCGCAGCTTCGACAGCTTCTCGGGCGCACTCGGCGCGACCTACGACATCGGCGAGAGCGTCAAGATCGGCGCGTCGGTCGCCCGCGCGGTGCGTGCACCGTCGGCGGAAGAGCTGTTCTCCAACGGCCCGCACATCGCGACGCAAAGCTTCGAGGTCGGCGACCCGAACCTGAAGCGCGAGGCGAGCTGGGGCGCCGAGGCCTCGTTCAAGCTGAGGACCGACGCCTTCAACCTCACCCTGACCGGCTATTCCAACTGGTTCGACGATTTCATCTATTCGGCGGCGACCGGCGAGGAGGAGGACGAACTGCCCGTCTTCCAATATTTTCAGCGCGACGCGCGCGTCTGGGGCTTCGAGGCCGAGGCGAGCGCGCGGCTCGCGCAGGTCGGCGGCTTCAACATCGTCGGCGATTTCGTCGCCGACATGACGCGCGCGAAGATCAAGGGCGCGGGCGCCGACCGCCACGTCCCGCGCATCCCGCCGCTGCGCCTGCTCGGTGGGCTGGAAGCGCAGGGCGAACGGCTCGACGCGCGGGTCGAGGTCGAATGGACCGACGACCAGACCCGCGTCGCGCAGTTCGAGACGCC
>CALMYE010000183.1 GCA_937873425.1 uncultured Sphingopyxis sp. | reverse complement strand
GCCGAACCCTGCGCGACGCCGCTGAACTCCTTCTGATAGGCTTTCCACAGCGCGGCATCGCGCCGGCCAGGCATGATCTTGGCGAGCAGGCCGCTGTCCTCGGTCCGGGATTCGATCGCGGTCGGCGAGAAACGGTCGAGCGTCGCCTTGAGCGCGCCCTGCATTGCCCGCAAGGTGGCGATCTGATGCGCCTGCAGGTCGCGGAAGGCGTCCTCGATCGCCTGTTCGGCCTCCATATAGCCGCGCGCCGGCGGGTTGAGCGTCATCTCCAGCGCCTGATCGACACCGGGCGCGAACTTGAAGGGGTTGTTGCCGTCGAAACGCAATTGCGTCGAGGTTGCGCCCATCTGATCCTTGGCGCGCGCGCGCGCTTCGAGCAGCACCATCAGCCCTGCGAGCAGGCGGCGGAGCATCCGCCCCGCGCGTGCGCCGGTCGCATCGGGCGTTTCCTGAAGCTTCGCGGGATCGATGCCGAGGGCGCGGACCAGATTCTGATAGGTCAGGTCCGGTGCGCTCGCGGCGGGGGCGGGAGTCGGATGGGCCGCCGGTGCGGTCGCGACCAGCGGTGCAGGCGCGGGAGCGGCTGGCGGCGGGATGGGCGGCACGGTCCGCGCCGGCGGATGCGCCTCGGCTTGGGGCCAGCCGGACGGTGCAGGGGCGGGCGGCGGAGGAGCCTGCGGCGGAGGGGGCGACAGCGGCGCGAAGGGATCGGCGCGGGCGGGTGCCGGCGGCAGGGGCGGGGCGGGTTCCGGTATTCCGCCGCCCGAAACCGGCGGCGACGGGGGCGGAAAGGCCTGTCCGGGCGGTTCTACCGCGAAGGGATCGGCATAGTCGGTCCCGACGTCCCAGCCCGCCACCGACCAGTCCACATGATGCTGGTCGGTCAGGCGGCGGAACATCGCATCGGCATCGGGCGGCAGCGGGGCGGCCTGATGCTCGTCCGCCCAATCGGACACCTCGCTTGCGGGCGCCTGTTCCAGATCCCAGCCGCCGCCGCCTGCGAACGGGTCCGCGCCCGGCGCAGCGGAAGAGGTCGCCGAAGGCAGCGCGCCGGGAACGTCGGTCCAGTCGAACGACTGGCCGGCCGTATCGGCGCTCCGGGCGTCCTCGGCTTCGCGGACGAAGGCTTCGTGCGCGGCGCCGCTGATCCGCGCTTCCAGAACATAGTCGCCGATCTGGAAGCGGTCCCCGGGTCCGACGCGGCGCGGTTCCGCCATGCGGGCACCCCCGCCGTTCAGGAAGGTGCCGTTGGTGCTGACATCGGTCAGGACATAGTGGCCTTCATGGAAGCGGACTTCGCAATGGCGGCTCGAAACGACTCGCGTCGGATCGGGCAGGGCCCAGTCGCAGGTCGGCGCGCGGCCGATCACCGCCCCCCGTTGATGGATGACATATTCGATGGGCGAGCCATTGTCCAAATGGCTGCGATTGAGAATGCGCAGGGTGAGGCTCACCGATTTTCCAGTGCTTTCGTTCCGGACACGGCGACTTTTTCCGCCAGATCGAGCGCGCTCGTCAAGACACGCTGCGGCTGGCCCTGGGCTATTGCCGCCGCCTGCACCGCGCCGGCGGCCAGCCGGCCGGCCGTCGACGGGTCCGGCTGGACCGGATCGATGTCCTCCGGCGCGATCGATCCCCCGGAAAAGAAGATGGCATAGCCGAGCAATGTTTCGGGCCAGTCGTCATCCCCGGCTTCGGCCAGTGCGAAGATCGAGCGGCGGTGGTCGTCGGTCGGTTCGTCGATCCAGCGCTGCGCCGCCGCCATCAGCTGCCGGCGCGCGGGCGCGGCCTTCTCATGGTCGCACAGCGGCGCGAGCACGGACGCCGCCCAGGCGATCGCTTCGAATCGCGGCAAGGCCGACCCCATCGCCGCAATCGCGTCGAGCGACCGACCGTCGCGCCGGAGCCCGGCGATCCACGGTGCGGGCGCCATCTCCGTTTCCGGCCAGTCTTCGCGCGGCATGCCCGCCTGCTCGGCGATCTGCGCGGCCTGGCTCCACGGCACGATGTTCCATTTCGCCATGATGTCCGTCTCAGTTGATCTTTACCAAGGCGCCCTTTTCCGTGAGGATGCCTCCGGCCGTGACTTCGGTCATCGCCTGTCCGTTGACCTTGATCATCGTCGCCGAGAGCGTCGCCTGCACCGGCGTCAGCTTGAGCGTCGTGGACCCGCATTTGAGTTCGATGCTCTGCATCGCCTCGATCACGATCTTGCCCATGTCGACCTTGACCGACAGATTGCCCTGTTTCAGCTGGAGCTTGTCGTTGCCGGCATTGAGCGTGGTTTCCCGATTGCCTTCGGTAATCGTGTTCTTTTCGTTCTTCTTCAGCTTGTAGGTCCGGTTGCCGTCGATCGTGACCTTTTCGTCATTCTTGACGTAGCGCTGGCGGTCGTGGCCGACCTTGCGTTCCTCGTCGTGCCCGACATGATGGCTGGAATCGAACCGGACGCGGACGTTCATGTCGCGTTCGGCGTGCAGGAACACCTCTTCCTTGCCGCCCTTGTCCTCGAACCGCAATTCGTTCGCCTTGGGTTCGCCGGTGTCGAGCTTCTCGGTTTCGGGATAGGGTTCCTGCTTGCCATAGGTCAGCGTGCGCCAGACCGCGCGCGTCTTGTTCGCCGGCAGGTCGTAGATCGGCATGTGCCGCGCGTTGAAGACGCGTCCCGTGACCAGCGGCATGTCCGGGTCGCCGTGCAGGAAATCCACCAGCACCTCGTGCCCGACGCGCGGCAGGATGATGTTGCCGAGCCCGCCGGTCTGCGAAACCCGCATCCAGCAGGTCGATTTCTCGTCCGGCGTCGAACTGCGATCCCAGTGAAAGCGGACTTTCACCCGGCCATATTCGTCGGTGAAGATGGTTTCACCCTTGGGACCGGTGACGATCGCCGTTTCCAGACCGACGACGCGCGGCTTTTCGGCGCGGCGCGGTGCGCGATACTGGGTATCCGACGGGATGGCGATGAAATGCACCTTAGTTTCGTCGGCATAGCCGGCCCCCGACCGGTAGCGCTGCGACTGCAGGCTGTGCAGGGTCGAGACGATCATATATTCACGGTTGTAGCGGGCGTTCGGATGCTCGGCGACGCCGATCGTCGCGCCGCAGCACAGCCCCTTGGCGGTCGCGTCGGCGGCGAAAGTGCGGCGGTCGGCGCGCAGTTCCTCGAGCCGCACGCGGCTCAGGCGGTTTCCGCGCCCCTCCTCGACGAACTGACCGGGGAAGCTGTAGATTTCCTGCTCGTCCTTTGGATGCTGGCCGTCGCCCGATGCCCGGCCCTTCACCGGCTTGTCGGGCTTCTTGAAGTCGAAGTCGGTCAGCGATACGCGGTCCTGCGAGCCCGTCGATACGCGCTCGGTCCAGCTCTTCAGATAATGTTTCTCGCCCCAGGCGGCGCCGACGCGGTAGGATTGGCTGACGTCCGCGGTCGGGTTGAACGCGAGCCCGCCGACCGCCGAGGCCTTGTGGTTGCTCGCCTTGTCGCAGATCACCATCAGGTGGCGATCCTCGCCATGCTCGAAGAAATAATAGAGCCCTTCCTGCTCCATCAGGCGGCTGGCGAAATTGAAGTCGCTTTCGTTATACTGGACGCAATATTCGAACGGCTCGTAGCTTTCCGAAACGCGGAACTCGACGTCGGCATAGCTGGTGTCCGCGAAGACCTCCTTCAGCACGTCGAGAACGGTTCGCTCCTGAAAGATGGCGAAGCCTTTGCGGTGGTCCATGAAATAGAGGAAGGAGCGAAGCGACAGATTATAGTGAAATCCGTCGCCGTCCTCGCGCAGATAAATGCCTTCGGTCAGATATCCGTGAAAATAGCGGACGATGGCATCGTCCTCCCAGACGGTGACGGTCACCAGCTCGCCGAGATGCGGCGCCAGGTCCAGTTCGCCCAGGGGCGCGGTGATCTGCAATTCGATCTCGAAAGGTGTCGAAAGGGATTCGCGCGCGGTCATCGAGGCGAACTCCACCTGTTCGCCGCCGAGGCCGATGGTAAGTTTCGTCTCCCGGTAATTGCCGCTCATCGGCCCGCCTCCCCATGCCGCGGCAAGCTTATCGCCAAATTTCGCAATGCCGCAAGCAAATTGGGCGTTGTGCCATAAGTGGATAGTCGATGCGCTTGCCGAAATAGTTGATAAATGGTAATCACATGCCGCTTGGATGACTTGTTGACTGTAGCCGAGGCGATTCGCGCCCGGAAGCGTTCGGCGGCCCGGCCGCGCGACGCGATTGTGGGGGTAAGATGAAGAAACTTTTTCCCGTGGCCCTGGCCCTTCTCGCCATGCCTGCGGCGCTCGCGGCGCAGCAGGCGCGCTCGCCCGAGCAGCTGCTGTGCGACCTGCAGGGCATATGCGGCGAGGATGCCGCGCTGATGGTCGCGATGGCGAAGGGCGAGATTGCGCCCGACCAACATGTCGTTCGCGACCTGGCGGCGCGCAGTTTTCGGCGCATCGATGGAAATGGCGACGCCCGACAGACCTCTGCGCGGCCGCCGCTCAGCAAGGCCGGCAAGGCGAGCAGGCCGCCGGTGGCCCAGCCGAGCAAGCCCCGGGAATATGTCGCGCCGCGTCGCGAGGCTATCGACGGCGCGGGCAAGTCGGATCACGCCGTTCCGCTGCCCGCAGGCGTGACGGGCCGCGGCGAACTGGTCCTGACCTTCGCGCTGAACTCCGCCGCGCTGACCAGCGAGAGCATCACCCAGATCGAAAATTTCGCTCTCGTGATGCGCGCGCCCTCGATGGTGGAAAAGCATGTCCTGATCGAGGGGCATACCGATGCGTCGGGATCGGCCGACTATAATCGCGACCTGTCGCGCCGGCGGGCCGAAACCGTGGTGGCCGCGCTGGTCGATCGCGGCATCGACGCCAGGCTGCTGAAGGCGGAAGGATTCGGTTTCGACCGTCCGATCGCCGGGCTGCAGGCCCAGCACCCGGCGAACAGGCGCGTGGAGGCGGTCCTCGTCCAATAATATTTGGGCCAAATAATTATTGGGGTGGCGAGGAGCGCGCAACATGAAGTCGCTGGACGAATTGCTTGCGCCGGTTTCCGATGACGATCCCGCCGGTTCGGAACTGGACGGGCGCACGGACTATGAAGCCGTCCGGACGGCGTTCGAGATCAACTTCGCCGTGGACACGGCGCCCGCCGACGAGGGCGAGGACGCCGATCTGGGCCGGCCGCCGGCCGCCGACTGGCGCGACATCAGATCGAAGATCGAATCCGAATCGGCGCACGGCAAGGACATGTTCCTCGCCGCGTCGCTGGCGCGCTGCGGCATCGCGCTCGGCGATCTGCAGGAGGTCGAGCGCGGGCTGCTGATGCTGGCCGGGCTGCTCGAAACCTATTGGGATAGCGTGCATCCCACCCTCGACGCGCTCGACTATCAGGGCCGGAAGAATATCTGCGAGCAGATTGCGGGACGAAGCGCCTTCGCCTTTCCGCTCTGCCGGATGCCGATGCTCGACACGGGGCGCACGGCCTTCACCGGCGACCAGCTGATGGACTGTTTCGCGGCCGGACCGTCGGCGCCCGCCTATGACGCGCTCAGCCAGGCGCTGAAGGCGCTGGACGAGGACGACAAGCAGCGTTTTTCGGCGACGCTGGCGTCGATGAACGCGGCGATCGCCCGCGTATCCGCGGTCATGACCGAACAGGCGGGAGACGAAACGCCGCCCGATTTCAGCACCGTCCGGGACACGATCGACAGCGTGAAATCGGCGTTCGACGGGCTGGCAGGGCTGAGCGTCGGCGACGATGCCGCCGAGGACGCGGGGGAGAGTGCCGGCGATCCCGCCCAGGAAGGGCGCCCGGCGGCGGGCGGCGCGGCGCTGAGCGGCGCGGTGCAATCGCGCGACGATGTGCTGAAGGCGCTGCGCGCGATCGAGGATTATTATGCCCGGGCGGAGCCGGGGCATCCGATCAAGGTCGTCGCGGCGCGGCTGCGCAACTGGGTGAAGATGGACTTCATGTCAATATTGGAGGACATTGCGCCCGGCAGCGTCGACGATGCGCGGAACGTGCTGCTTGTCAGGACAGACGATTGATGATCTATTGATTACGGGACGTTGATTGGGGCGGGGGCGTCGAATCGTGATCCATTTCGATCCACGATACACGATCCGGACTTGCCGCCCATCGAATGGGGATTGAAGCATATGTCGGATTCCGGGCAGAAGTTCATCGGGCGCAATCGCGCCCCGCGCGTCCACATCAGCTATGATGTCGAGACCTATGGCGCGCGCAAGAAGGTCGAGCTGCCCTTTGTCATGGGCGTCATGTCGGATCTGTCGGGCAAGAGCCACGTCGCGAAGAAGGCCCTGAAGGACCGCGATTTCCTGGAGTTCAGCATCGACAATTTCGACCGGCGGATGGAGGCGATCGCGCCGCGGGCGGCCTTTGCCGTCGACAACAAGCTCGACGACAGCGGCGGCAAGCTGGCGGTCGATCTGGTGTTCAGCCGCATGTCGGACTTCAACCCGGGCGAGGTGGCCAAGAGCGTTCCGGCGCTCGCCAAGCTGGTGGAGGCGCGCCAGCAACTCGCCGACCTGCTGCTCGCGATGGACGGCAAGGAGGGCGCGGAGGAATTGCTCGACCGGGTGCTGAAGGACCCCGATCTGCTCAAGGCGCTGTCGGCCGCTCCGGCGCCCGGCGACGGCGACGCGGAGACCGAGGAAGCGGCCGCGCCGGGCGATGCCGACGCCTGACCGGGCGCCTGTTTGGACAAGGCCGCCGACCGGCGGCAGAGTTATGGAGGATTGAATGGCTTCGGGACCGCTTCAGGAAGAAGGCGCTCAGGCGGCGGAAGCGCTCGCTCTCGATGATTTCTCGGCGCTCCTGCAAAAGGAGTTCAAGCCGAAGGACGACGAGAAGAAGAGCCAGATCATGAACGCCGTGGCGACGCTGGCGCAGCAGGCGCTGGCCGATGCCAAGGTGATCGGCGACGATGTGTTCGCGACGGTCGATGCGATGCGCGCGGAACTCGACCGCAAGCTGTCGGAGCAGATGAACGCCATCCTGCACAATCCCGAGTTCCAGAAACTGGAGTCGGCATGGCGCGGGCTCAACTATCTCGTGTCGAAGAGCGAGACGGGCAAGGATCTGAAGATCCGGGTGCTGAACATCAGCAAGGACGAATGCCTGAAGGTGTTCCGCCAATATTCGGATTCGGCGTGGGATCAGAGCCCGCTGTTCAAGAAGATCTATGAATCCGAATTCGGCCAGCTCGGCGGCGAACCCTATGGTTCGTTCGTCTGTGACTATGAGTTCGATCATGGTTCGGCCGACCTGACGGTCATGAAGGGGCTCGCCAAGATCGGCGGCGCGGCGCACGCGCCCGTCATCGCCGCGGCCAATTCCCAGCTTCTCGGCATGGGAAGCTGGACCGAACTCGGCGACCCGCGCGATCTCGCCGGCCGGTTTAGCGGCAGCGACTATGCTGCGTGGCGCGCCTTCCGCGAGACCGACGATGCCAAATATCTGGCGCTCACGATGCCGCGCTTTCTGGGCCGCGAGACATATGATCCCAAGGACAATCCGATCGAGGAGTTCCATTTCACGGAGGTCACCGAGGGCGAGCACGACAATCATCTGTGGCTGAACGCCTCCTATGCGCTCGGCGTGCGCATCAATGCGGCGTTCCGCGAATATGGCTGGTGCACGCGCATCCGCGGTGTCGAAACGGGCGGCACGGTCAACGAGCTGCCGCTGGCGACTTTCCCGACCGACGAAGGCGGCATCGATCAGAAATGCCCGACCGAGATCGCGATTTCGGATCGCCGCGAGGCCGAACTGTCCGAGCTCGGCATGATCGCGCTGGTGCATCGCAAGAACACCACCAACGCGACCTTCATCGGCGCGCAGACCTGTTACAACGCGCCGACCTATGGCAATCCCGACGCGACGGCCAATGCACGGCTGGCGGCGCGCCTGCCCTATGTGTTCGCCAGCTGCCGCTTCGCGCATTACCTGAAATGTATGGTCCGCGACTGGGTCGGCGGCTCGCGCGAGGAAGGGCAGCTGCAGGCCGATCTGTCGGACTGGGTGCATCAATATGTCGATGCGGCGCCCGAAAGCTCGACCGAGGAAACCAAGGCGCGCCTGCCGCTCAAGCGGGCGGAGGTGAAGGTCGAAGCCGATCCCGAGAATCCCGGCTATTACAGAAGCCGTTTCCTGTTCGTGCCGCACCACCAGATGGAAGGCATGGATGTGAGCGTGAGCATGGTGTCGCGACTGCCAATGAGCAAAGGCTAGATCGATATTGGCAAATTTGGACCAATTGGTGAGGGAGAAATAAAATGACGGTTTCGGTGTTTCTCAAGCTGGACGGCATCAAGGGCGAATCGACCGACGAAAAGCACAAGGACGAGATCAAGCTGAGCTCGTGCAGCTTTTCGGCGCATAATTCGTCGGCCTACAACAATGCTTCCAAGACGGTGTCGAAGGGGCAGGCGATGATGGCCGACATCGCTTTTACCAAGGAAGCCGACAAGACCTCGGTCGAGCTGTTCAAGGCCTGCGCTTCGGGCAAGGTGATCCCGAAGGCGCTGATCTCGTTCCAGACCAATGTCGGCGACGACAAGAAGATCGACTTCCTGGTCTATGAGCTCGAGAATGTGGTGGTGAACAACTATTCCTTCTCGGCCAGCTCGCAGGCCGACGAAAGCGGCAGCCTGACCTATGCCAAGATCAAGCAGATCTATGATCAGCGCGACGAGAAGGGCACGTCGAAGGGCAAGGTCGAGGGCTATTTCGACGTCCTGCTGAACAAGGCCGGCTGACCCCGTCGGCCCATCCATCGTGTCCCAAGCCGACGAACTGCTTCACGCGGGCGATCTGGCCGGGGCACGCGCAGCACTGATCGAACAGGTGCGTGCGAATCCTGCCGACGAGCAGGTTCGCATGTTCCTGTTCCAGTTGTT
The DNA here is from genome assembly GCA_937873425.1 of uncultured Sphingopyxis sp. Taxonomy (GTDB): domain Bacteria; phylum Pseudomonadota; class Alphaproteobacteria; order Sphingomonadales; family Sphingomonadaceae; genus Sphingopyxis. The sequence continues at coordinate 16,662 of CALMYE010000183.1, read as the reverse complement.
CGCGCTGCTCGGCGATTGGAACCGCGCCAAGGCGCAGCTGGAAACTCTGGCGAAGCTCTCGCCGGAGATGCGCATGCTGTCCGTCGCCTATGGCCAGTGCCTCGACGCCGAAGCGGAGCGGGCGGCGGTCATGGCGGGTGCCCAGCCCGCCAGTTTCTACCAGGATTATGACTGGACTCCCGCGCTCGCCGAAGCGATCCGGCTCGGCGGTCTGGGAGAGGCCGGGGCCGAGGCCCGGCGCGACGCGGCGTTCGATGCGGCGCCCGCGACGCCCGGCACGGCGGACGGCGCGGCCTTCGACTGGATCGCCGACGCCGACATGCGCTTCGGGCCGACGATCGAGGCGATCATCGGCGGCCGCTATGCGCTGATGCCCTTTGCCGCACTGGAATCGATCGAGATTTCGCCGGCGCAGGATCTGCGCGATACGATATGGGCGCAGGCGCAGTTCGCGCTTCGCGAGGGGCCGCAGCTGGCGGGCTTCATACCCGTGCGCTACCCGGGGTCCGAAGCGGCGGACGAGGCCGAGCTGGTGCGCGGCCTGACGACCGACTGGCGGGCCGGACCCGCAGGCGAGACCGGCCTCGGACACCGCATCCTGACGACGTCGGAAGGAGCAGATCTGCCGCTGCTGTCGGTCCGGTCGCTCAGCTTCGGCTGACCGCCGTGGCCCGCGCGCGCCTGACACCTTCCTTGTTCGACAAGCTGGCGGCCGACAGCGACATCGGCGGCCAGGCGGTGGCCGAGGGCATGCCGACCGTCTCGCGCGAGGAATTCCGCAACTTCGCCATTCCCAATCTCGAGCGCTTTACCGAGGCGTCGCTGCGGGCGACGATCCGGCGCGATCTCGCCTGGCTGCTCAGCACCCTGTCGCTCGAAAGCTCGATGAATCTCGATCATCGGCCGCACGTCCGCGCTTCGGTGCTGAACTATGGCGTGCGCGACTTCGCCGGCCGGGCGCAAAGCCGCCGCGCCGTGCTGGCGCAGGCGCGCGAGATACGCGAAGCGATCCTGCGCTTCGAGCCTAGGCTCGATCCGTCGAGCCTGCGCGTCGAGCCCACCGCCGACCTCGACGATCCCGGCAAGATCGGCTTTACGATCGAGGCCGAAATCCGGGGGGCCGCGAACCAGTTGCCGGTGCGCTTTCGCACCACCATCGATACCGATACGGCGGCGGTGGAGGTGGCCGAATAATGGACCCCCGGCTCGCCGACTTCTACAATGACGAACTCGCCTATCTGAAGGCGCAGGGAAAGCTGTTCGCCGAAGAGCATGAGGCGGCGGCGGGCCGGCTGGGGCTGAACGCCGGCGACATCGATCCCTATGTCGAGCGATTGCTCGAGGGCGTGGCCTTTCTGTCGAGCCGCGTACAGCTGAAGATCCACGACCAGTTTCCCGAATTCACCCACCATCTGCTGCAGGCGATCCAGCCGCATTATCTCGCGCCGACACCGTCGATCTGTATCGCGGCCTTCGAGCCCCAGCCGGGCGATCAGGGGCTGCTCGAAGGGCATGTGGTCCCGCGCGGGACCGAACTGACCGCCGAACCGCCGGCCGGCACCCGCACACCGGTGCTGTTCCGCAGCGGTCACGAGGTGACGCTGTGGCCGCTGACGATCGCCAAGGCCGAATATCACGGCACGCGGGGCGCCGCGGCACCCTATGCGGCAAAGGCCAGGGTGCGCGCGCAGGCGATGCTGACGCTGCGGATCGAGGCGACCGGCGGGATCGACCTCGACCGCATCGCCTGCGACAGCCTCGACATCTATCTCGACGGAACCGAAGCGGTTCCCAACGAACTTTATCGTCAGATCATCGGCGATGCGGTCGCCGTGGTCGCGCGTCCGCTCGACGGAACCGACGATCGTCACGTCGTGCTGCCGCTTCCGGCGCAGCGCGGTTTCGCGCCCGACGATGCGCTGCTTCCGCACGACGGGCGGACGCTCGGCGCCTATCGGTTGCTCTCCGAATATTTCGCCTGCCCCGAACGCTTCCGCTTCGTCGTGCTCGAGGGGCTGCGCAAGGCGCTCGCGCTGTCGAGCAAGGCGGTCGAGATCGCGATCCTGTTCGACCGCGCGTCGAACGTGCTGGTGCAGGCGGTCAGCCAGCGCAATTTCCGCCTGTTCGCGACGCCGGCGATCAACCTGTTCGAAAAGCAGCTGAGCCGCATTCCCTTCGCGCTGCACGAGCATGAGTTCCAGGTCGTCGCCGACCGCGACGGCCCGCTCGACTATGAGGTGTATCGCCTGCTCAGCGTCAAGGCCTATGACCGCGACAATCGCGACCCGCGCACCGTGGCGCCGCTGTTCGCGTTCGGCGCGCTGCTCTACGACTATCAGGCGGCGCTCTTCTATACGACCGCGGTGCGCCCGCGGCGCATGTCGGTCAAGGAGCGGCGCCTGCGCAAGCGCGGCGACTATATCGGGTCCGAAGTCTATATCAGCCTGACCAGTCCCGGCGATCCTGCGCGGCTGGAGACGATCCACGACGTGGCGGTGCGCGCGCTGGTGACTAACCGCGAACTGCCGGAAATGCTGAAATTTTCGGGCGACCGGCATCTCGCCGCCGCCGGGGTTCCGGCCCGGTCGATACAGGTGCTGTGTCCGCCGACGCGGCCGCTGCCCCCGCTCGGCACCGGCGATGCGGCGTGGCGGATCATCGGCCATCTGACGCCCAATTATTCGACGCTGGTGCCGGAGGAGGGCTGCGACGGCGAATTGCTGAAGAACCATCTCGCCCTCTACGGCCGTGCCGACGACCCGCTGATGCGATCGCAGATCGACGGCATCCAGTCGGTGCGCGGGACGCCGGTGATCCGGCGCGTGCCGGGACTGGGGCGGCTCGCGATGGCGCGCGGCATCCGGGTCGATATCGAGCTGGACGACGCGAGCTACGACCAGTCGCGCATGTTCCTGTTTTCGGCGGTGGTCGAGCGGTTCCTGTCGGAATTCGCGATGGTCAATTCCTTTACGGAGACGGTGTTTCGGACCAAGGGGCAGGGGGAGATCGCGGCATGGCCGCCGAGGATCGGGCGCAGGCACGACATCTAGGCTTCCTGCAGCGCCTGGCCGAGCGGCCCAGGCGCTTCGGGATGTTCGCCGCGCTGCGCGGTATCGAGGCGCGCGCGCAGGACAAGCCGCCGCTCGGGCTGAGCAAGCTGCCCGAGCAGGATGCGGCCGAACTGCGCCAGGTGCCGCATCTGCACTTTCCCGGGCCGACGCTCGCGGGGCTCGAATTTCGCAAGGGGCGGCCGGTGGTCGCGGGCTATTGGCTCGGCCTGACTGGGCCGATGTCGCCGCTGCCGACTCATCTGACCGAATTCGCGCTTTATGAGGAGCGCTATGCGAAGAAGCGCACCTTTGGGCGCTTTCTCGACATGCTTGCGGGCCGGATGCTTCAGCTCTTCTATCGCGCCTGGGCGGTATCGCAGCCGGCGGTGCAGGCCGACCGTCCCGAAAACGACCGCTTCGCCTTCTATGTCGATGCGCTGTCGGGCGCGGGCGAGGGCGCCGGACCCGATTCCGCCTTCCCGCGCGCCGCGCGCCTGCATTATGCGGCGCTGTTCGCGTCGCGGCGCAGCGCGGGCTCGATCGAGCATGGCCTGTCGCATCTGCTCGGGATGCCGGTCGAGGTGCGCGAGTTCCAGCCGCGCTGGCGCGACATCGCGCGCGATGACCAGAGCCGGCTCGGCACATGCTTCCACGCGCTCGGCGACGCGGTGGTGGGGCAGCGCATCCTGATGGCGTCCGACGCCTTCTCGGTCCGGGTGACTGCCGGCGACGTGCGGGCGTTCCGGCAATTGCTGCCGACCGGCCCGCTGTTCCCGATCGTCGCGGAGGCGCTCGACGCGCTCGCGCCCGGCCATCTGGAATGGGACATCACCCTCTGCCTGCCGCGACGCGAGGCACCCGCGGCGCGGCTCGACGGGCAATCCCTTCTGGGATGGTCGTCGTGGGTCGGAACCGCCGCCAACGACGGCATCAGCCGGGACGTGCATCTGCGCCGGTCGGCGCTGCGCCAACGCAAAAGGATAGGGACTTCATGACCGAGATCAGCCGCTCTTCGCTTTTTGGCAAGCTCAATCCCACGGCGCTCAAGGCGGTCGAAACCGCCACCGGCTTCTGCAAGATGCGTGGCAATCCCTATGTCGAGCTGGTCCACTGGCTCCACATATTGATGCAGGACGCCCAGAACGACGTCGCGGCGATCCGCACCGCCTTCGGCCTCAACGACGCGCAGCTGGCGCGCGACATCGTGCAGGCGCTCGACGCGCTGCCGCGCGGGGCCAGCGCGATCAGCGATTTCTCGCCGCAGATCGAGGAAGCGATCGAAAAGGGCTGGATCTATGCCTCGCTCCAGTTCGGCGCGGGGCGGGTGCGCACCGGTCATCTCGTCTATGGCATGGTCAAGACGCCGACGCTGCGCAACGCGCTGTTCGCGATCAGCATCGAATTCCGCAAGGTCCAGGCCGACAAGCTGGGCAGCGACTTCGAGCTGGTGACCAAAGCGTCGAACGAGGAAACGCAGGCGGCATCCTCGGCCCCCGCGGCGGGTGGCGGCGATGCGGGGCAGGGGGGGCAGACCGGCCTCGAAGGCGAAGGCGGCGCGCTCGCCCGCTTTTCCGTCGACCTCACCCAGCAGGCGCGCGACGGCAGGATCGACACGATCGTCGGGCGCGATTCCGAAATCCGGCAGGTCGTCGACATCCTGCTCCGCCGCCGCCAGAACAACCCGATCCTGGTCGGCGAGGCGGGCGTGGGGAAGACCGCGGTGGTCGAAGGTTTCGCCAAGCGGCTCGCCGACGGCGACGTGCCACCCGCGCTGCAGGGGGTGACGCTGCGCTCGCTCGACATCGGGCTGATGCAGGCGGGCGCCAGCGTGAAGGGCGAGTTCGAAAAGCGGCTGCGCGCGGTGATCGACGAGGTGGAGGGCAGCTCCGATCCGATCATCCTGTTCATCGACGAAGCACATACGCTGGTCGGCGCGGGCGGCGCGGCGGGGACGGGCGACGCGGCGAACCTGCTGAAGCCCGCGCTCGCGCGCGGACGGCTGCGCACCATCGGCGCGACCACCTATGCCGAATATCGGCAATATTTCGAGAAGGACCCGGCACTGACCCGGCGGTTCCAGACCGTCGACGTCGGCGAGCCCGACCGCGAAAAGGCGATCGACATGATCCGCTCGGTCGCGCCGGTCATGGAGGCGCATCACGATATCGTGGTGCTCGACGAGGCGGTCGATGCGGCGGTCACGCTGTCGCAGCGCTATGTCCCGGCGCGGCAGCTGCCCGACAAGGCGGTGAGCCTGCTCGACACCGCCTGCGCGCGCGTGGCGGTGTCGCTGCATGCGACCCCGGCGCGGGTCGAGGACCGCCAGCGGCGCGTCGAACTGCTCGAGGTCGAACGCGAGGTCGTCGAGCGCGAGGTGGGCGGCCAGTATCGCAGCGACGACCGGCACGAGAAGATCGTCGCGGAGATCGAGGAGGCACGCGCCGAAGCCGAGGCCGCCGCCGCCAAATGGCAGGCCGAAAAGGATGCGGTCGCCCAGGTGATCGCCGCCCGCCGGGCGCTCGCGGATGCGCGGAACGGCAGCGCGCCGGCGGAGGATGCCGCCGAGGGCGAGGCGCCGGCGGAAGCGCCCGCCGACGCCGGCCAGCTCGAGGCGGCCCTCGCCGACGCGCTCGACGGGCTGAAGGCGGCGCAGGCCGACGATCCGATGGTCTTCGCGGTCGTCGATTCCGATGCCGTCGCCGCGGTCGTCGGCGACTGGACCGGGATTCCGATCGGCCGTATGGTCAAGGACGAGATCCAGGCGACGCTGAACCTCGCCGACCGGCTGAAGGCGCGCGTCGTCGGGCAGGATCATGCGATGGACGCGATCGCCAAGCGCATCCAGACGAGCCGCGCCAAGCTCGACAATCCGAACAAGCCGGTCGGCGTGTTCATGCTGTGCGGCCCGTCGGGCGTCGGCAAGACCGAGACGGCGGTCGCCTTGTCCGAACTGCTGTTCGCGGGCGAGGAGTCGATGATCACCATCAACATGAGCGAGTTTCAGGAGGCGCACACCGTCTCGACGCTCAAGGGCGCGCCGGCGGGCTATGTCGGTTATGGCCAGGGCGGGGTGCTGACCGAGGCGGTTCGCCGCCGCCCCTATTCGGTGGTGCTGCTCGACGAGGTCGAAAAGGCGCATCCCGACGTCCACGAGATGTTCTTTCAGGTGTTCGACAAGGGCTTCATGAACGACGCCGAGGGACGCTATATCGACTTCAAGAACACGATCATCCTGTTGACCTCCAACGTCGGCACCGACCTGATCATGGACATGGCGTCGGACGAGGAACTGCGGCCCGAGCCCGAGGGGATGGCGACCGCGCTGCGCCCCGAACTGCTGAAAGTGTTCCCGCCCGCGCTGCTCGGCCGTCTGGTCACCATGCCCTATTGGCCGCTCAGCCCGAAAATGCTGGGCGGCATCGTGCGCATCCAGCTCGACCGCATCAAGCGCCGCATCGCCGGCAATCACAAGATCGCATTCACCTATGGCGACGATGTCGTCGACTTCATCGTGTCGCGCTGCACCGAAGCCGATTCGGGCGGCCGCATGATCGACAATATCCTGACCAACACCATGCTCCCCGACATGTCGATCGCCCTGCTCGAACGCCAGATGGGCGGCGAACAGGTGGCGAGCATCGCGGTGACGGCCGGGGACGGGGGCTTCGAGTATAGTTTCGGGTGAGGGACGGAAAAGGGATTGGGCAGATGATTGATCTGGCACGATATGACGAGAGATTGAGAAGGCGCCAAGTCGCGTATAGCGAAGGGCTTCACATGCTTCGGATGACGCGCGCGGAGCTTGTCAAAACAATCGATGGGGCGGACGGATGGGGGCTTGCCGCGGTCCTCTCGAACGCGGCGCTGGTTCCCTTGAACATTATCATCAATGCCTTCGCGCCCGGTTCGCCAACGTCCTTGTTCCAGAGCGTGGTCAAATATGTCTACGAGCAGAAAGCTAAGTCGGGAACGCGTGGGGAGTCCAACGACGCGAAGCAGGCAATAAAGGTTGCCGGAGAAATCGGCAAAGTTGCGACGGAATATGCGAAGAAGCGCGGGATGGCTAACATGGTGCCCGGCATCTCGATTTTGACAGGGCTGGCGCAGGATTCCATTGCCCTCATGGATGTCGCGAACCTTGTCAGCGAAGGCCAGAAGGAGATGCGTCACCACCTGCGCGCACTCGATACTAAGATCAACGAGACTCTCAAGAGTATCGAGACGATCGGCATTGAAAGAGCGCTGGTCCACGATGCGATGGATCAACGTAGCCGGACAGCGTGATGTTAGGCTCCGCCTGCTCGGATACGGCGAGTGGAGACAGGAGGTGATCATGACGATGAATTTCATCATCGGCGATATTTTTACGGTGCGGGACACGGTGCGAAACCGGAACAACGGGCTGATCCCCGGCAAGGAATGCCGGATCGCCCATGTGTCGGGGGCGCATGTTTCGGTGATAGTAATCCAGAACGCAGACTATAAGAAGCTGCTGGTCCCCGTTTCCGAATTCTGGAATAATTTCGACACCTGCCAGACGGGTATGATCAACAAGGGCTATCGATCCGATATGCCGTTCAAAGACCTTTACAAATAGGTTAGTCTCGACACCATGACCAGCCTCTCCCTTCTTGCCGCCGAACGCTCGTGCAGCGCAGACTCGTTGCTTAACGAGGCCTATCGTTACAATGATCCCGAAACGGTCAGTCGCTTTCTGTCGACCAACAATTTCGGCAGCGTGACCGACCGCATCGGCCGCGGCGAGCTTTATGCCGTTCCGGCAGGGCCGAGTTGGCGACCGATGAACGAAGCGGAGATGGCGAAGCAACTCAAGCGGAGCAACTACGCCATTCGTCATCAGCCGACCGAACCCGCGGCCGAGGAGTTCAACCGGAATTTCGTCTGGCTCAACGACCTGCTCGGCGAGGATTCGGTGCTCCCTGCGATCGGCAAGGTCGGTGAGGGGACGGCGGAATATTTCGAGAAACGCACGAGCGAGATCGCCAAGACCTTTCGCAACCTGGAATCCAATTACCGTACCAGCCTGTCGATGGGCGGCGATTTTTCCAAGGGCGCGTCGTCGAGCGCCCGTTCCTTCATCATGCGCGATCTCGACAGCCAGCTTACCGGCATTTCACGCCGCATGTTCCTCGAACGGCCGCATCGCACCGACATCAAAGCGTCGATGAACCTCAGCCACAAGAGCATGCGCAACAGTGTGAAAACCGGCGGCCGCGTCAAGGATATCGAGAAGATCGCGGCGGTCGGTGAAAAGGCCACGCGCGCCGCAAGCCACCTCCGGCGGCTGGGCTATATCGGCAAGGTGCTTACGTTTGGCGAGAGCATGAACAACATCAATCAGGCCTATGAAACGCGCGGCGACCGCGCGGGCCGCATGCAGATCGGGTCGGAGATCAGCAAGACCGGCGCCAGCGTGGCGGGCGGCGCGCTGGGCGGGGCCGCGCTCGGCTGGGCCGGCGCGGCCGCGGCGGTCGCCTTCGGCGTCGGCACCGGCGGCCTCGGCTTTGTCGCGCTGGCCATCGGCGGCGCGGTCGTCGGATCGGTGATCGGCGGCGGCGCGGGCGAGATTGCGGGCGAGCAGATCTGGGACAGCTTCGGCGACGACGTCTATGCCTTTGGCGAGGATCTGTTCAGCACGTCGCAGAAAAAGCCGGTGCAGTAACGCCCCTATTGATCGATGATCATCGTCCCCGGATGATGCTTGTCGAGATGCTTCTTGATGATGCGCAGGTTGCGCGTGTTCGAGCGGAACAGGAAGTCGAACGCGTCGCCGGCGATCGGGATCGCGCCGAGCGCGGTGTCCACGCCGACATTGCCGATCATCCGCCACAGCTTCCACTTCGGCATGCCGAGGTTGCGCGCCTCCCAGATCAGATAGGCGCCCATCAGCCCCGAGATCACGTCGCCGACGACCGGCACCAGGCCGACGATCGCGTCGAGGCCGACCGGGCGGTTGATGCCGGGGATGGTGAAGCTGCGCTCGAGGATATATTCGAGCGTCTCGACGCGCTTGCGCAGCGCGGCGGGATCGGTGCGGTCGGGGATCAGCGCGTCGAACAGCGCATCGGCGTCACGGGTCGAAGGGGCCATCCTTGGGTCCTTTCTGGCAGCGCTCGAAGATGCAGCGCCGCTGTATTATCTGGGTAAGGCAATCAGGCGATTCAAGGGGTGCTGGCCGCGCCCGTTGGCGCGCAGCCCGGCGAGCCGCTGCGAGGCGACCGACCAGCGCAGCGGGGTCGCGATCGGGATGAAGGGCGAATAGCCGGCGAGCAGCGCCTCCGCCTCGCCGATCAGGCGCGCGCGCTCGGCGGGGGTGGCCGCAGCGGTGGCCTCGCCGATCAGCTGCTCCACGTCGCGATGGCAGATGGTGTCGGCGCGGCACGACAGGCGGCGCAGCCCCCACAGCGCGTCGTCGTTGGGCATCACCTCGTCGATCAGCCTGAGGTCGGTCTCGGCGTCCATGCCGACGCGGCGGCTCGGTACGCCGAGGCGCGCGAAATCGGCGGCGACATAGGCGTAGAGGATGCGCCCGCCGGGCGTGTCGGGGACGGCGATGCGCAGCGGCGCGATCTCGCGCCCGCCCGCGCGCCACGCCTCGACTGCCCGCTTCGCCTGCGCGAGGCGCGACGGCTCGTCATAATCGGCCCAGGCGGGCAGCAGCGGCGCGGGGCCGGCGTCGCGGGTGTAGAGATCGGGGCGCAGCGTCACCTGCGGCTCCCATTCCTGGAGCCCGAAGGCGGCGATCAGCCGCCCGCGGCGGACCGCGCGCGACAGAGCCTCGCGATTGGCCTGCACCCCCAGGAAACCCTCGGCGCGGACGAAGGAGAGGCCGAACAGGCCGGGCACCGGATCGACGACCAGCCGCGAGCGGCCGATGTTCGAAGCGGCGAAATAGGGGAGGGTGGAAAAGCGCCCGCCGACGACGCCGTCGGCATGGCCGTTCTTGAAGCGCGCGAGCGCGCCGGCCGGCGAGGTGCCGGTGAGTTCGATCGACGCGGCGGGATCGGCGGCGGCGGCCTCCGCCGCCTCGGCATCCTCGGCGAGCGGATCGGGAACCGGCGTCAGGAGGATCGTGCGGCTGCCGCCACTCCGCGCGCGCATCGGGCCCCAGCCATGGCCGCGGTTGACGATCGCCATCGACGGCTGGGCGAGCAGGTCGAGCATGCCCGGCTGCGGCACCGACAGGCGGATCTCGACCACCGTGTCGGTCATCGCCTTGATCGTCTCGACCTCCGGGAAATCCTGCCTGAGCATATGCCTGCTGCGCGGCGCGAGATAGGATTGGAGGATGGCGGCGACATCCTCGGCGGTGACCCGGCGCCCGTTCGACCAGCGCGCCTCGCGGATGCGGAAGATATAGCTGCGCCCGTCGGCGGTGACCGTCCAGCGCTCGGCGAGGCCGACGTCGATCTGCCCCTCGGCGTCATAGGTGACGAGGCCCTGCGCGCTGAGGTTGAGCAGCGCGGCGTTGGCCGCCGACAATTCGCCGTTCAGCGGGGTGGCGGCGGCGTTCAGCGGGCCGATCGCGGCGATGCGCACCGGTCCGCGCTCGCCGAACAGCCCGCAACTGCCGAGCGCGAGGGCGATCAGGCCGGCGGCGCCGATCCTCCTCATCCTCTTCCCGATATTCTTCGACGGCGGCATCGCCGCCATCATAGCCATGCGGCGGGAAACGGGAAGCGGATTGGCGCCGGGGTGTGCGCCCGCGATCGGTCTAGGCGGAGGTTGGCGAGCGTATCGAGGCTTGAGCATTGGAATATCTGCTAAAGACAAGCGAAAATATAGGATGATATTATATTTAATTCATACATGGTGCGGTATAAAGTAAAATCATATTTTGTAATATTTTTCTATGAAATCGAAAATTCAATCACGTATGATGTTATAATTGGAGAAATATGTTTTCCTTGAGAATGATTTTCTATTTTCCGGTAACGGACTTTACCTTTCATCAGTTTATTTTCTATAGTCCCGTCCCGCACAGGAGGGAATAATGAAGCGCGCCGTCCATCATGGCCTGCCGGTCATAGTGGAATATGGGCCGGTTTGTCCGGCCGATAGCGACGTCGCCTGTGCGCGAAAATCCATCCATTCCGCCCGCCGCGCAGGTGCGCCATGACCGACGCGCCGATTCGCGAAGCCGGCGACGATGGCGAGATGTCCGTCGTGCTGCGCATCGAGCTGGCGGGGCGGTCGCTCGGCGCGATGCGGCGGCGGCTGCGGCTCATGCGCTATGGGCTCGATGCGGTTCTGGCGGGCCGTGCACGCGACCTGCCGCCGCCGGGCCGTGACGGCTGGTTCATCCGTTCGGTGCCGCTGACGGCGCTCGACGCGCTGCGCGCCGAACTCGACGGCTGGCTGGTCGTCGTGCGCCAGACCTATCACCGGCATTATCTGCCTATGGCGGGACTTGGGTTCGACGGCTGGTGGCAGGGCTTTTCGGGCAAGACCCGGTCGACGCTGAAGCGCAAGGCCGGGCGGATCGAGCGCGAGATCGAGGGCCTGGAAATGCGCGCCTATCGGACGCCGGAGGAGGTGCGCGCCTTCATGACAATCGCCGGCGAGCTGTCGGAGCGCACCTATCAGGCGAAGTTGCTCCAGGCCGGCCTGCCGACCGGCGACGCGGCGGTGGCGCGCGCGGTCCGCATGGCCGAGGCGGACGACATGCGCGGCTTCATCCTCTTCGCCGGCGACCGCGCGATCGCCTATCTCTACCTGCCGGTGGAGGAGGGTGTCGTCATTTACGGCTTCCTCGGCTATGATCCGGATTTCGCGCAATATTCGCCGGGCAGCGTGCTGCATGTCGAGGCGATGCGGGCGCTGTTCGCGGAGGGGCGGTTCCGCCATTTCGACTTCACCGAGGGCGACGGCGCGCACAAGGCGCAGTTCGGCCGCGGATCGGTCGAATGCGCCGACATCGTCGCGCTGCGCCCGACGCTGCGCAACCGCGCGGCGCTGGCGCTGATCGGCGGCGCGGACGCGGTCGCCCGCTGGGGCAAGGGGCTGCTCGACCGGATCGGTTTGCGCGCCAGGGTCGCGTCGCTGCTCCGTCGCGGCTGATCCTGGGAAATGCTGGTGCGGACGGCGGGACTCGAACCCGCACACCCAGATGGATAGCAGATTTTAAGTCTGCTGCGTCTACCGATTTCGCCACGTCCGCATGCCGGTCGCCGGTCAAGCCGATGGTCCGGGGGAGGTCAAGCGATCTTTGCCGCTTCACCCGGCGCGGAGGCTCGGCTAGACGGGCCGGCATGACGGCAGTCCTCGAAATTTCCGGGCTCGGGAAAACCTACAAAAGCGGGCATCGGGCCCTGTCCGGCGTCGATCTGAGCATCGACAAGGGCGAGATATTCGCGCTGCTCGGCCCCAATGGCGCGGGCAAGACGACGCTGATCGGCATCGTCTGCGGCATCGTGACGCCCAGCGAAGGGACGGTGACCGTCGCCGGGCACGACCATGTCCAGGGTTATCGCGCCGCGCGGTCGATGATCGGGCTGGTGCCGCAGGAACTGCACACCGACTCGTTCGAGACGGTGCTGACGACGGTGAATTTCTCGCGCGGGCTGTTCGGCAAGCGGCGCGATCCCGCGTTCGTGGAGCAGTTGCTGCGCGACCTGTCGCTGTGGGACAAGCGCAATTCGAAGATCATGGAATTGTCGGGCGGGATGAAGCGCCGCGTGATGATCGCCAAGGCGCTGAGCCACGAGCCCGAAATATTGTTCCTCGACGAACCGACCGCGGGGGTGGACGTCGAACTGCGCCGCGACATGTGGAACATGGTGCGCGGCCTGCGCGAGCGCGGCGTCACCATCATCCTGACCACCCATTATATCGAGGAGGCCGAGGAAATGGCCGACAGGGTGGGGGTGATCAGCGAAGGGCGGCTGATCCTGGTCGAGGAGAAGAATGCGCTGATCAAGAAACTGGGGCGCAAGACGCTGACGCTCAATCTCGCCGAGCCGCTGGCCGAGATTCCCGCCGGGCTGTCCGACTGGGCGCTCGAGCTGGCGGGCGACGGGCACGAGCTCGTCTATGAGTTCGACAGCCAGGCCGAGGCGACGGGCGTGCCGTCGCTGCTGCGGCGGATGAGCGACCTCGGCATCGCGTTCAAGGATCTGCACACGAAGCAGAGCTCGCTCGAGGAGATTTTCGTCGGGCTGGTCCACGACCGCGCGAAGGAGAGGGCCGCATGACCGGCGTGCCGATAAATAGGGACAGTCCCTATTTTTCTTTCCCGCGCGGTGGGGCCGGCGACCGGCGTACCCAAAAAATAGGGACTGTCCCTATTTATCCGGAGGGGCGTCGATGACCGCCAACTGGCGCGGCGTGCGCGCCATCTATCTGTTCGAGCTCGCCCGCTTCGGGCGCACCGTGTGGACCAGCCTCGCGCTGCCGGTGATCACCACCGCGCTCTATTTCGTCGTCTTCGGCTCGGCGATCGGCGGGCGGATGAGCGAGGTCGGTGGCGTGCCCTACGGTGCCTTCATCGTCCCGGGGTTGATGATGCTGACGATGTTCACCGAGAGCATCAGCAACGCGAGCTTCGGCATCTACATGCCCAAATGGACGGGGACGATATACGAGATGCTGTCGGCGCCGCTGTCGCCGCTGGAGACGGTGGTCGCCTATGTCGGCGCCGCGGCGACCAAATCGGTGATCATCGGGTCGATCATCTTCGCGACCGCGCATCTGTTCGTCGACGTTCAGGTCGCGCATCCGCTCTTCATGGTCGCCTTCATGCTGCTGATGGCGGTGACCTTCTGCCTGTTCGGCTTCATCATCGGCGTCTGGGCGCAGAGCTTCGAGCAGTTGCAGGTGATCCCGCTGCTCGTCGTCTATCCGCTGACCTTCCTCGGCGGCGCCTTCTATTCGCTCGACATGCTGCCCGCGGCGTGGCGGACGATCACCCTGTTCAATCCGGTGGTCTATCTGATCAGCGGCTTCCGCTGGACCTTCTTCGGCAAGGGCGACGTCGGCATCGCGGTGAGCATGGGCGCGGTGGCGCTGTTCCTGACGCTGTGCCTGGGGGTGATCTTCTGGATGTTCCGGACGGGATACCGGCTGAAGAATTGAGCCTGCGTTCCATCGTCATTGCGAGCAAAGCGAAGCAATCCAGAGTAGCGTAAACCGCTCTGGATTGCTTCGCTTTGCTCGCAATGACGAGGTGAATGCGTGCCCGGCCCGTCAGCCGTTCAGCCGCTCGCGCATTTCCTTGCCGGGCTTGAAATAGGGGACGCTCTTGGCCTTGACCGCGACCGCGGCGCCCGTGCGGGGATTGCGGCCGGTGCGCGACTCGCGGCTGCGGGTCGAAAAGGCGCCGAAGCCGCGCAGTTCGACGCGTCCGCCCGCGGCGAGCTGGTCGATGATGGAGTCGAAGAAGGCGTCGACGATCCGTTCGACCTCTTCCAGACGCAAATCGCTGTTTTCGCTGGCGATCTTTTGAACCAGTTCCGACCGGATCATCTGCTTCCCCTATTATGTCACGCGCATCCGCAAGGATGCAGGCATGCCGGTCGTCGCCGGCTCCGTGCGTGAGACCCCTCCCATCGCGGGCGGGAGACTAACATGAATCCCCGGCCGATCAAAAGCATATCGCCGAAACGGAAAAGGCCCGCCGGAGCGATCCGGCGGGCCTTTGCTTTCGTTGCGGCGGAAAGGGCCGATCAGCCCTTCTTGCCGGCCTTCAGCGCCTCGCCGAGGATGTCGCCGAGCGACGCGCCCGAATCCGACGAACCATATTGCGCGACGGCCTGCTTCTCTTCGGCGATCTGCATCGCCTTGACCGAGAAGCTGGGCTTCTTCGAGCGGTCGAAGCCGGTGACCATCGCGTCGAACTTCTGCCCGACCTGATAGCGCTCGGGGCGCTGCTCGTCGCGGTCGCGGCCGAGGTCGGCGCGCTTGATGAAGCCGGTCGCGCCATCGTCGCCCGCCTGCACCTCGAGGCCGTTGTCGCGGACTTCGAGGACGGTGACGGTGACGATGTCGCCCTTCTTCACCGAACCCGCGGCCGATACGCCGCCGCCGACGGCCGGAGCGCCCTTTTCGAGCTGCTTGATGCCGAGGCTGATGCGCTCCTTTTCGACGTCGACGTCGAGGACGACGACCTGCACGGCCTCGCCCTTGCGGTGGAGGTGCAGCGCTTCCTCGCCCGAGATGCCCCAGGCGATGTCCGACATGTGGACCATGCCGTCGACGTCGCCGGGCAGGCCGACGAACAGGCCGAATTCGGTCGCGTTCTTGACTTCGCCCTCGACGACCGAGCCGACCGGATGCGCCTCGGCGAAGGCGCCCCAGGGGTTCGACTGGGCCTGCTTGAGGCCGAGGCTGATGCGGCGCTTGTCGCTGTCGACCTCGAGCACGATGACGTCGACTTCCTGGCTGGTCGAGACGATCTTGCCGGGATGGACGTTCTTCTTGACCCACGACATTTCGCTGACGTGGACCAGACCCTCGATGCCCGCTTCGAGCTCGACGAAGGCGCCATAGTCGGTGATGTTGGTGACGGTGCCGCTGAGCTTCGCACCCACCGGATATTTCGCCGCCACGCCGTCCCACGGATCGCTTTCGAGCTGCTTCATGCCCAGGCTGATGCGCTGCGTGTCGCGGTTGATACGGATGATCTGGACGCGGACATTGTCACCGATGTTGATGACTTCGCTCGGGTGGTTGACGCGCTTGTAGCTCATGTCGGTGACATGGAGCAGGCCGTCGATGCCGCCGAGGTCGACGAACGCACCATAATCGGTGATGTTCTTGACCGCGCCTTCGATGATCTGACCCTCTTCGAGGTTCTGGATCAGGCCCGAGCGCTGTTCGGCGCGCGTTTCCTCGAGGATGGCGCGGCGCGACACGACGATATTGCCGCGGCGGCGGTCCATCTTCAGGATCTGGAAGGGCTGCGGCAGGTCCATCAGCGGGCCGACGTCGCGCACGGGGCGGATATCGACCTGCGAACCCGGAAGGAAGGCCACGGCGCCGCCGAGGTCGACGGTGAAGCCGCCCTTGACGCGGCCGAAGATGACGCCTTCGACGCGGGCTTCCTTGTTGAATTCTTCTTCGAGGCGGTCCCAGGCGGCTTCGCGGCGGGCGCGGTCGCGGGACAGCATGGTTTCGCCATTGGCGTTTTCGACGCGGTCGACATAGACTTCGACTTCGTCGCCGACATTGAGGTCGGCCTTCTGGCCCGGCATGGCGAATTCGCGAAGCGGCACGCGCCCTTCGCTCTTCAGGCCGATGTCGATCACTGCCAGGTCGTTTTCGATCGCGGTCACGGTGCCCTTGACGACGCGGCCTTCAAAGCCGCCGTCGGCGCCGCCCAGCGTTTCGTCGAGCATCGCGGCGAAATCGTCGCGCGTCGGAAAAGCCGTAGAGGCCATAGATGTTCTTCCTTACTATATTCGTTTCCGGCCAAGCGGTTGGGTCCGCTGGTCTTGTGGCCGATCCGTCCCGTTCGCCGGATGCGATGCGGGACATCCTCCGGACCCTTCGATCGGCAAGGCGCGGGCAAAGCAAAAAGGGCGCGACGAGGCCATCCCGTCACGCCCGACACTCGCGATGGAGTGGCGGTTCGTCCGTGCCTCGACCGGCCGAT
>CALMYE010000182.1 GCA_937873425.1 uncultured Sphingopyxis sp. | reverse complement strand
TTCGGCGCCGATGTCGATGCCCTCGGCATCGAAGAAGACATGATGGCCGCGCGCGACGAGCAGGTCGCGCAGCCCCACCGCCTTTTCGCTGTCGGCGCGGCTGTAGCTGATGAAAATATCATAGGGGCGCCCGGCCGGTGCGCCCGTTTCCTCCGCCGTCATGGTTGCCGCAACCTTATGTCCCCCAAGTGTCGCGCGATCCCGAAGCAGCGATAGCAGCCTCTCCGAACATCGCAAGCCGCTTGACCATGACGATGAACCGTGCATCATTGTCGATGAAACGAGCGAGAGGAATCAACAAATGCCCGAAAATCCGTCTCCCGATCCGTCGGCGCCCGCCAGGAACGAACGCAGCCCCGGCGTGAAGCTGGCGATCGCGGTGCTGATCGCCGTCGCGCTGATGGTGCCGCTGCTGATGGTCTACAGCCTGTTGTGGGACCGGCAGGATCAGGCGCAGACGGCGCAGGTGTCAATCGGCCAGGGCTGGGGCGGGCAGCAGACGATCGGCGGGCCGGTGATCGTCATTCCCTATCGCGCGACCGAGCAGCAGACGGTGACCGAGAACGGCCGCGACGTGACGCGTGCGGTGACCGTCGTGCGCAACCTCTATCTCTCGCCGCAGGCGAACACGGCCGAGGTCGAGATCAAGCCGGAGAAGCGCCGCAAGGCGATTTACGAGACCGTCGTCTATGAAAGCGCGATTTCGGGGAGCGCAGAGTTCGTGCTGCCCGCGGATATCGCGCGCTATGGCGTGACGCGCGACGCGCTGCTGCTCGACCGCGCCGAGGTGCGGCTGGGGATCAGCGACGCGCGCGGGCTGGTCGGCGGCAACAGCCTGACCGTCGACGGCACGGCGGTGCCGCTGCAACCGGGCAAGGGTCTGCTGTCCACCGGCAATTCGGGCACCTTTGCCTTCGTCGACTGGTCGGCGGCGGCGCCGATGAAGGTCGATTACAAGATCGGCGTGCGCGGCCTCGGCGATTTCCGCCTGATCCCGCGCGGCGTCGATACGCGCTGGACGGTGAAGTCGAGCTGGCCGAACCCGAGCTTCGGCGGCGATTTCCTGCCGACGGCGCGCACGGTGAAAGCGGACGGCTTCACCGCCACCTATGCCATCCCCAACCTCGCGCTGGGGCAGGCGCAGCTGCTGACCGGCGACCTGTCGCCGCCGCAGGTCCGCTATGGCGGCGGCAACCGCGATTATCTGGAACCCGTCGCGGTCGAAGCAGTGGCGGACAGCGGCGCGTCCGAAGCATCGGGCGGCACCGCGAAGGCGATCGCCATCAGCCTGATCGAGCCGGTGGACCTCTACAGCCAGGTCGACCGCAGCATCAAATATGGCTTTTTGTTCATCGGCTTCACCTTCGTCGCCTTCCTGATGTTCGACATCATCGCGGGGGCGCGGGTCGCGCCGGCCGAATATCTGCTGACCGGCGTGGCGCTGATCCTGTTCTTCGTGCTGCTGCTGGCCTTTGCGGAGGTGATCGGCTTCACGCCCGCCTATCTGGTGGCGTCGGGTGGGATCATCGGGCTGCTCGCGGCATACAGCGCGGCGGTGCTGAAAAGCTGGAAGCGCGCGCGCTTCCTCGCGGCATTGCTGATCGGGCTCTATGCGCTGCTCTATGTGCTGCTGAACCTCGAGGCCTATTCGCTGCTGATCGGGTCGGTGCTGATGTTCGTCGCACTCGCGGGCGTGATGTACATGACGCGGGGCGTCGATTGGGGCGGGGTCGGGAAGAAGGAGCAACCCGCCGCAGCATGAATGAACCCCGGCGAAAGCCGGGGTCCACGAGAGGCAGCGCAACGCATCTGGACCCCGGCTTTCGCCGGGGTTCATTTGGTTCAGCGCCAGCGCAGGTTTTCGCGCGACAGGTCGGAAAGGCTCTTCGCCCCCATCAGCTTCATGTCCCGCTCCATCTCGGCGCGGAGCTGGGCGATGGCGCGGGCGACGCCCGCCTCGCCCGCGGCGGCGAGGGCGTAGAGGTAGAGGCGGCCGCCCGAACAGGCTTTCGCGCCGACCGACAGCGCCTTCAGCACATGGGTGCCGCGCGTGATGCCGCCGTCGCAGATGACTTCCAGCCGGTCGCCGACCGCGTCGACGATCTCCGCCAGCGCGTCGAAAGGCGCGATGCTGCCGTCCAGTTGGCGGCCGCCGTGGTTCGACACCATGATCGCGGTGGCGCCGATGTCGGCGGCGCGGCGGGCATCCTCGACCGCGACGATGCCTTTCAGGCAGAAGGGGCCGTCCCACGCCTTGCGGATCGCCTCGGCGCGCTTCCAGTCGAGGCTCTGGTCGAGCATCGTGGTGAAATAGTCGGCGACCGATTTGGGAACGCTCGATCCCTCGGAGACGTGCGTCGCGAGATTGGGCAGGCTGAACTTCTCGCGAAGGACGTAATTGAGGCCCCAGCCGGGCTTGATCGCATAGCCGAGCATGTTCGACGCGGTGAAGCGCGGCGGTGAGGTGAAGCCCGAGCGCAGGCAGCGTTCGCGGTTGCCGCCGACGATGGTGTCGACGGTCAGCGCGACCGCGTCGAACTTCGCCGCGCGCGCGGCTTCGAGCATCGCATGGTTCAGCCCCTCGTCCTTGTGGACATAGAGCTGGAACAGCTTGGGGCCGCCCGTCAGCGCCCCCGCCTCGGCGAGGCCGACGGTGGCGAGGCTCGATATGCCCGCCATCGTCCCCGCGTCCGCCGCCGCGCGCAGCACCGCGCGCTCGCCCTGCCAGTGGAACAGGCGCTGCAGCGCGGTGGGCGACAGGAAGAGCGGCATCGACAATTCGCGGCCGAAGAGGGTGGTCTTCATGTCG
Organism: uncultured Sphingopyxis sp.; assembly: GCA_937873425.1. GTDB lineage: Bacteria > Pseudomonadota > Alphaproteobacteria > Sphingomonadales > Sphingomonadaceae > Sphingopyxis. Next base: position 4,089 of record CALMYE010000182.1, on the reverse strand, counting down.
ACCGTCTCGACCCCGGCGAGGACGCGGGGGATGAGGTCGCATTGGTCGAACGCCTCGCGGTTGCGGCGGCGCGTCACCTCGTCGTCGGCGGCGCCGTCGATATAGTCGAACACCGGCCAGGGCAGGCGCCGCTTCGCGAGAAGGCGGAAATCGTCGATATTGTGGCAGTCGGTGAGTTTCATGGATGCGGCCTCGGCATGAATTCCCCTCTCCCATAGGGAGAGGTGGCGGCGCTTGCCAGCTTGCTGGCTAGCAAAGCCGGGTGAGGGGTTCGAGATGGCACCGGCAGAGCCCCTCACCCGCTGCGACCAGGCGGCAAAGCCGCCAAGTCTCGCTGCCCTCTCCCAAGGGGAGAGGGACTAGAAAACCGTCCGCCCCGCGACCGTGCCCTTGCTCGCAAAGCCGAAGCGCGGTTCCACCGGCAGGTTCGGATCGAGGATATGCGCCGCGACGCGCTTGCCCACCGCGGGGCCGTTCTTGAACCCGTGGCCCGAGCCGCCGCCGACGAGCCAGACGCGCTCCTGCCCCGGTAGCCGGTCGATCAGATAGTCGCCGTTCGAGCTGTTCTCATATTGGCAGACGCGCCCGCCGATCAGCGGCGCATTGGCGAGGCCGGGGAAGCGCCGCGCGACATAGGCGCGCGCCTCGGCGATGCCGGCGGGGGTGAGCTGGCGTTCCATCGTGTCGGGATCGACCACCGGGCCGTGGACGTCGATCGCGATCTTGAAACCCGCGCCCTCGATGTCGGGGATGCCATAGACGATGCGGCCGTTGTTGAAATCGGCCCAGACCGGCAACGCGGGCGGGGCGAAGCGCGTGTCGCCCTGCGGCGCGCCGAAATGATAGACCTCCTGCCGCGTCGCGACGATCCGGTGCATCAGCTGCTGCGGGAACAGCTCGGCGAGCCAGGGGCCGAGCGCATAGACGAGATGGTCGGCGGTGCCGCCGTCGGGCAGCGTGTGGCGCTGAATCTTCTTCGACAACAGGGGCGCGGGCATGACCACGGGCTCGACCGCGATGCGCGCGTCGGCGATCACTTCCTGCACCCCGCGGCCCGCGATCAGCGCGCCGGCCTCGGTTTCGAGGATGCCGGTCTCGCCCTGATAGAATTGGATCTGGCGATAGCGCGCCTGGAGCCACATCGCGTCGCCATGTTCGTGGCCGACGCGGTTGGCGCGCAGCCAGTCGAGCGACTGCCGGGTGTAGGCATCGCCTTCGGGCGCGAACCAGAGAACGCCGGTGTTGTGGAAGATCGGCGCGCTGGCCGTGTCGGACAGGTCTTTCCAATAGCGCAGCGATTCGCGCGCCATCTCCGAATAGATGGTGTCGGCGCCGTAGCCCATGCGGATGACGCGGCTCTCGCCGCCCGACGAGGAGCGCGCATGGCCCGCGCCATAGGCGTCGAACAGCCGCACGCTCCTGCCCGCGCGCAGCAGGTGCCAGGCGGTCCAGGCGCCGAACACGCCTGCGCCGATCACCGCGACATCGACGTGCTGGACCGTGGGTTGCGGTTCCTTGCGCTTCTTCGACCTGCGTTCCTTGCGCTCGGCCGCGGCGGCGGTCGCCACCGGCAGCGCGGCCAGCCCTGCGAGAAGCGCGCGGCGCGACGTCATGGCGTTGCCCATGCGATCAGCGCGCGGCCGCGGCCCGAGAGCACGGCGAGGTCCACCGCATCGTCGAGCAGCCAGCATTCGCCCGGCTGCCACGCCGCGCTTGCGATCCCCCCGTCGCCTTCGACGGGGACGAACCAGATGGGGCCGTATGCGCCGAGATCGGGAAGTGCGGAAAAATCGTCGCTCTGCACGTCGATTAGCGCGAATTTCGGACCATCGACCAGCCGGTCGATGCCGGCCGCGACCGGGGTGCGCTGATTGACCGCGCGATAGGGGCCGGCTTCGGCGCAGGTCATCGCTTCGTCGAGGTGCAACTCGCGCGGGCGCCCGTAATCGTAGAGGCGGTAGGTGATGTCGGCATATTGCTGCACCTCGATCAGCGACAGGCCGCCGCCGATCGCGTGGATCGTGCCGGGGACGACGTGGAAATGATCGCCCGGCGCGACCGGCTTCCAGTCGATGAGGCTTTCGATACTGCCGTCGAGCGCGGCGTCGCGCAGCCGTTCGGGCGCGACGCGTTGTTCGAGGCCCAGTCCGATGACGGCATCATCGGCGGCGTCGAGGATCAGCCACGCCTCTTCCTTGCCCTGCCGCGCGCCCGCCGCGCGCGCCTGTGCATCGTCGGGGTGGACCTGCACCGACAGCGCTTCCGACGTGAAGAGATATTTGACCAGCAGCGCGGGTTCGGCCTGCCCCGCGGGCAGCTCGAACCAGATTTCGCCGATCCGCTCGCCGCCCGCGTCGAAAAGCGGGCCGATATCGTCGCGCCCCCAGGGCTTGGCGACGCGGCGCGGGATCAGGCGGGTCGCGCCCAAGCCTCAATCGCCCTTCTTGTAATAGCGATAGCCGCCGATCCAGGTTTCGAGCGGCACCATGCGGCGGATCGCCTCCGGGCTGGCGAGCATCGGGTCCTCGCCGACGATCAGGAAATCGGCGCGCATGCCGGGCATCAGCGTGCCGAGCCGGTCCTCGGCGAAGGCGGCATAGGCGGCGGTGCGGGTGAAGCCGTCGAGCGCGGCCTCGCGGCTCACCGCCTCCTCGGGGCGCCAGCCGCCGAAGGGCTGGCCTTTCTCGTCGGTGCGCGAGATGGCGACCGCGAGCCCCGCGAAGGGATTGGCGCTTTCGACCGGAACGTCGGACCCGAAGGCCAAGCGCGCGCGCGATGTGGCAAGGCTGCGCCAGGCATAGGCGCCCTTCAGCCGGTCGGGACCGAGCCGGGCCTCCGCCATCGTGCGGTCGCTCGTCTGGTGGACCGGCTGCATCGAGGCGACGACTTTCAGCTCGGCGAAGCGTCCGATGTCGGCGGGGTCGATCACCTGCGCATGCTCGATGCGCCAGCGGCGGTTGCCGGGAAGATCGGCGTCGAGGTCGGCGATGGCGGCGAGCGCCTCGGCATTGGCGGCGTCGCCGATCGCGTGGATCGCGACCTGGAACTTGTCCATCGACGCGCGCACCATCTTGTTGCGCAGCTGTGCCGGGGTGAGCAGCGGCAGGCCCTTCTGTCCCGGCGCATCGGCATAGGGCGCCTTCAGCCAGGCGCCGCGCGAGCCGAGCGCGCCGTCGAGATACAGCTTCACCCCGACCATGCGCAGCCGGTCGTCGTAGAGCCAGGGGGTCGGTTCTCCCCCCGCGATGATCGCCATATTGTCGATATCGCCGCCATAGGAGAGGATGCGGATCGCGAGCTGCTTCCGGTCGCCCGCGCGGCGGAAGCTCTGCCATTCCTCGATCGTCGTTCCCATGTCGGTGATCGCGGTAATGCCCTGTTCGAGCAGCTTCGCCTGCGCGAGCAGCAGCGCGCGGTCGCGGTCGCGCGCGAGCGGTTTGGGCTTGGCATTGTCGATCAGGCCCATCGCGGCATCGACGAAGACGCCGCTCGGCTTGCCCGCCGTCGTCTCGATGCGCCCGCCCTCCGGCGACTTGCTGGCGGCGGTGACTTTGGCGGCGGTCATCGCCGCGCTGTTCGCCCAGCCTGCATGGCCGTCGACGCGTTCGAGCCAGACCGGGCGGTCGGCCACCGCGGCGTCGAGGTCGGCACTGGTGGGGAAACGGCCGAGACCCCATTTCTCCTGATTCCAGCCGCGCCCGATGATCCACGGCATTTCCGGATTCTCCGCCGCATAGGCGCGGATCGCGGCCTGCGCCTCCTCCAGTGAGTTCGTGTCCGACAGGTCGAGCAGCATCAGCGAAAAGCCGAGCCCCATGACATGGCCGTGCGCGTCGATCAGCCCGGGGATCAGCGTGCGGCCCTTGCCGTCCTCCTTGAAATCGGGGCGTTCGGGGCGCTTGTCGCGGCGATCGAGCAACTGCTTGACCTTGCCGTCCGGCCCGATGACGAGGCCGGTGAAGCGGACGAGCTTGCCGTCGGCGTCGAGCGTGATGCCGTTGACGTTATCGACCAGCGTGTCGGCGTGGGCCGGGGCGGTGAGGAGGAGGGCAGCGAACAGGAGCAATCCCCTCCCGCAGGCGGGAGGGG
>CALMYE010000181.1 GCA_937873425.1 uncultured Sphingopyxis sp. | reverse complement strand
TGCCGCCGTCGGGCGAGAAAGGCGCGGCGACGGGGCGCAGCATCGTGTCGTCGCGGGTTTCAAGGGGCGCCGGTCGCCAAACCAGCCCGTTCCCCGGCGAAAGCCGGGGTCCATCTTCCGGCGTTGCTGCTGGACCCCGGCTTTCGCCGGGGATCACTTCGCCCAAAACCGGCTCTTGGGCATAATCGGCCATCGTCCCGCCGACGGTGAGGATGTCGCCGTGGAGCAATCCCGCATCCAGCAGCTCGCGCACGACGAAGCCGATGCCGCCCGCGGCGTGGAAATGGTTCACGTCGCCCGCACCATTGGGATAGACGCGCGCGAGCAGCGGCACGGCGTGGCTGAGTTCATCGAAATCCTGCCAGTCGATGACGATCCCCGCCGCGCGCGCGATGGCGGGCAGGTGGATCGCATGGTTGGTCGAGCCGCCCGTCGCGAGCAGGCCGATCGCGGCGTTGACGATCGCCTTTTCGTCGATGCAGCGCGCGAGCGGGCGATAGTCATCACCGTCCCAGCCGATCCGGGTCAGCCGGTGGGTGGCGGCGCGGGTCAGTTCCTGCCGCAGCTTCGTGCCGGGGTTGACGAAGGCGCTGCCGGGGATGTGCAGCCCCATCAGCTCCATCATCATCTGGTTCGAGTTGGCGGTGCCGTAGAAGGTGCAGGTGCCCGCGCCGTGATAGCTGGCCGCCTCCGCCTCCAGCAGTTCGTCGCGGCTCGCCTTGCCCTCGGCATAGAGCTGGCGGACGCGCTGCTTTTCCTTGTTGGCGAGCCCCGACGGCATCGGCCCGGCGGGGATCAGGATCGCCGGCAGATGGCCGAAGCGCAGCGCGCCGATCAGCAGGCCGGGAACGATCTTGTCGCAGATGCCGAGCAGGAGCGCGCCCTCGAACATCGCATGACTGAGCGCGATCGCCGTCCCCTGCGCGATATTGTCGCGGCTGAACAGCGACAGGTCCATGCCCGCCTGCCCCTGCGTCACCCCGTCGCACATGGCGGGGACGCCGCCCGCGACCTGGGCGGTTGCGCCCGCCTCGCGCGCGAAGAGCTTTATCTGCTCGGGGTAGCGGCCATAGGGCTGATGCGCCGAGAGCATGTCGTTGTAGGCAGTGACGATGCCGATGTTCATTTCGCCGCCGCCGCGGATCGCCGCCTTGTCCTCGCCCGCCGCCGCGAAGCCGTGCGCGAGATTGCCGCACGACAGGCTGCCACGATTGGTGCCCGCCTCGCGCTGGCGGTCCATGAGGGCGAGATAGGCGGCGCGGCGTTCGGCGCTGCGGGCAATGATGCGGTCGGTGACGCGGGCGATGGTCGGGTGGAGGTTCATTGCGCGATACTCAATCCCTTCTCCCCTTGGGGGAGAAGGATACGCAGCCTTATCGCGAAGCGATTAGGCGGAGTTGGATGAGGGGTTCGGGCGCCGGGCGCGTAGGCAACGGCGGAACCCCTCACCCAGCTTCGACTAGGCGGCAAGCCGCCAAGTCTTCGCAACCCTCTCCCCCAAGAGGAGAGGGGGTTTATCTCCTCAATCATGCCAGCTCGCCCCGTCGCGTTCGATCAGGGCGATCGCCGAGCTCGGCCCCCAGCTTCCCGCGGTGTAATATTGCGGCGCGAGGTCGACCGCGGCCCAGGCGTCGCGGATCGAATCGATCCACTGCCACTGCGCCTCCACCTCGTCGCGGCGGACGAACAGCGTCTGGTCGCCCTCGATGAAGTCGAGTAGCAGCCGCTCGTATGCGATGCGCCGCCGCTCCCCCGCGAAGCTGTGCGAGAGCGAGACGTCGAGTGTCACTTCCTTCAGCTTCACCCCGTCGCGGTCGAGGCCGGGCTGCTTCGCCATCACCTTGACGCGGATATTCTCCTCCGGCTGCAAATTGATGATCATCATGTTCGCGTCGAGATTGCCGCCGCCGCCCGCCGCTCCGACCCGTGCGAAGATGTTGTGCGGCACCGGCTTGAACTGGATCAGCACCTCCGACTTGCGCTGCGGCATGCGCTTGCCGGTGCGCAGGTAGAAGGGCACGCCCTTCCATCGCCAATTGTCGATATAGGCCTTCAGCGCGACGAAGGTTTCGGTGTTCGACGGATGGCCGAGCTCGTCGGCATAGCCCGCGACCGCGCCGCCGTTCACCGCGCCGCTCGTATATTGGCCCTTGACGCTGTGCGCCTTCACATCTCCGGCGCTCATCCGGCGCAGCGAGCGCAGCAGCTTGACCTTTTCGTCGCGCACCGCGGTCGCCGAGACGCTGGCGGGCGGCTCCATCGCGATGATCGCGAGCAGCTGGAGCATGTGGTTCTGCACCATGTCCTTCAAGGCGCCGACGCCGTCGTAATAGGAGACGCGCCCCTCCAACCCCACGGTTTCGGCGACGGTGATCTGGACATGGTCGATCGCCTGCGCGTTCCACAAGGGCTCGAACAGCATGTTGGCGAAACGCAGCGCGAGCAGGTTCTGGACCGTTTCCTTGCCGAGATAATGGTCGATGCGAAAGACGCGGTCCTCGGCAAAGGCGTCGCCGACCTGCGCATTGACCTCGCGCGACGAGGCGAGGTCGTGGCCGATCGGCTTTTCCATCGCGATGCGGCATTCGGCGCAGGCGATGCCTGCCGCCTTCAGTCCCTGCGCGATCGGCCCGAACATCGACGGCGGGGTCGAGAGATAGGCGCCGATCGGGCGGCCGAGCCGGTCGCCGAGCAGGCTTGCGAGATCGTCGTAACCGGTGCCCGCGCCGGCATCGACCGGGCAATAGTCGATGCGGTCGAGAAAGGCGGTGACCGCGCTTTCGTCGAGACGGTCGGCGGACAGATGATCGGCCAGCGCGGCGCGCACCTGGTCGTGGAAGGCGGCGCGGTCCATTTTCGACCGGCCCGACGCGACGATCGTCAATTCGGGCGCAAGCAGCCCATCTACATGGAGATTGTAGAGCGAGGGAAAGAGCATGCGCTGCGCAAGGTCGCCCGTCGCCCCGAACAGGATCAGTGTCTCGACCTTGATGCTCACGATGGTCCCCTTGGATATCCGGTGCCGAAAGTGGCGGATGCGCCAGGGGAATGCAACGCAGCATACGTAGGCCGATCCGGTCGGGCGCCATCCGCCTTGAAGCCCCTCCTCTGAAGAGGAGGGGTTCATTCCATGTCCGAACCCCACTAAGACGCCATTCGATGACCGACCCCGCCCAACCCTATGACGTGATCGTGATCGGCGGCGGC
>CALMYE010000180.1 GCA_937873425.1 uncultured Sphingopyxis sp. | reverse complement strand
TCGTCGACCGTCTATCCCTTCGCCACCACCGCGGGCGAACGCTTCGCCGAGGCGACCGGGAACAAGAAGCCGAAGATCGACAGCACCGGCACCGGCGGCGGCTTCGAGCGCTTCTGCCAGGGCGTCGGCGGCAACACGCCCGACATCATCAACGCCTCGCGCCGGATGAAGGCCAAGGAGTTCGCGACCTGTCAGGCGAACGGCGTCAAGGACGTGGTCGAAATCCAGGTCGGCATCGACGGCATCGCGCTGGGCGAGGCGCAGCGCGGGCCCGGCTTCGCGCTGAGCGAAGAGGATGTCTACAAGGCGCTCGCCGCCAACCCCTATGGCCAGCCCAACAGCGCGAAGACGTGGAAGGACGTCAATCCGGCGCTGCCCGCGGTCGCCATCTCGGTCTTCGGCCCGCCCTCGACCAGCGGCACTTACGATGCGTTCAAGGAGCTGATCCTGATCAAGGGCTGCGACGCCAATGCCGAGATGAAGGCGCTGAAGGACAGCGACAAGGACAGGCACGAGGCGGTGTGCGGCGGCCTGCGCGGCGCGCCTTACTATGTCGAGCAGGGCGAGAACGACAATCTCATCATCTCGAAGCTCGACAAGAATCCGACCAGCCTCGGCATCTTCGGTTTCTCCTACCTCGATGCGAACAAGGACAAGATCAAGGGCGTGCCGGTGCACGGCGTCGGCCCCACCTATGCCGCGATCGCCGACGGCAGCTATCCCGGCTCGCGCCCGCTGTTCATCTATGTGAAGAAGGCGCATGTCGGGGTGATCCCCGGCCTCGCCGAATATGTCGCGGAGTTCCTGAAGGGCGCGGGCGAAGGCGGCTATCTGGCGTCGAAGGGCCTGATCGTGTCGCCGAAGGATGTCGCGGACAAGGCCGCGGCGACCGCGAAGGACATGGTGCCGCTGGATGGTTCGGAACTGAAATAATCTCCCTTTCCCCGTTCGGGCAGCCTCCCCATTCCGTTCGCATCGAGCGAAGTCGAGATGCCCCGATGAAGAGGACGACCGATGGGTGTCTCGACTTCGCTCGACACGAACGGGAAAAGAGGCCGATGGGCACGTATCGATCTAACCGGATGAAAACCCAGTGAGTTTCAACCCCGCCGCCCTGCTGCTGCTGATCCTCGGGCTCGCGCTCATCGGCTGGCTCGCCGGGCGCGCGCGGTCGGCGATGCTCGCCGGGCGCGCGCAGGCGAAGCTGCATTCGCGCCCGCAATATCACGGCTGGTATGTCGCGCTGTGGCTGTTCGCGCCCGCCGCGCTCTTCCTCGCCGTGTGGACCAGCGTGTCGCCCGGCCTCATCACCAATCAGGTGCTCGCGACCGAGGCGGCGCAGGGCCTGCCCGAATTCGGTTTCGAGCGCAGCGCGATCCTGTCCGACGCGCGCGCCGTCGCGCAGGGCAAGCAGGCGGCGGTGCGGATCGAGGGCGCGGCGCCGCTGGTGCGCCCCTATGCCGAGGCGACGCGTCATTATGCGTGGATCGGCATCGCGGCGATGCTGGCGCTCGGCCTCGCGGGCGGGCTCTATGGCTTCACGCGCATCCGCCCCGATTTCCGGGCGCGGACGCGGGTCGAGCGGACGGTGATGGCGGTGCTGCTGCTCGCCTCGCTCGTCGCGATCCTGACCACCTTCGGCATCGTGCTGTCGCTGCTGTTCGAATCGATCCGCTTCTTCCAGCTCGTCTCGCCCGCCGAGCTGCTGTTCGGCACCCACTGGAACCCGCAGAGTGGCGCGCCGGTGAAGGACACCTTCGGCGGCATCCCGCTGTTCTGGGGGACGGTGCTGATCGGCGCGATCATCGCGATGATCGTCGCCATTCCGATCGGCATGATGACCGCGGTCTATCTCACCCAATATGCCGCGCCCGCGGTGCGCCGGTGGGTGAAGCCGCTGCTCGAAATCCTCGCCGGCGTGCCGACCGTCGTCTACGGCTATTTCGCCGCGCTGACCGTCGCGCCGGCCTTCCGCGAATTCGCGGTGATGCTCGGCATCCCCAACGCCTCGACCGAAAGCGCGCTCGCCGCGGGCGTGGTGATGGGCGTGATGATCATCCCCTTCGTCTCGTCGATGGCCGACGACAGCATCAACGCGGTGCCGCAGGCGATGCGCGACGGGTCGCTCGCGCTCGGCGCGACGCCGAACGAGACGATCCGCCAGGTGCTGATCCCCGCCGCGCTGCCCGGCGTGATGGGCGGCATCCTGCTCGCGGTCAGCCGCGCGATCGGCGAGACGATGATCGTGGTGATGGCCGCCGGCCTCTCCGCCAACCTCACCGCCAACCCCTTCGCCAGCGTCACCACGGTGACCGCGCAGATCGTCAAGCTGCTGACCGGCGACCAGGAGTTCGACAGCGCCAAGACGCTCGCCGCCTTCGCGCTCGGCCTCGTGCTGTTCGTCGTGACGCTGCTGCTCAACATCGTCGCGCTGCGCATCGTCAAAAAGTATCGCGAAGCCTATGAATAACCGCACCGCCCCCACCGACTGGAAAGGCGCCGCGATGCAGGCGCGCATCGCGAAGCGCTATGGCGCGGAGCGGCGCTTCCGGCTGCTCGGGCTCGCCGCGGTGCTCGCCTCGGGCGCCTTCCTCGCCTTCCTGCTGTTCGTCATGGTCGGCAATGGCGCGCGCGGCTTCACCTATACCAATGTCGCGGTGCCGATCGACTTTGCGGCGATGCCGCTGGCTGTCGATCGCGACCGACTGTCCGATCCCGACGCCGAACAGGTCGTCGCCAACGCTGGGCTGGCCGACATCGTCGCCTTCGCCGCCGACGAGGCGCTGGGCGAGGGCGGGGCCGACCTCATCTCCGAAAATGCGTGGAAGGAAGTGCGCAGCGCGATCCTCGACGATCCCGAGTTGCTCGACGGCAGGACGGTCTTCGACCTCCCGGCGTCGAGCGCGGTCGATATCGCCGCCAAGGAAGGCGCGGGCGGCGAACTCGGCGCGAAGGTCGCGGCGCTGGAGAAGGAGGACAAGCTGTCCACCGGCATCCACTGGCCCTTCTTCCGCAACGCCGACGCGACCGATCCCGCGGTCGCGGGCATCTGGGGCGCGCTCAAGGGATCGGTGCTGACGATCTTCATCGCCTTCCTGATCGCCTTCCCGACGGGGGTGCTCGCGGCTCTCTATCTCGAGGAATATGCGCCGAAGAACCGCTGGACCGACCTCATCGAAGTGTCGATCAACAATCTGGCGGCGGTGCCGTCGATCATCTTCGGCCTGCTCGCGCTCGCGGTGTTCATCAACTGGTTCGGCCTCTGCCAGGCGAGCCCGCTCGTCGGCGGGCTGACGCTGGCGCTGATGACGATGCCCGTGATCGTCATCGCCAGCCGCAACGCGATCAAGTCGGTGCCGCCGTCGATCCGCGACGCGGCGCTGGGCGTGGGCGCGAGTCCCGTGCAGGTGGTGTTCCACCACGTCCTGCCGCTCGCGCTGCCGGGCATATTGACCGGCACGATCATCGGCATGGCGCGCGCGCTGGGCGAGACCGCGCCGCTGCTGCTCGTCGGCATGCGCGCCTTCATCGGCGACGTGCCGGGCGGCCTCTGCTCGCCCTCGACCGTGCTGCCGATGCAGATCTTCCTCTGGTCGGACGAGGTCGACCGCGGCTTCGTCGAAAAGACCTCGGCGGCGATCATCGTGCTGCTGATCGTGCTGCTGTCGATGAACGCCCTCGCCATCTATCTCCGCAACAAGTTCGAAAAACGCTGGTGATCATGACCCAAGACGATCTCACTATCGCCGACCCCAAGATGCGGGCGCATGGCGTCAACGTCTTCTATGGCGACAAACAGGCGATCAACGACGTGTCGATCGACGTCGGCACCGACCTCGTCACCGCCTTCATCGGCCCGTCGGGCTGCGGCAAGTCGACCTTCCTGCGCTCGCTGAACCGCATGAACGACACGGTCGCAAGCGCCAGGGTGACGGGCCGGATCGAGCTCGACGGCGAGGATATCTACGCTCCGTCGATGGACGTGGTGCAGCTGCGCGCGCGCGTCGGCATGGTGTTCCAGAAGCCCAACCCCTTTCCCAAGTCGATCTACGACAATGTCGCCTATGGCCCGCGCATCCACGGCCTCGCGCCGGGCAAGGCCGACCTCGACGGCATCGTCGAAAGCGCGCTGACCCGCGCCGGCCTGTGGGACGAGGTCAAGGACCGGCTGGCCGAGAGCGGCACCGCGCTGTCGGGCGGCCAGCAGCAGCGCCTGTGCATCGCGCGCGCCATCGCGGTCGATCCCGAAGTGATCCTGATGGACGAGCCCTGCTCGGCGCTCGACCCGATCGCGACCGCGAAGATCGAGGAGCTGATCCACGAACTGCGCGGCAAGTTCGCCATCGTGATCGTCACCCACAATATGCAGCAGGCGGCGCGCGTGTCGCAGCGCACCGCCTTCTTCCACCTCGGGACGCTGGTCGAGTACGGCAAGACCACCGACATCTTCACCAACCCCAGGCAGGAACGCACCAAGGATTATATCACCGGCCGCTACGGGTGATCCGTAGCCGCGAAAGGAACGAACGATGGCAATAGTCAACGATCATACCGTCAAGGCCTTCGACGAGGATCTGAACCGCCTGCGCGGCCTGATCAGCGAGATGGGCGGCCGCGCCGAGCAGGCGCTGCTCCAGGCGATGACCGCGCTCAACACCGGCGATCTCGCCCTCGCCGCGCAGGTCGTCGAGGGCGACAGGAAGATCGACGCGCTGGAGGCGGAGGTCGAGCAGCTCGCGGTCCAGACCATCGCGCTGCGCGCGCCGATGGCCGACGACCTGCGCGAGATGATCGCGGCGCTGAAGATCGTGTCGGTCGTCGAGCGCATCGGCGACTATGCGAAGAATATCGCCAAGCGCGTCGCGCTGATGGACCAGACGCGGTCGATCGAGGCGATCCCGGTCATGATGTCGATGTCGGGCATCGTCGCCGAGCTCGTCCACGACGCGCTCGACAGCTTCGCCGCGCGCGACGCCGACCTCGCGGTGCGGGTGACCGTCCGCGACAAGATCGTCGACGATTTCTACAACAGCATCTTCCGCACGCTCGTGACCTTCATGATGGAAAATCCGAAGCATATCACCGAAAGCGCGCACCTGCTGTTCATCGCCAAGAACCTCGAGCGCATGGGCGACCATGCGACGAACATCGCCGAGATGGTCCATTATGTCGTGACCGGCGAGCGGATGGAGGAGCGCGAGCGCGGCGAGACGCCCGAAGGCAGCGCCGCCGCGGAGCAGGAGCAAGGCTGATGCCGCAGCCCGACCTGCTGCTGATCGAGGATGACGAGGCGATCGCCGAACTCATCGTCTGGCATTTCGCGCGCGAGGGCTTTTCGGTTCGTCAGACCCCCGACGGCGAACAGGCGCTGGTGCTGGTCGAGGAACGCGTCCCCGACATCGTCCTGCTCGACTGGATGATCGAGAGCCTGCCCGGCATCGAGGTGTGCCGCCGCCTGCGCCGCAACCCCAAGTCGGCCAACGTCCCGATCATCATGCTGACCGCGCGCGGCGAGGAGGAGGACCGCATCCGCGGCCTCGAAACCGGCGCCGACGACTATGTCACCAAGCCGTTCAGCCCGCGCGAACTGGTCGCCCGCGTCCAGGCGGTGCTGCGCCGCCTGCGCCCGGCGCTCGCCGGCGAACTGCTGAGCTATGCCGACATCGAGCTCGATTCGGTCGCGCACAAGGTGACGCGCGGCGGCAAGATCGTGAACATGGGACCGACCGAGTTCCGCCTGCTGCGCCATTTCATGGAACATCCGGGCCGCGTCTTCTCGCGCGGGCAATTGCTCGACAGCGTGTGGGGCCAGGACAGCGACATCGAAGTGCGCACGGTCGATGTGCATATCCGGCGCCTGCGCAAGGCGATCAACCTGCCGGGGACGACCGACATCATCCGCACGGTGCGCTCTGCGGGCTATGCGCTGGATGCCGGCAAGGGCTGACCACCAAACATCGTCATTGCGAGCGCAGCGAAGCAATCCAGGGCGGTTTACGCACGCTCTGGATTGCTTCGCTTCGCTCGCAATGACGTTTCAAATATTCCTAGAGTCTTTCCGACGCTGATTGAAGCAGGCAAAGCCCCTCCCCTTCAGGGGGGATTGTATCGATTGCGAATTCGGGCGGTGGCCGGATCGGCTGGAAGAAGCTTCGCGCAGAGACGCAGAGATCGCAGAGGATCTGGTTCACGCGGAGACGCGGAGGCGCGGAGAAGAAGGAAGGGCGGCAAAGCCGCCGATCACCCGGCAACCGACGTTGCTGCCCGGACGGGACGACCGGTCATCGACTGTCGCCGCAACTCCGCGCCTCCGCGCCTCCGCGTGAATCCATTCGTCCCTCTCTGCGATCTCTGCGCCTCTGCTCGAATCCCATGCTGCGCCCCGGTTGCAATCCGCTTTCCGCCCAAAGCGGAACATCCACCCTCGAGTTCGCAGTCGATATGATTGCCTCTTCAGAGGAGGGGTTGGGGTGGTGGCGCGCGGCAGCGCGCAAGGTTTCGGGCACCACCCCGCTGCGACCAGGCAGCAAGCTGCCAAGTCTCGCTGCCCCTCCTCTGAAGAGGAGGGGTTTCAATCGCCTCCTTCAAGACCGGAATGACCCTAATAGGTCAGCTGCACCCGCGCGCCGACGACATCGACGCCATAGTCGCGGCTGCCCGCCACCGCGATCACCGCGTCGCGATAGTCGAGCCGCGCATATTGCGCCATCAGCCGCAGCCACGCGGTCGGCGACCAGATGATCGACGCCATATAGCCGCGCTGCTGCCCGCCGACGATGCCCGCGCTGTTGAGGTCGAGATAGTCGTAGCGCGCATTGACCTGCACCGCGCCGATGCCGCCTTCGCTCAATGGCTTGTTCGGCTTGATCGCGCCGAACTGCCCGCCCTTCAGCGGCCGGCTGTCGCCGGTCAGGAAGAAACCGACCTCGGCATAGGCGCCGAAGAAGGTCGGGTCGGCGGCGCCGGGAAGGCTGGCGCGGTGCCAATAGGCCTCGCCCGCCGCATGAAAGCGGCCGTTCACGCCCGCCGCCTCGACGCCCCAGGTCTGTTCACGCTCGGCAAGCAGGCCGGGCGTCGCGACATAGCGCGTCTCGGTCGAATGGACGAGCGGCCGCTGGCGATAGCGCACCGGCAGCGTTTCGGAATCGCGGCGATGCTTCCAGTGATACGCCGCGCCGAAATGCAGCTTCGTCTTGCCCGCCTTCGGCATCCAGACGGTGCGGAGATGCGCGGAGACGCTGTTGTCCTCGACATCGTCGAGCTGGATCAGCAGATCGGTGCCGACGCCGCCGTTGATCTGGAAATCGCCC
>CALMYE010000179.1 GCA_937873425.1 uncultured Sphingopyxis sp. | reverse complement strand
CGACCGGCACCGACGCCTTGCCGTCGGTCGCGACGAAGCGGATCGTCAGCCCGTCATCGAGCCGCGTCAGGCTGCCCGCCGCGACCATCCCGCCCAGCCGCATCGGCTCGCCGACGACCGCCTTGCCGTCCCTGATCTCCACCGGCGTGCGGAAATAGGCCGCCTCGTCGCGCAGCGCGCTCGCGCCGAGCACCCCCGCGCCGGCGATGCCGGCCGCCGCGAGCAGCGCGAGGACCAGCCGCTGATGCTTCGCCTTCATGTCCGTTTCCCGCGCAGCGCGTCGCTGCGCCTTTCGGCCTTCGCCATCGCGCGCCAGCTCTGCCACAGCACCGCGCCGGTCAGCAGCAGGGTCAGCCCGTATGCGGCCGCAACATAGGCCCATTGGGCGCTTCCGGTGATGACGCCGCTCACCTCAATTCCCCTCATCGTCGGCGAGCCGCCGCAGCCGTGCGGTCACGCGGTTGTCGGCGATGATCCGCCGCATCCGCATCAGCACGATCGCCCCGAACAGCAACGAAAAACCCAGCACGGTCAAGCCCAAGGGCCACAGCATCGACCCGTCGATGCTCGACCCACGCAGCGTGATGCTCGGCCCCTGGTGCAGGCTGTTCCACCACACGACGCTGCGGTTGATGATCGGAATGTTGATCGCGCCGACCAGCGCATAGATGGCGGCGCCGCGCGACAGCGACCCGCCCTGCCGCTGATTCTCGTCGCCGCTGGTCAGCGCGATGAACCCGGCATAAAGAAACAGGAGGACAAGCATCGACGTCATCCGCCCGTCCCACTCCCACCAGGTTCCCCAGGTCGGCTTGCCCCAGATCGATCCGGTGGCAAGGCACAGCGCGGTGAACAGCATCCCCGGCACCGCGATCGCCCGCGCCGCGATCCCCGCGAGCGGGTGGCGCCAGATGAGCTGCACCAGCCCGGCGACCGCAAGCGAGGTCCAGCCGCCCATGCCGAGCCAGGCCGAAGGGACATGGACGTAGAGGATGCGCGCGGTTTCGCCCTGCTTATAGTCGCCCGGCACCATCGTCAGCCCGGCAAAGGCCCCGCCGAGCACGAGCAGCACCCCGACGCCGAGCAGCCACGGCGTCAGCGGCCTGGCTATCGCAAGGAAGCGGGTGGGATTGGCATAGGCGTGCATCGGTCTCGCGTCGTCCTTAGGGGAGCCGGCCCTATGGGTCCAGCCATTTGCCCGGCGCGACCCGGCCGCCATCCTCTCGCCCGCCCACCCCGCGCCGTCAACCCTCGCGGCATTGGCGTGCCGCGCGGGGGCGGGCATTGAGCGAGGTCAAATTGGCGGGCGGTGATTGCCCGGACAGTCCGGAAAGGCTGGAACCGATCGGCTGCGGCCATAAAGATCCTCCCCGCTCCGCGGGGAGGGGGACCGCCGCAGGCGGTGGAGGGGGCTATCGGCCTGAAGCAACGCTGCGCAAGGATGCCCCCCTCCGTCAGCGCTTCGCGCTGCCACCTCCCCACAAGTGGGGAGGATTTGGTTGCCTGCCTCCCACCCGAAACGGCCACCCCACGCACGCCCTCACCCCTCCGGTCGCGTCCATATCCAGCTCCCACCGACCGCCGCCGCAATCACCGGCGCCATCATCCACGGCCACGGCGCGAAGATCAGCGCGATGACGATGCTCGCCGCAAAGGCCAGCAGCGCGGCGACCTTGCCCTTGCGCGTGATCGCGCCCTTCTCGCGCCACGCGACGATATGCGGCCCGAAGGTCGGATGCTCCACCAGCCACGCCTCCAGCCGCGGCGACGAACGCGCGAAGCAGAAGGCGGCGAGGATCACGAAAGGCACCGTCGGCAGCAAAGGCAGCACCGCCCCGATCGCACCCAGCGCGAGCGACAGCCAGCCACAGACGAAATAGAAATGCCGCTTCATGGGCAAGGGCTTAGCGGAAATCGGAAACAACTAAACCCCTCCCCTTCAGGGGAGGGGCAGCGAGACTTGGTTCGGCGTCAGCCGGGCCTAGTCGCAGCGGGGTGGGTCACGCGGTCCCGTATCAACCAATAATGACGTCATCCCGGCGAAGGCCGGGATCTAGACGGTGAGTAGAGACGAGACGGTGAGATCCCGGCCTTCGCCGGGATGACGATTGAGCCAGGAACCGGTTTTGGGGAGTTCTACCCCCGCCCGATCAGCTTCTGCGCCATGCGATCCGCCACCACCGAAGCGGGCGTCCCGCTCGCCTTGCTCTCGGCCCAGATCTCGGCGAGCCGGCCGGGGATCAGCGCGATGCGGCTCTCGACCTCCTCGCGGCTTCCGTGCCCCAGATACTCCAGCGCGACGTTGATGATCCCGCCCGCGTTGATGACATAGTCGGGGGCATAGACGATGCCGCGGTCGTGGATGCGCTGGCCGTCGAGCGCGGTCGCGAGCTGGTTGTTCGCACCGCCCGCGACGATCGGCACCTTCAGCGCCTCGATGCTGCGCTCGGTCAGGATCGCGCCCAGCGCATTCGGGCTCAGCACATCGGCCTCGATTTCCATGATCGCCGCCGAATCGGCGAGGTCGGCGCCGAGTTCGTCGGCGAGCGCCTTGGCGCGCGCGAGGTTCACGTCGGCGAGCGTCAGCTTCGCGCCCTCGGCCGCGAGCCGCCGCGCGACGCCGCCGCCGACGCTGCCGACGCCCTGGATCGCGACGCGCACGCCCTTCGCCTCGTCGGTGCCGAGCCCTTCGCGAATCGCCGCCTTGATGCCGAGATAGACGCCCAGCGCGGTCAGCGGCCCCGGGTCGCCGCCCGCCGCGCCGCTCGCCACCGGCAGGCCGCTGACGTGCCGCGTCTCCTTCGCGATCGCGACCATGTCGGCGTCGGACATGCCGACATCCTCGGCGGTGACATAGGCGCCGCCGAGCGATTCGACCGCGCGGCCGAACGCCGCGAGCATCGCGGGCGTCTTGTCGGCGCCGTCGTCGGCCAGGATCACGCCCTTGCCGCCGCCCATCGGCAGGCCAGCCATCGCATTCTTGTAGCTCATCCCGCGCGACAGGCGCAGCGCGTCGGTGATCGCGGCGGCGCGCTGCGGATAATGCCAGTATCGCACCCCGCCCGCGCCGGGGCCGAGGTGGGTCGAATGGACGGCGATGACCGCGGTCAGCCCGCTGTCGCGATCGCGGAACATGTGGACATGCTCATGATCGTCGAAATCGGCGAAATCCCAGACCGCAGACATGCGCGACTCCTCGCGTTAGAAAATTACGTTGATACGTAATAATCCGATAGGGATTGAGAGTCACCCCAAATCCCGCATGGCGACAATGATCGAGAAAATGGGGCGACCAACGGGGCTCGAACCCGCGACCTCCGGTACCACAAACCGGCGCTCTAACCAACTGAGCTATGGTCGCCGCACGCCGGGCGAAACCGCCTGCGACAGCGCGCGGCGATAGGCGCGCATCCCCCCGTTCGTCAAGCGTTGTTCGCATGCGCGTCACCCACTACAAGCGCGGCATGGCCGCGACCGAACATGTCGACATGGCGACCTCGGGCGCCGACCGCACTGCGGAGCGGCTTGCCGCCGTTCCGGGCATCCGCCGCGCACCGACGCCAAAGCTTCAGCAGTTCATGTTGCCCGGCTTTCTCGATGCCGAAACCTGCGCCGCGCTGATCGAGCGGATCGACCGCGACGTCCGCCCCTCGACCATCGCCGACCCCAATGGCGACGAGACGTTCCGCACCAGCACCACCTGCGACCTCGACCATCGCGACCCGCTGGTGCGCGCGGTCAACGACCGGCTGCACGATCTGACCGGCATCCCGCCCGAATATGGCGAGCCGCTGCAGGGCCAGCGCTACGACGTCGGGCAGGAATTCAAGGCGCACACCGACTATTTCGACCCGCACGGCGCCGACTGGGAGACCTATTGCGCGGTGCCGGGGCAGCGCAGCTGGACGCTGATGGTCTATCTCAACGCGCCCCCCGCGGGCGGCGCGACGCGCTTCCTCGCGACGGGCAAGATGCACCAGCCCGAAACCGGCAAGCTGCTCGCCTGGAACAATGTCCGCCCCGACGGCACCACCAACGACGACACGCTCCACCACGGGATGAAGGTGCGCAAGGGGCGCAAGTACATCATCACCAAATGGTTCCGCGAACGGCCGTGGCCGTGGACGGAGGGGGAGTTGGGGTAGGAAAGCACCCTTCCCCCTCGATGGGGGAAGGATACGTAGCCTTGCGCCTTTGGCGCTAGGCGGAGTTGGATGGGGGTGCGGGTGCGTTCACGCGCCATGGCTTCAGGCCGAAACCGCACCCCCACCGCTGCGACTAGGCAGCAAGCTGCCAAGTCTCGCTGCCTCCCCCATCAAGGGGGAGGGAATTACCGGACCAGCCGATACTGGAAGTTCAGCGTCAGCGTGTTCGCGACCTGCCCCGGCTCGACCGGCGTGGCCTTTGCCTCCATCGCCACCATGCCGCGCTGCGCATAGGGCATCGGCGGCTGCGGCCCGCCGAACCCGCCCTCGCTGATCGACACCAGCTCGGCGCCGCGGTAGCCGGCGAGCCGCGCATAGTCGGCCGCCTTCGCTTCCGCCGCCTTGATCGCCGCGCCGCGCGCCCCGGCGAGCTGCGCTTCAGGGTCTTTCATCGAGAACCACGGCCCGTCGACATTGGTCCCGCCCGCCGCGACCAGCGCGTCGAGCAGCGGGCCGATGTCGTCGATCTTCGGTGTCGTCGCCCGGACGCTGTTCGCCACCTGATAGCCGATGAAGCGCGGCGGCTGGCCGTTGCCGGTGTTGCTATAGTCATATTGCGGCGACAGGCCGATGCCGCTGGTCTGGATATCCTCGGCCTGGATGCCGCGCGCCTTGGCGGCGGCGATCAGCCTGTCCATCGCGGCGGCGTTCGCGCGCATCGCCTCGACCGCGGTCGGCGCGGTGGTGGTGACGCCGGCGCCGACCGTCGCCTGGTCGGGGCGCGAGCGCACCTCCTCGTTCACGCTGAAGCTGAGGATCGGGCCCTGAACCGTTGCTGTCGTCACCGTCGAACCTCCCTGCTGCGCGATCGCCGGCGTCGCGGCCAGCAAGGCCAGCCCGGTCGCCATGGCGGTGAACATCGGCTTCGTCATAAAAGTCTCCTGCGAACCGGCCGTGCCGGCCTTGGTGGTCTCCCGCCCCGTAACGCAGACGGAGCGGGTGCGTTCCGGCCTTTGCGCGCGCGGCGCTTGCATGATGCTGAACGCGCCGGTAGCGAGCCGTTCATCATGGCAGCCCCGATCCTATCTTATGAAGGCCTCGGCCTGGTCCAGGGCAGCGGCTGGCTGTTTCGCGACCTCGATATCTACGTCGGCGCGCGCGACCGGCTGGCGCTGATCGGCCGCAACGGCGCGGGCAAGACGACCTTGCTCAAGCTGCTCGCGGGCCGCATCGACGCCGACAAGGGCAAGCGGACGATCGTCCCCGGCACCCATGTCGTGCTGCTCGAACAGGAACCCGACCTGTCGGCGTTCGACACGCTGATGGATTTCGCGATCGCCGGCGACGATGCCCCGGCGGAGCATGACGTCGCCGCCATCGCCGACCAGCTCGGCATCGACATGTCGCGCGAGGCGGCAAGCGCCTCGGGCGGCGAGCGCCGCCGCGCCGCCATCGCCCGCGCGCTCGCGCAGAATCCCGACGTGCTGCTGCTCGACGAGCCGACCAACCATCTCGACCTCGCGGCGATCGACTGGCTGGAGGGCTGGCTCGCGCGCTACACCGGCGCCTTCGTGGCGATCAGCCACGACCGCACCTTCCTGACCCGCCTGACGCGCCAGACATTGTGGCTCGACCGCGGCGGCATCCGCCGCAAGGAGATCGGTTTCGGCGGCTTCGACGCCTGGATGGAAGCGGTCTATGCCGAGGAGGCGCGCGCCGCCGAAAAGCTCGACGCGAAGCTGAAGCTGGAGGCGCACTGGCTCCAGCGCGGCGTCACCGCGCGCCGCCGCCGCAACCAGGGCCGGCTCGAGAAGCTGATGGAGATGCGCGCCACCCGCGCGGCGATGATCGGCGGCCCCGGCGTCGCCAAGCTCGGCCTCGCCAACGACGATGTGCGCTCGAAATCGGTGATCGTCGCCGATCATGTCTCCAAAAGCTTCGGCGACCGCACGATCATCAAGGACTTCACCTTCCGCGTCCAGCGCGGCGACCGCATCGGCATCGTCGGCGCCAACGGCGCGGGGAAATCGACTCTGCTCAAGCTGCTCACCGGCGAAATCCAGCCCGACGCGGGCAAAGTCACCCTCGCCCCGACGCTCGACGGCATCGTCATCGACCAGCAGCGCAGCCTGCTTTCCCCCGACAAGACGGTGCGCGACATCCTCGCCGACGGCGGCGACTGGGTCGAGGTGCGCGGGGTCAAGAAGCATATTCAGGGCTATCTCAAGGACTTCCTGTTCGACCCCGGCGTCGTCGAGGCGAGCGTCGGCGCGCTGTCGGGCGGTGAGCGCTCGCGCCTGCTCCTCGCGCGCGAATTCGCCCGCGAATCGAACCTGCTCGTGCTCGACGAGCCGACCAACGACCTCGACCTCGAAACGCTCGACCTGTTGCAAGAGGTCATCGCCGACTACGCCGGCACCGTGCTGCTGGTCAGCCACGACCGCGACTTCCTCGACCGCACGGTGACGGTGACGCTGGGCCTCGACGGGTCGGGCAGGGTCGACATCGTCGCGGGCGGCTATGCCGACTGGGAAGCGAAGCGGGTGAAGCCCCATGCGGCCAAGGCCAGGAAATCCCCCCTCCCGCTTGCGGGAGGGGTCGGGGGAGGGCCTGTTGCAGAGCGGCGCAAGAAGCTGACCTACAAGGACCAGCGCGACTACGACTTGCTGCCCACGCGGATCGAAGCGATCGAAAAGGAAATGGCGGCGATCGAGAGCGAGCTGTCGGACGGCAACCTCTTCACGCGCGACAATGCGCGTTTCAACGCGCTGACCGGGAGTCTCGACACGCTCCGCGCCGAAAAGGCGGCCGCCGAGGACCGCTGGCTGGACCTGGCCGAAGCGGTCGAGGCGCTGGGATAAGCGATATCCCGACCTTCGTCAGCGGCGCTCTATGCCGTAATCGATCCTGATCCTGACCCAGGCGCCGACCATCAGCCGCCCGCCGCGTCGCGGAGGCCGCACCCTGAACTGCCAGGCCGCGGCGAGCACCGCGCGATTGATCTGCGACCCGTTCGGATATTCGTCCAGCCCGACGCAATCCTCGACGCGATAATCCGGCGCCGTCCGGCAGGCGATCAGGCCCCAGCCCGGCCCGCTGGCGGTGGACAGATAACCGCGCAGTTCGTCGTCCCTCGGCTCGCGATACCATGCCGCCGCATAGAGCGGCTCGCCATTGGGCGCGGTCCCCACCTGCTCCGTGTCGCGGTAGGCGGAGGAAGCGCCGGTGTTCGGCGGCCCGTAAACCGGCGCGCCGGGCGGACGCGCATTGCTCGGGGGCGCCGGGGGCGCCGGCGGTCGTTCGACGGGCGCCGGCGTCGTCGGCATGACCTTGGGCTCGATCACCGGCGGCGGCAACGGCTCCTCGGCGGCCGGCTGCGGCGGCGGGGGTGGCAGGGGCGGCGTTTCGGACCGTTCGGGCGCGGCATCGCTCGGTTGGGGCGCATCCGCCGAAACCCCCGCGGCCTCGAGGCGCACCACGCTGACCGGTGTCTGCCGATTGTCGGGCGGCTTCTTTCCGCCAAAAGTAAGCAGCATGAGCAGCATGATCGCAGGGATCAGCACGGCCAGGCTCAGGGCAAGCGTGCGGCGGCCCACCCCGATGTTGAGCTGTTCGACATAGGGCGTGGCTGGAACAGGGCTCAGCTGAAGCAATCTTTGGTGGCGTCCGCTGCTCGAAATGCCCGGAACGATGGCGCCGAGCGATAGTGGGGCGCCCGATCTTTGACAAGTGGCGGCGCCGGTCGGGTAGTGGGGCAGTTCGAATCTCGGTCCGTGACCGGCTCGCGACCCTCTCTTTTCCCGTCACCCTGAACTTGTTTCAGGGTCCATGGCCTGCCGCTTCCTTCAGCGCCGCTTCAAATTCGAGGTCCGGCCATGGATGCTGAAACAAGTTCAGCATGACGAAGGAAGAAAGACGTTGGTCCTTGGCCAAAGCGGAAATTCAAACTGACTCACTATCGCCGGCCGACTGACCATAGGGCGACAAAATCCGGCCATGTGCATCATCGGCCCGTCCCGTAGAAACGCGCCAGCCGGTCGAGCGCCAGCCCCAGCACCAGCTTGCCCGACCGCGCGGGCCAGCCGAGGCCCTTTTCGGCGCAGCCGATCCCTTCGCCCGCGCAGATCACGCGCCAGCAGATGTCGGCGAGCCCCGGCCCCGCCGTGTCGAGCGCCGCGTGGAAACGGCGGTGCGCGTCGATCCGCGCCAGCGACGCGTCGCCCGCGCGCGCGCCGCCGCGGCTCTTCGCGGGCGGCGCGGCGTCCCAGCGCATCGTCACCCGCGCCGAGAGCCCTGCGCGCTCGTAATCGGCGCGCAGCCGCTCGCCCGCGCGTAGCTGCACCTCGCTCAGATGCCCGCGCGCCGCCAGCCAGGCGACCGGGCTTTCGGCGACATTGACCGTGACGTGCCGCATCGCCTGCGGCCCCCTCTTGCCGGGATCGAGCCGGTCGTCGGGGTGGATGCGCGTTTCGAGGCGGCGAGCGGTCATGCGTTTCTCCTTGAGTCGGAGAGCGGGCTTGACAGTGGAATATTTTTTAGGAAAGAAGAAACCGATTTGGTTATTCATCATTTTTCCGCGAGGTCGCCATGATCAATAGCATCCGCGCCGTTCGCCGCGCAAAGGGCCTGACGCTCGACGAGGTCGCGCAGCGCTGCGTGCCCGCAACCACCGCGC
>CALMYE010000178.1 GCA_937873425.1 uncultured Sphingopyxis sp. | reverse complement strand
CGGTCTGATCTACCACGTGCTCAATCGAAGCAACGGCCGCACAACGCTCTTTCGGCGGACCAGCGACTACGAGGCGTTCATACGCACGCTCGTCGAAGCCCATGAGCGAACGCCGTTGCGGATCCTCTTCTTTTGCGTCATGCCGACGCACTGGCACTTCGTCGTCTGGCCGCGACGCGGCCCCGGCGGTGAAGTCAGCGACTTCTTTCGCTGGCTCACGCTGACGCACACGCAACGGTGGCACGCTTGCCATCACACCGCGGGCACGGGGCATCTTTACCAGGGCCGCTTCAAGTCCTTCCCGATTGAGCAGGATGAGCATTTCTATACGGTCGCGCGCTACGTTGAGCGCAATCCCCTTCGAGCGGGACTGGTCGATCGCGCCGAGCAGTGGCGGCACGGCAGCTTGGCCATGAGGCTTGATGCGAAGCGGCCCGAATGCCGCGTGTTAACGGCTTGGCCGTTGGCGATGCCGCCCACGTGGATCGATCACGTGAATCAGCCGCAGACCGACGCAGAGGCCGAGGCGGTTCGTCGCTCCATCGCCCGCGGGGCGCCCTTCGGGGGCGAAGCCTGGACGAAGCGAACTGTCGCAGAGCTGGGACTCGAACACACTCAACGTCCGCGCGGACGGCCCAAAAAGGCAGAACAATGAGGCAGAGCAATGACTCCCGTCCCCTTTTCTTCGCCCCCGATCGCGTCCCAGCCATCTTCAACGACTCCAAATTGGTTATGGAGGTTATTCATCGCAGACACGAGCTGGTTATTGGAACCAACTAACTTAGATCCAGAGCTGGCGCTGTCGAGCACGAACGAATTCGCATAGTCCGATTGCTGAATTCCTCCAGAAAATCCGACGAGACCATATTGGATATTATCTATCCCTTTTTTTGCTAGGCTATCGGCAAACCCCGTTGATTCCAGTCTTGGGACAAGAGAAGTGCGCAGCCAAGCCTGGGTGCTTTCCCCAGACACCGACTGTGATTGGTCCACGAGAAACACAATATCGGCTGAAATGGAAAGGACTTGCTTATGTTCGAGCACTTCAAAAGCAAGTCGTCGCCCATGTCCCTTAGCAGGCCAGTGTGCGCCGCGTTTTCGTAACCCGCGGCGAAATCCAGTGACGCCGATAGCAATAAGGCTTGCAATCAATCCACTCGGCTCAGGAACAGCACGATATAGCCAGATGCCTGTATTTCCAACTTGTGACAACGTGTCTCCGGCGCCTGGCGCAATGAATAGACCAGCCACGCCAGCAGGTCCACTATCCGGATTAATGAAGAGTTGGGCGGTCAAACGTTGATTGATCGGACTTTGAGGAGGTGCGCTAAGCTCGTCAAGGAGGCCGAAGGATACGACTCCGCCGACTGCTGGATAGAACGATGCACCGACAAGATCGATTAACTGCATTGTTGGGATTTCGTTCGTCACAAAATCGAAGCTATAGCTGGCAATCCCTGCAGAAGTTACAAATGCGACGATGTCCAACTGCGTGGCAGCCTGGAACCCAGCGAGCACTCCCCCCGGCTCCAACTCCAACAGCGCATTCTGATACCGCTGCTCGAAAGTCGTCCCAGCGAACATCGAGAGCCGACTCTCGGTGAGATCCAGCCACACGCGCTGATTGACGTCGTCGTAGGTGAGCAGCCCGTCGCCGGGGGTTTTCCAGTCGCGGCTGATGACCGCGGCGCGGGTCGGGGCAGCTAGGGCGACGCCGGCGGTCAGCAGCATTGTGAGTGCAATCGCCAGTCGTTTCATGCGGAGGTCCTCCAGGTTGCAACGAGAGGATATCATTCGGGAAAGCCATGTCAAGACACTAGAATCCAGAAAGCACAAGCAATCCTCACTCCTCGCGGGCAGCGCACCCAGCATAAATGGCAAGCGTCCATCGCCCCCGGAGCGGGACGGTGCGCTGCAGGCGGACAAGACAGTGGGGCACGACGCCGCCGTCGTGGCGGGCCGCGGGGCCGGGAGGAAGGTGTCGGGGATGGGCTCCTCCCCCCCGCGCGTCCTGCCTCTTTTTTTTTTTAATGATACGGCGACCACCGAGACCTCCACTCTTTCCCTACACGACGCTCTTCCGATCTTGGTGGTCGGCCGCTACCGGACGGAGGCGGGCGCATCGTCGGCGCTGAGATCGGGAGAGCACACGTCTGAACTCCAGTCACTAGCTTATCTCGTA
>CALMYE010000177.1 GCA_937873425.1 uncultured Sphingopyxis sp. | reverse complement strand
CGAACAGCCGCCCGACCAGCTCGGCGCCGTCGTGCTTCAGCAAGATGACATCGCGGAACTGCGCGGGGGGTCATCACCGCACGCCGCGCCGCTTGCGGCGCATCGAGCTGGAGCGCGCGGGCGGGACGGCCGCGCTCAATTCCGCACGGCGCCGACGTTCCACGCGGCCCCATTCGGCAAGAAGCGGACTGATGTGCGTCTGGATCATCACGTCCAGTTCGAGGTCCGACATCGCCGCGATCTTGGCTTTGCGATCACGCTCCCATTCGACATCGCTACGCGGACGTACCTCGCCCTCGTGAACGATCAGTCGGCCGTCACGAAACATATTGATGTAGGTCAGCAAATAGCACGCGTTGCCGGGACATTTGCAGCGACCCCAATAGCGGATGAATGCGGCGCGATCCGGTTCGGCGATCGCGCGCAGCTCGGCGCGCGCGCGCCACCAGTTTCGAGCCTCGCGATCGCGGTTCGCTTGCTGGTTCTCGACGAATGCTCTGCCGCGCGCGTCGAGCAATTCCTCCGGTGTGGGCTGGCTCTCGGCGATCTCGGCGGCGAAGAGCGGGAATTTCTCGCGATCCAGACGCAGGCGGCGTTCCGCCGCCTTCAATTTCCGGTTCGTCCGCTCGTAGGCATAGATTCCCTGATGGGGTGTGAAGCGCATAACACGATATCCGACGCAGCGCGGCCACGCTGGGGTGGATGCTCCCACGGCTGCTGCGACAATAAGGGCTGGGAAAATTACGAAGTGGCGCCGCGAACGGCAGGCGCCCTAGTCGGGGCGCCAACGGTCGACCAGATCGGCCATCTGACCGCGATACTGGTCGCCGAAAGCATCGATGTAGACGGCCCCGCCATGCTGACCGAGAAACGCAAAGACGGTAGCCATGTCAGCGGCAACGTCCCGGTCAACGCCGAACAGGTCAGTCAGCGGGAAGTTTCCCCACTGGTCGCCGTCCCACCATGCGAGGAGAAAATTCGTGACGCGGGCCGATTGGCCGGTGTCGGCGCGCGCAAGGTCTATCAGGCGGTTAAGCGCGGACTTCAACTCGGGGTGAGCGAGAATTTCTACATTCATCGGTTCGGCTCCTTCGGCCCGTGTATCAAGAAAATCGAATGTCGTCAGTTTTTGGGGTCAATCGTCTTTCGAGGCCCGCGCCAGTTCGTGGAAGCGCCAAGCGACATTTTCCGCGAGCACTGCGAGGTGGGGAAGGTCGCAATTCTGAATCTCTTCCTCGATGCTGATCCGGCGGAGGCTTTCCGCTCGCTGCGCGTCGGTTTCGGTCGGCGCCGTTATCGGCGCCGACGGTGCCGCAATCGTCGGAAAACGCGTCCACTGCTGGGTGAGCCAAGCAATCAGGCCCGGCTTGTCGGTCGGAACGTCGATCTGTTCCCAGGTCCCGCCGTTCGCGCGGACCAAGCCCGCTGCGTCACTTTGATTTCCCGTCCATTCGCCAGTGCTGGTCAGATAGAGGCGCATCGTAATTCTCCGGGTGGGCGAAATGCGATCAGGCGTGAGCCTGATCGCGGATCGCAAAATCTGCGTGTTTGAAGATGGTGAGCGGGACGCCAGCGGCGCGAAGATTCTGCGCGAGATTGATCTGGACGCCGCTGCCTTCGCAAATAACGGCTTCAACTGGCAGCAATCGCTGAATAGAACGGTTACGCTCGAACGCGGCGCGGTTGCCAAGCTGGCGATTGAGCCGGAAGGCGACAAGCGGCACCCCGCGCGCTGCGGCCCATGCGGCGCCGATGGCGTCGGCGCCCTTGTGCTGCGCAGTCGTGACAAGCGTCATCGCGGGAATGCGGGCCTTGATCGCGTCCAGACGATCCCAAAGCGCCTTATGCTCGGTCCAGTCCTGCCCGCCCGACAAAACGACAACCGGACCAGTCGGGGCGTGTGCTTCCCGTTTTTCCACCGCGCGCGCTGCGAGAAAGTCGCGCGCGTCGATCTGCGAGGCGGTCAAGGTGCGGCCCGTTCGGCTGCCGGTGGTAGCGGACCAAGGCTGGCCGCATTCGACGCGGTAAATCTCGGCGGCGTGGTCGCGCATCGCGCAGATCGCCGCGACGGCTTCATGAAGCGACTGGCAAAGGCGCTGCGTCTCCTCGACCTTCACCGCGTGGATTTCGGAAGGGTCCATGATGCGCGCCAGCTCGCCAAGCTCGCGCGCGGCGTCATCCTCTTGGCGTGAAAGCTGCTGCGCCACCTTGTGGAAGCTGTTGACGATCCCCCAAGCGATGCGAGGTGCGACAGGTGCAAGGCGCGTATCGGCGAAGAGGTTGAAAATCTCGCCGGTGACGTGGGCAGCAACGGCGCGCGCTGCATCGGCGTCGGGCAAGTCGTCGGCCGTGGGTTCGTCGTGGATGGAAAGCTGGCTGGCGGCAATTTCGCTGGTGAAAGCGCCCGCGAAGGCGTCGGCGCTGGTGAGGCTGGCATAATGTTCTGCGAGGTCGGCGAAGTTATCGAAGCGGGCCATGATGAAATTTCCTGTTCGCCGCTTCGGAAACTGGATAAGCATCGAAGCGGACATTGACCAATGTTCAGCCATGAGAGGCCGGAAGAGCTAGACCCTCTCCCGGCCTCCTTCATTCAGGCGGTAGCCTTGTCGGCGGTTTCGCCCCCCTTCCCTGCTGCGCCCTTGCCCTTGCCGGTCTGCGGCGCATCGGGTGCCGTGCTGTCGCCCAGACCGGAGTCGCCGCCAATCCCATCGTCCGAACTCTGCCCGACGGGCGGCAGGTCCTGTTCGGCCTGACCCGCGGGGATTTCACGACGCGGACGGCGACGGCTCCAAAGGACGGCAAATCCCCCTTCGCGGTCATGCCACAGCGCAATGTCCATCGGGTTCGCCATGCTCGGATCGTCGATGCGACCCTGATAGAAGACTTCACCCGTCGACTTCTTGATCTGCTCGAACATCGCCCCGACCTTGGCCCAGGTGCGCGCCGGGGTCAGCGCCATGACCTCATATTTGGGCGCCGCGTCATTCTGGCTGATGACCGGACGCAGCGCAACGACGTTAGAAAAGGCGACGGTATCGATACGACCAATGAAAACGCCGTCACTGTTCTTCTTGAGATTGCCAATATTAGCCATGAAGTATCTCCATAAATTCAGGGCGATGCCCCTTTTCAGAAAGTCAAAGCGGCGTTGCCGTCTTGACCATTACTTAATAGCGGCGCCGTCAAATCCGGTCTATCGCATTGTTTTCTTGACGAAATTCCGATCCTCTTTGGTGAGCCGGAGCAACAAACAGACGCGCGGTAGCGCGGCCAGCGAAGATCTCCCGGCCCGACGAGGGCCGGTTCCAAATTGGTAGGGGAAAGCGATGCGATTCCCTCACCTGTCTATCCCCTTCGGAGCCGCCGTCGCAGGCCCCAAGAAGCAGACGGGGGACAGCGCGGGGCAAGCTGAAAAACGGAGGCTCCGCCGCGTAGCGGTGGAAACCGTAGGCCCGGAGGGCCGGTTTTCTGCTTGAGCGCCCGCAGGGCGCGTCCCCGCGCGCCGCCGGATGCGACGCCGGGAGCCTGAAAGGCGGCGTAGAAGGGAGCGGGACAGGTTTGCGCGCACCCTGGCGCCTCGGCACGCGAATAGCGTGGCGAGGCCTCGAAAACGACTGCGGGCGCCAAAAGGCGGCCGACCATCTTCCCGTGCCCCTGATCGTTACCCGAAGGGCCGAGACCCGCAGGGGCACGGCGAGCTTGGTCGCGATCGCAGAATCGCGGCCCTAGCGAGTAGAGCAGGTTACCGATCGGCGGATGCCGGTCGGTGGCCCGCACTTCCGCGATCCAATTCTCCGATCAACACCCTCCCCCAATCCATCAGCCGCAGAATTCCGCACTTTCCAGACGAAATGTCGGGGGATATTCGCGCCAGTGAGGCTTCGGCGGAGCCGTATTATTGACGTCAGACACACCCCCCTTTCTGGGTATAGCGCGACAGCGAAAAGTCTGATTTCATTGACCTCGGTCGTTTGAGGCCCTCGCCGGGCAGCGGCCGAACAACAGCAGGATGAAGACGATGATCGTGACAACGAGCTTGTCGCGCCGGGGCCTTGTGCGCGCCGGCGGAGGACTTTTGCTGACCGGCATATTGCCGATCGACGACAGTGTGAGCGATGGGGGGCGTGGACTGCAAGGCCGCGGCGCCGATCGCTTCGAGCGAGCGGAGGAATTCTACCGGGGCGTAGCCGCGGGGCTATATCGGCATCCGCACGACCTTCTCTATCAGGCGGGGATCGTGGCCCAGCTCGGCATCGGCGCATATTTGCTCGATCTTGGCGCTTCGGACGATTGGTGCCGGCAGCGGATCGGCCTCTTCGTCGACAAGGCATTGGCGAT